>JASJCE010000416.1 GCA_030066155.1 Desulfobacterales bacterium | reverse complement strand
GATACTGGATACTGGATGCTGGATGCTGGATACTGGATACTCGTTACTGGATGCTGGATACTGGATTCTGGATACTTGATACTGGTGGCTGAACTACGGGGCGAAGGTATAAGGTATAGGGTAAAGGGCGTTCGGTTTTCGGTCTTAGAGTCTTAATTTTGATTTCTTTGCATTTAATGAAATGATTTATTTATCACGAAAACACGAAAGTTGGGAAACACGAAAATTTTCATAGCTTTATTTCGTGCTTTCGTCATTTCGTGGTTTCGTGATTGATCCTTTTTGGTCCCCGCTTGACCGGGTTAGGCATTCGGTATTCGGAATCGGATATTCATGGGCAGCAACATTAAAAATCGATATTATTCCATAATTCGACATTCGACAATCGTCGTTCGTCATTCAAAATGGCAAGCCGTTTTAAACACGTTCTGATTGTGGCGGATATCGAGGGCAGCTCGGGGTGCTGGGATTATCGAGGATCTTCTTTCCGGACACCGGAATGGGCCCGGGCCTGCGTCGATATGACTCGTGATGTTGCAGCCGTTGTCGACGCGCTGTTTCGGGCCGGTGTCGACCGGGTCACCATAAAGGATTTTCACCGAACCGGTTACAATCTGCTGCCCGGTATGATTGACCCCAGAGCTGAAATCATTTACGGCTACTGCAGCGGGCCGGTACCGGGTATCGGCGATCCGTGCGGCGCGGAGGCCGTCATCTTCACCGGCATGCACGCAGCCTCGGGAAGCAATGGTTTTCTGGCCCATACCCTGACATCACGCATTGCGCGCCTGGAGGTCAATGGCAACCTGGTGGCGGAAGTGGAATTGTTTTCCTTAGTCCTGGCTCAGCACGGGATAAGACCCATCTTCTTTTCCGGCTGTCCGGTTGCCTGTGATCAGGCCGCGGCCGTGGTCAATCAAATCGTCACTTACCCCATTGACAAAGTTGACGGTCCGGCCCACTTTGATGCGGATTCCTGGCGAGCCGGGCTGGCGCATTCAGCAGCTGATGCGCTTCAAAACGATAGGACACAGTTGCTGAAGTCACGTGGGCCGCTGCAGGCTGTGGTCCAGATGCGTGATGGAAGCGATGCGGCACAAAAACTGGCCAAACGATGGCATCTCGATTACGATGCGAATCAAATCGTCCTCAATGCGCCGGATATGCCGACCCTTTACCTGGAATTGATTCGAATCTGCTTTTTGACACCCCTGATAGAAAAGATCCTGCCGATCGGTCTTGTCGCATACAACCTGCGAGGGCGTCGGGGCCTTGATTGGGTACGGCGCCAGATTAAGTAATTTAGAGATCGGGGAGTTTTTTTATCGTCCCCCGCTGCGTGGATAATCGCGATCAAAAACCGGCTGAACTCGATCATAAGAGTTCGTAATGAATGAACAGATAAGGATAAACAAAGGGTTGTAATCCAAGGAAGTTAGTTAAGAGAATTGATTCCGTGGTGCTGGAGCTGTTCATTCATAACGACCCCTAATGATCTCAGACAGCATCCGATTTTCGGTCACGACCATCCACTCCGCTTAAATCGCGGTTTTTCATAGAGAATATCCTGACCCCTGAATTAATTACTCCGCCTGACCATGTTTTCAAGCAAGATTGTAGTTTGCATTCCCAATACGCAGTCCCGAGCATTAACTTTATCAGGGCGGAGTAATTAAAAGAGCTCCAACTGGCCTGATGCCGGTTTTTTCGAAAGATCGGACATGAGATCCAACCAATCACCCGAGAAATTCTCCCCGGGGACATCCAGGTAGTTCACCTCCATCGTAAACTCATCGCATTGATTCACTTCCTGCAGCGGATTGAAAAACAGCTCCTGTTCCTGTCGGGTGATCACCGGAAACTGGTAAGGTTTGTTTATATATTTGAATCGACCCTTTTCCTTCCGGCGCTCCTCAACAAAAGCGATATGATTGCGGAGTCTTTGGTGGATGTGCGCATTGGATGTCGATATAACCGTATTCGTGGCGGCTCGTATCAATTCCCCAAAAGCGGTTTCAATTTCATATCCAATGCTGTTTCTGCCGGAGGCCATGGCCGCCAACCTGGTCGTACCGGTGCCTAGATAGGGATCTACGACGGTATCGCCTTTAGCCGAAAACATATTCACCAGACGGTAAGCCAGCTCGAAGGGGAAGGCACCGCTTCTCAGCCGGGCCGAATTTTTGGCGAGCTTCTGTTGGGTGCCGATTAATCCCAGCCATATGTCGGAATACCATTGATTCCGCTCCTCCCAGAAAAGCGCACTTTCGCGCCGGTTCTGCTTGTCGCGGGCACTTCTGAACTCGCGCTTGGGCCCTTTGCGCACGATCAGGATATATTCATGCTCCAGGGTAACATAGGCTCCCGCCGGCAGCATACCGGAGCCCATAAATTTGTTGGGAGCATTGGTCGGTTTGCGCCATAAAATAATCGGCAGCGCCGAGAAGCCGATGCGGGTCAACGCGCTGAGAATCCTGGCATGGTTGGCATACAGGCTGAAATTGTCACCAATCGTGCGGGTGGCGTCGCCGATATTGATACAGGCGATACCACCGGATATCAATATGCGATGCACCTCCAGCCACACCTGATCCAGAATCTCATGCATCAAATCGAAAGCCCTCGGTCCCTCGCGGTTTTTCAAAGCTTTTGGAATGCCGGGATTTTGCTGAATGAACAGTTCATCCCACATCTCAATCATCGGATAGGGAGGGGAGGTCACGATCAGATGCGCGCTGTCAGATGGAATCAGATCCATTTTCCTGGAATCATCAAATACGATGCGATGCAAAGTTTTCATAGCTCTATTTTTTTACACTGGTATTAGCTAAATTGGCGGTAAGGTTCACCCCAATACCATGCTATTGGAAAAGAGTAAATGGACTAATGGATAAGCGGCAATTGACTTTGGGTTTGTGACATGCAATCTCTTGTTATTACGAGAAAAATAAGAAATATAGCGGTTGTCATCGAATTGATGGAACCCAGCACCACAAATTTGCAAATTTTCCAGTCGAAGGCAGTGCCAAACAGAATATCTACATTACAACCGGTATAGATGCTTTCATTTCGGGAAATGATGATTATTAACTTTGTCATGGATCGGGCTGAAAACCAAGGAATGTTGAACACACCGCTCCCCGCTATTGACGAGCCGGAGGGCGACTACGTTCCCATTCGGCAATCTTATATTGTGGATGCACACGTTCACCTGTTTCCGAACAATCTGTTTACGCCGATTCGGCAATGGTTTGAGATTCACGGTTGGCCCATCAGATATCAACTGTCTTCGGAAGATATCATTCAATTTCTCAACTCCCATGGGATCGACCACATTGTCGCCCTGCATTATGCTCACAAACCGGGTATTGCATGGAAGCTGAATTCCTATATGGCTGAAATCAGCCGAATACATCCCCAGGTCAGCGGCATGGCCACGGTATACCCCGGTGAACAAGACGCCGTCGCCATACTGGAACAGGCGTTCAATGACGGTCTTGCCGGTGTCAAGCTCCACAATCATGTCCAGTGTTTTGACATCAACAGCCCGGCCATGGACGAGATTTATGACATTTGCGGCAGAACCCGGAAACCGCTCATCATGCACGTCGGCCGTGAACCCAAAAGTCCGGCTTATCGATGTGATCCCTATGAGCTGTGTCAGGCTGACATGGTGGAGCGGGTCCTGCGAGACTACCCGCAATTGAAGGTCTGCGTTCCGCATCTGGGTGCAGACGAGTTCGATGCGTACCAGCGCATGTTGGAGCGATATGATAATCTTTGGCTGGATACCACCATGATGCTGGCCGATTACCTGCCCATGGATTATTCACCCAGACTTGGCGACATGCGGACGGATCGCATCATGTACGGCACTGACTTCCCCAATCTTCCCTATGCCTGGGATCGTGAGATCAAAAAGCTTGTCGACCAAGATCTGCCGCAGAGCGATCTAACGAAAATTTTGGGTAGCAATGCAGTCGAATTTTACCAAATCGATCGTCGAAAATGAAGGTTTCAGGTTTCAGGTTTCGGGTGTCAGGTGTTAGGTTTCAGGTTTCAGTGTTCAGGTTTCAGGACACGTTAATTAAGGGATTTGGGAATTGAGGAATTAAAGTATCAACAAATTAGATCGACCGGATACATTAATTATTCAATATTCAATTAAAAATTTTCATTTTAAGGGGGGGGACGTTGATATGAACAAACTAACGGTCGAGGATCTAAATTTGAAGGGTCAGCGGGTGCTGATGCGGGTGGATTTCAACGTGCCGCTGGAAAACGGGGCAGTCGCCAATGACAAGCGCATTCAAGCAGCGTTACCGACCATAAAATATATTGTCGACAATGGCGGCAAGCTGGTGCTCATGTCCCATCTCGGCCGGCCGAAAGGAAAGCGGGTGGCGGAGATGTCAATGAAACCCTGCGTTCCGGTCTTAAAGGTTTTGTTGAATAAAGAAATTGCCTTCGTTGATGACTGTATCGGGGAGCGTGCTGAAAATGCCGTCAAAGCTCTCGAGGAAGGCGATGTCATTTTGCTCGAGAACCTGCGGTACTACAAGGAGGAAACCGACAACGATCCCAATTTCGCGCAAAAACTCGCCCAACATGGAGATCTGTACGTAAACGACGCGTTTGGTACGGCGCATCGCGCCCATGCGTCCACAGAAGGCGTGACGCACTTTCTTGATCAATGTGCGGCCGGATATCTGATGATGAAAGAACTGGCGTATCTCGGTAATGTCATCG
Source organism: Desulfobacterales bacterium (assembly GCA_030066155.1). Classification (GTDB taxonomy): domain Bacteria; phylum Desulfobacterota; class Desulfobacteria; order Desulfobacterales; family JAFDCJ01; genus JAFDCJ01. The sequence continues at coordinate 2,308 of JASJCE010000416.1, read as the reverse complement.
AAAATCCAAAGCGCCCGTTCGTGGCCATTCTTGGCGGAGCCAAAATATCCGGTAAAATCGATGTGATTACCCATCTGTTGCCAAAGGTCGATCGGGTTATCATCGGAGGCGGTATGGCCTATACGTTCTTTAAAGCGCAAGGATTGGAGATTGGCAAATCACTGCTGGAAGCGGATAAGATCGACTACGCCAGGGATGTCCTTGCCCAGGGCGGGGAAAAAATTTTGCTGCCCGTTGATTGCCTGATAACGGACTTTTTTGATTTTGACGCCCGCAAAATCGGTGATCTAAAACAAGTCTCCAGGGATGCGATTCCGCCGGACTGGGAAAGTGTCGATATCGGCAGTGAATCCATCGCTGAATTTCGCTCGGCGTTGTCCGATGCCAGAACCATCGTCTGGAATGGGCCCATGGGTGTGTTTGAAATTCCGCAGACGGCAAAAGGCACCGATGCCATTGCCGAACTCCTGGCCGAAGTTACCTCTGCGGGCGCGACAACTGTGATCGGGGGCGGAGATTCAGCTTCGGCGGTCGAAAAAGCCGGTGTGGCTGACAGGGTTTCTCACGTATCCACCGGCGGCGGTGCATCCCTCGAATTCATGGAAGGCAAAACCCTGCCGGGTGTCGCCGCCCTGACCGACAAATGAGCTCCGGCAGCCTTCATTGACAACGCGGCGCCGGCCTGGATTTCCTTTCGTCCTCGTACTTCATCATTGAAATTTTTCACCGCAGAGGTCGCAGAGCGACGCAGAGATTTTCTAAATATTCTTCCTCTGCGTTCTGGCGAACTCTGCGGTGAATTCTTTAAGTTTCTTTATAGATCAGACTTGACGCTTGCGGCCAGGCGACGCTCGTGCTTGACCTCGAAATCAGAATTAAGCAGTTGATGAGGACAAGCACGACATTGATGCGGCTTCATTGCCTATCTGCAGTTTGCTACATTCCAACCTTATCCTATCAATTATTTAAAATCTTGTTCAGTCTTTGAGTAAAATTAATAATATGTCTTGACATTCATTTCCGATCTGATTCATAAATAGTAAGTTTACGTCGCAACTCCAGCCCTTGATTCAGATATTTATGGCATAACGACTCCGTCGGCATGCCTCGTCGTAATATCTAGATTCTGATAATATAAATAATCCGTCCGGCTATAATCGAAAACGTCTCGTAAGTCTCAAACCGCCCAATATGCTTGACCCAAAACCAAATTATCTATTTTCCAGGTCGGGGTAATCATTGGTGGTCGATTATGCTCAAATCCAACCATAAAGGGGGGCTGTCATGAAAAATTTTAAATTAGGTTGGCTTATCATTCTGTTGTCTATTTTTATTGGGACCGTTTGTTTTCCGGCCTGGGGTGCCAAAACCATTAAAATCGGCGTCATTGGACCCATGCAATTTTTGCAGGGCAAGGGGCACTGGAATGGCGCTTCAATGGCCGCTGAAGAGATTAATGCGCAGGGCGGGGTCAAGGTTGGTAAAGAAAAAATGAAAATTGAATTGATCAAAGCAGATTCCAATGAGTTTATCAATGTGACCGATGCTACCAATGCCATGGAACTTCTGATGTCGAAGAACAAGGTGGATTTTGTTGTTGGTGGATTCAGGAGTGAGGCGGTTCTGGCTATGCAGGATATTGCTATGGATTATAAAAAAATCTTTCTTGGCTGTGGTGCTGCTCACCCCGAGATCTGCGCTCGAGTTGGTAAAGATTACGATACGTATAAATACTGGTTTCGGATTACGCCAATGAATTCCAGATATTTGGTCAAAGTGACGTTAATCAATTTGGCTACGGTTGGCGGGATGATCAAAAAAGAATTGGGAATCCAGAAACCCAAAGTTGCTATCGTTGGTGCCAAGGTGATGTGGGTCGATCCGATGATTGAAGCGATCAAGGCCAACGTCCCAAAGATGGGTATGGAAATTGTCGGTATCTGGCGGCCTTCTCAAACCGCCACCGATGTTTCAGCAGAACTCACAGCGATCCAGCGGCAGGAAGCCCATATCATCTTCAATATTTTTTCCGCTTCAGCCGGTATTACGTTCGCCAGGCAGGTCGCGGAACTCAATATCCCTGCCGCAATGGTCGGTATCAATGTGGAGGCCCAGAAAGAGGGTTTTATGGAGGCCACACAAGGTAAAGGCAATGGGGCCGTGACCATTAATACCTATGTTCCGGGGGTTAGTTACAATGAGCTTACCCAGCCATTCATTCAAAAGTACAAGAAAAAATTTGGCGAGATCCCACCTTATACTGCTGCGACTTATGACGCAGTGAACATGATTGCTGTAGCTGCAGCAA
>JASJCE010000415.1 GCA_030066155.1 Desulfobacterales bacterium | reverse complement strand
CCGGCATGCATCAACCTGAATTATTCCTGAGATAACCACTTTACCGGTCCATCCGGTCCTGCTCGAATTAAACCATTTTGATTTCAAATCGGTGTGTGTCAACCTGCTGACTAAAGTCACCCAGATATTGACTAATATAGCGGTCTGCAGGCGATGTCATTTGCGAATCGAATGCCACCGAAGATTTGGATATTACACCAGATAGACATCCCACCCTTCCATATGGGACGGAATAATTGATGGCATGGAATTTGCTGATAAAAATACGGTTTGCCCGCTAATCAACCCAGCGGATATCGATTGGATTCAGGAGACAGATGCTTGCAGGATATGCCGCCCATATTAGTGATCGATAGCCAGAAGGATCTGCGTGCCGAACTCGAGCAGAACCTCAATACCGTCGGATTTCCGGTGGACAGTGCCGCGGATGGTTCCGAGGCTTTGGATAAGTTTAAAGCGATTAAGTACAGTCTGGTGATTGCAGGCGATCAAGAATCTGAAGAGGGCGGCCTGCAGGTGCTAAATTCGATAAAACGGATATCGCCGCAAATTCCAGTCGTCATTATGACTGCCCGGGGCAGTGTTCAACATGCAGTCGAAGCGATGCAGGCCGGTGCCAGTGACTATCTTCTCAAACCGTTTGCTTTTGAGGTACTTGAAAAAACCGTCAGAAAAGCCATCCGGCAGATTACCGGCAATGCACGCTTGAAGCTTGAATTCGAGCAGGGCCGGATTCCAAAAGAGGGCAAAGAAATCTTAACCCGCAATTCGAAGTTGGAGGGCATTTTAGACCAGGCCCGCAACATTGCCGCCAGTTCCGCAACCGTCCTTATCCAGGGCGAAAGCGGTACCGGCAAGGAATTACTGGCCGCCCACGTCCATCGGCACAGCCTGTATCCGAATGCGCCCTATGTTGCCGTCAACTGTGCCGCCCTGCCCGAAACTCTGGCTGAAAGCGAGCTGTTCGGTCATGAGAAAGGTTCGTTTACAGGAGCCGCCGGACGTAAAATTGGAAAATTTGAACTGGTCAAAAAAGGGACCCTGGTTCTTGATGAGATCAGCGAAATGCCGTTGCCGCTCCAGGCCAAGCTCCTGCGCGTGTTGCAGGAAAAAGAAATTGATCGCATTGGCGGTGCCCATCCCATCCCCATCGAAGCCCGGGTGATTGCCATCAGCAATGTGGATTTGAAGCAGGCGGTTAAAGACGGCAAATTCAGATCGGATTTGTATTATCGAATTAATGTGATTCCCCTGACGCTGCCGCCGCTGCGGCAACGGAAGGACGATATCGAATTGCTGGCACGCCACTTTGTTGAAACACACTGCCGATTGAATCGCAAAGAGATAATCGACATTGAACCCGATGCTCTGGCCCTGCTCCGGGGTTACCGCTGGACGGGCAATGTGCGCGAGTTGGAAAACACCATGGAGCGCGCGGTGCTGATCGGAAATGGACAGGCCATAACACCGCAACATCTGCTGTTGGAAGCTTGCGAGTCCGATGGAGACACATCTGACGCGTTTTGCGTAAAAACCGGGGAAACGGTGCGGGAAATGGAAAAGAAGCTGATCTTTCGGACCCTTGAGGATGTCAAAGACAACCGAACCCAGGCGGCCGAGCTATTGGGGATCAGCATCCGAACCCTGCGGAATAAACTGAAGGAATACAGAGATGAGACAGCTGCACAGGCGGCGCAAGCTTAGTTATTCAATTTGGAATTTCGGAGTTGCGATTTGGGATTGTGGATTTAGGGAAAAAGGATGGTTCAAATGCCGACAGACGGAATTTTCAACCGGACGTTTTCAGTGCTGGAGAGGGCCCTGGACTTGAGAAGCCTAAATCATCGGGTTCAGGCCGCCAATATCGCCAATTTGGATACACCGAATTATAAAGCCGTGGAAATGGACGTCTCCAAAGAAATGAACCGGGAGCGTGAAACCCGTCGCGGTGTGGCGCTGACCCGGACCCATGCAAATCATCTTCCGGTTCAGACACCCTCGAGGGAGCGGATCACGCTTAAGGCTGCCAGACCACCCGAATTCAGCCTGAAGGGCGATGGCAATACCGTCGATATTGATCGGACCATGGGGCAGCTGGCTAAAAACACGCTGTTATACAATGCCTCAATCAAGCTGATTTCACGCAAATTTAAAGGTTTGAAGAATGCTATCTCAGGAGGAAAACAATGAACTTTTTTGATTCCATGGCTGCCAGCTCAGCCGGCCTGAGTGCCCAGAGACTTCGCATGAATCTGATCTCGGGCAATCTGGCCAATATCAATACAACCCGAACCCGCCAGGGTGGACCCTACCGGCGCAAAGAAGCCGTATTTGCGGCGCAGCCGGTCAATCGGTCCTTTGAACAAATCCTGGCAAGGCGCCAGAAACATCGATTGTCCAGTGTTAAAGTCACCCGCGTGGTTGAAGATCGTGCACCGGCGATAATGAAATATGATCCGCGTCATCCGGATGCGAATGAAGACGGTTATGTCGCCATGCCGAATATCAACCTGATGGAGGAAATGGTGAACATGATTTCAGCAACCCGCAGCTACGAAGCGAATGTCACCGCTCTGCAAAATGCCAGAGATATGGCTCTGAAAGCTCTGGAGATCGGATTATAAACATGCAAGACATGAAAATTCAGTACCAGGCTCCGGGTCTGGCGGCACCTAAATTGACCGATAATCCGGCAGTTGAATCCAAATCTGCCGGCTTTGGCAAAGCGCTGCAACAGTCCCTCGACCGGGTTAATCGACTGCAGCTGGATGCCGATCAAGCCATTAGCGATCTGGCGACCGGAAGCCAAACGGATATCCATCAGACCATGATTGCAGTGGAGAAAGCAAGTGTGTCATTCGAATTGTTGATGCAGATCCGCAACAAGGTCATCGCCGCATATGACAAATTGATGCGAACCCAGGTGTAAAATGGAAGTTTTACGGCAGATTTTTTCACAGCTCAAGGCGACCTTTCTCAATCTGAGTCGCGCAAAGCAAATTACGCTGGTCGCGCTTATTCTGGGATCCCTGGCCGGTTTCATTTTTCTGATTAGCTGGTCCGGCAACAGCGAATTCTATCCGCTATACACCAAACTGAATCCGACCGATGCCAGCATCATTCTGACAAAACTCAAAGAACAAAAAATTGAATATCAAATTGGTTCCAACGGCAGCACGATTCTAATTCCCCAGGAACTGATATATGAAACCCGCATGAACCTGGCCTCCGAAGGTTTGCCCCAGGGCAGTGGAGTCGGTTTTGAAATTTTCAACGATTCCAAGCTCGGGATGTCCGAATTCGCCCAGAATGTCAATTACCAGCGAGCGCTTCAAGGTGAATTATCCCGGACCATCAACCGCATGGCAGAAATTGAAAGCTCACGGGTTCATATCGTCATACCCGAGAAATCCCTGTTCGTCGAAGCCGAGGAACCGGCAAGCGCTTCGGTCGCACTGGAAATGCAAGCCGGCAAATGGCTGAATCAGAGCCAGATTAACGGCATCGTGCACCTGCTGTCCTCCAGCGTTCCGCGCCTGAGCCCCGAACATGTCACCATTGTCGATCAGAATGGAAAGCTGTTGGCCGGAGATGAAATGGATTCGTCTTTCAGCGGCCTCAGTTCCGATCAACTGGAGTATCAGGCGCGGGTTGAACAAAATTTAGAAAACCGGGTCGCGACCATGCTGGAGGCTGCTCTGGGAGCGGATAAAGCGATTGTGAGACTTTCCTGCTCATTTGACTTCAAAAGTCAGGAAAAAACAGAAGAGCTTTACCTGCCCGACAATCAGGTCATTCGAAGCGAGCAGGCCCTGAATGAATCCTCCAATGCTCCGGAGCTTGCACCCCAGGGCGTACCGGGTATTCGATCCAATATCCCCGGCGATGTCACCGCCAACGATACAAATCAGCAAAACGCCCGCACCTCCGTATTCAATAAAAACGACCGCACTGTCAATTACGAAATCGGGAAGATCGTCAGCCATACCAAGGAGCCCGTGGGTGAATTGACCCGGGTATCCATCGCAGTCCTGGTGGATGGCAGCTACCGGCGAACCGAAGGCGATGACGGTAAATTCGATTGGGTCTACGTTCCCCGGACGGCCGAGGAAATGCAGAAATTTGAAAATATCGTCAAGCGGGCGGTCAATTTTAACACGAATCGCGGAGACGAAGTCGAGATCGTCAACATTCCGTTCGAATCCACGCGGCTTGCGTTGAAGGCCAAGCCCGACGATACGGGAAACTGGATCGGCCTGCTGAAAAAATATCAGCCCTATCTAAAATACGGATTTTTAAGTCTGTTCCTGATTCTGTCATTCCTGTTTTTTGTCAGGCCTCTGGTCAGGTGGCTGACGGAATACTCATTCGGCGATATGGAAATATTCAAGCAGCTGCCCAGAACCGTGGGTGAGCTTGAAGGTGAGATGGACCCGAACGGCGAGCGATTGACATTCAGGGATCAGGCATCGCAAATGATCGCCAGTGAGAACGAGGCATCAATCGGTGTCATGCGTGACTGGATCAAAGAGAATTAATTTTAGGCAATTTAGACATTTTTGATCATTCTTGTACGCCGTTTTTATGGTGGATTAGGCATTTTTTTACGCTATGGACCCACGCAATATATCAGGTTCGTTAAAAGCCGCTATCTTGATCCGTTCGCTGGGAGCCAAGGTCGCCGGGGGCATCATTAGCAGCCTTTCCGATGATGAAAAGCAGGTCGTGCAGAAGCATCTGGATCAAATGGGGATGATACCCGCAGACGTTATCGAGTTTGTCGCCAAAGAATTTATGCATACCGCAGCCATGAGAGCCCATACGGCCCAACTAACGCCGCCGCCCGCAACCGAGAAGACGGGGGAAATTAAAGATCAAGATAGTTCGGAGGCGGAACTCGAAGGGCTGAAAGCCATAGAGGCCCTCGATCCGGATGAAATCTATGAATTAATCAAGGACGAACATCCCCAGACCATCGCCATTATTTTGATTCATCTCAAAACACCGGTTGCCAGTGATGTCCTGTCCCAGTTATCCGACGACATCAAAACCGATGTGTCCGTCAGGGTTGGTACGCTGGATAAGGTCAACGCAGAAATGGTTGAAGAGGTAAATGCCGTTTTCAAAGAGATTCTCAAAAACAAGCGGAGTTCGGTCGCCAATATCAGTGGTGGCATTGATCGGCTGGCTGAAATTCTGAATCAAACCGATGAAATTTCTACCGAACTGATTTTGAACGAGATAGAAGAAGATGATGCGGAAATGGCGGCCCAGATCAAACAGAAAATGTTCGTATTTGAGGATCTGGTCCTTGTCGACGACCGTGGCTTTCAAAAACTGTTGCGCAAAGTCGAAACGGTTGAGCTTGCCATCGCGCTTAAAGCGGCATCTGAGGAAGTCAAGGACAAGGTTTTCCGGAATATGTCGGAACGCGCCGGCTCAATGCTCCAGGAGGAGATGGACGATCTGGGGCCGGTACGCATGAAAGAGGTCTTGGACGCTCAAAATGCCATCACCAATATCATCCAGGAGATGGAAGCCAAGGGAGAAATAATCATCAGTGGACGGCGAGGAGAAGAAATTATCACGTAATACGGAATCCGACGAATATCCGGGAAACACGACCGGCTTTAAACTGCACTTTTTCCCGGATATTCCGGTCGATACACCGGACGATATGCAGGTTTGTCTGCCACAGGCGGATAAATTCGAGAGAACCCGGTACAGCGATGGCTCGAACTGTTCCGTTCGGCATTCCGATTTTGATCGGGATTCCGGCTCGCCTTCAGTCGAAACCTCAGACAACAGCGTCGATACCGGGACCTATGCCGAAGGATATCGGGCCGGCATGGAAGAAGGCCGAAAAGCCGGTGAAGTGGTCGGTTTTGAACGGGCGACTCAAAAGCTGGAACCGCTGCTGGATAGCCTGCAGCAGGGTTTGCTGCAGTTGGAAAATCTGCGCCGGGATACCTACGACAGCATTGAAAAGGAAGTCGTGGAACTGGCCCTGGCGATTGCGCGCAAGGTGATCTGTCGCGAAATCAAGATGGACAAGGATGTTGTCGTCTGTGTTGCCAGAGAAGCGCTGGCCAAAGTGGATGATTCTGCAAACATCACCATAAAAATGAATCCCGACGACCTGCAGTTTATCAACGAGACCAAATACCAGCTTTCAGATTTGATCGAGAATATCGAAAACGTCAGCCTGACCGCAGAAAACAATGTGCCGAGCGGCGGCTGCGTTATCGAAACAGATTTCGGTGAAATTGATGCGCGGATCGAAAATCAGCTTCAGGCTGTCGAAGAATCATTCCGATCCGCCATCGAACATTCCGGCAAAAAAACCTGAACCATCCTTATGGTTGACCCCGCACATGGACAACTTTGTCGATCTGACCAAATACCACGAATGTCTTGATTCAACCTGCATGATTCAGTCTATCGGCCGGGTTACCAATGTTGTCGGCCTGGTTATCGAATCCCATGGTCCCGTCTCCTGCCTGGGAACCGTTTGTGACCTCCATACCACAGACCGGCGCAAAACCATTACGGCCGAAGTCTCCGGCTTCAAGGATAACAAGGTCTTGCTGATGCCGCTGGAAGACATTCACGGTATTGCTCCCGGCTGCAAGGTCGTCGCTCGCCAGCCCAGTGCCATGCTTCCGGTCGGACCCGCGCTACTCGGCCGCGTTATCGACGGTCTCGGCAACCCGATTGACGGTAAAGGCCGGATCGACTCGGAAACCGATTACCCCATTTATACACGGGCCCGGAATCCTCTGCAGCGCAGAAGAATTCGCCAGCCACTGGATCTGGGTATCCGGGCTATCAACGGGCTGCTGACCGTCGGTCGCGGCCAACGTGTCGGCGTATTTGCCGGATCCGGCGTCGGAAAGAGCGTTCTGCTGGGGATGATCGCCCGTAAAACCAAGGCAGACGTCAACGTCATTGCACTCATCGGTGAGCGGGGCAGGGAAGTAAACGAATTTATTGAAAAAGATCTG
>JASJCE010000414.1 GCA_030066155.1 Desulfobacterales bacterium | reverse complement strand
CCGGCTTTTTTCGTCCCGCCCGGATGTTGTTTATGGAAAACGGCTTTCCCGTCACAAGAGAAAGGGCAAGGGCGGTCCGCAGGATCTGGCCGCCACCTTCGCCGTAGGAACCATCGATTGTAATCATTTTTATTTTCCATAGAGAGGGTATACCCCAAATCTAGGTTGTGCGGTTCAGCGTTCAAGGTTCTGGGTTGAACATCCATAACCGATTGTTACCAAACGGTAAACACCTGGAACCGTTTGTTTTAGTACCTATTTATTGAAATCAAATCATGTTTGCGTAGGATTTGAGTATTGATAACAAGTTTGAATTCAGATCGATGGAATACCTTAAATATTCAATATTCAATAATCAATATTCATTTCCGGCTCAGCCGGGTTGGGAATCCTGGAAACCTTTCATAATCGGACTGTCGTCCTGGAATGCCACGCAGCTTCGCACCAGCCGGGGGTTGTTTTCGATTAGATTGCAAAGAAATGCCTGCTCGTCATTACCTTCGAGACCCTCGCCCTGCTGCAGCACGGGGCGGGTAAAATGTAAAATAATGGCGTTCGAACTTTCAAGTACGGCCTGGACCAGGACCGGGCAGCCGGAATCACCACCTAACAGGCCCTGGACAATCTTGCGCAAGCCGGAGCCGATTCTGACCCCCTCGATTTTTTTGATCAATTCCGATGCCGATCGCCACGCTTCCGGAACCAGGCGACCCAATTCGGCATCGGCCTGCACGATTTCAAGGTCCGGTGGCTGAACTTGGAGATTGACATCGGCCTGCAATAAATCATCGGTCAACCGCCACGAAGTCCGGATGGTGCCGTCCGCCTGCGGCTCCACTTCGACGACTTTGTTCCTCAGAAACCGTATGGTCATGCTTATTCCCCCGATACGAGATTCATGTTTCAAATTAATTTATGGCTACAACTAATTAAATCTTGCTATTCATCTATTTCGCTTGAAAGCCGGGAAGCCCGCAAGCTGGCAAGCGCCTATGCTGCTCATAAATGTGTCTATTACGATTATCAAACGAAAGAATTCCGTATAATCAATCCAAAATCCGAAATCCAAAATCCGCAATCATTATTATCTTTCTTTCTGCATTTTTTTGAGCTTTTGCCAGAGTTTTTCCACCTGCTTCCGCGTCTCTTCCATTGAGCCGGAGTTGTCAACGACCAGATCACAGTACCCTTTTTTCTCATCCACGGAAAGCTGGGATCGAATCATGCTCATGGCCATTTCCTCAGACGCGCCGTCGCGCTGCATCAATCGCTTTTTCTGTTCTTCCTCGGAGGCATACACCATGATGACGTGGTGAAAAAATGACTGCATATTGACCTCAATCAGAAGCGGCACGACGGCCTGGATGATGACATCCGGATCTTCACCGGCATATTGCTCCACCAGTTCAAAAAATGCCTCGAATATTCGAGGATGCTGAAAACTTTCGAGTTTTTTCTTTTTCTCAAGATCCTTGAAGACGATTTCGCGCAGCTTGGCCCGATTCAGACTGCGGTCTTCATTCAAAATCTGTTTACCAAAAAAGGCAACGATGTCGTTCCAGGCCGGTTTGTCGGGTTCCACCACAGAGCGGCTCAGAATATCAAAATCGATGGTTCGGGCCCCCAGCTCTTCCAGCATTTCAGCGACAGTCGACTTGCCGGTGGCAATACTGCCGGTCACGCCGAGCAGCAGGCGGTTGTCCTGGCCCCGCAGCTTCATAATCATATCGGTTGAACCGTATGCCGCCGGGAAGGCCTGGGTGACATCGGTTTCAGCGCCGGCGTAGCTGATCGGATAGCGAATTCCACGGCGATAAAGGGCTTCCATGCCGCTCAGGGCCTTGTCCATCAACTCGGCCGGCACCGCCATAACCAGTTCGTCATCCTGGGCGTGTCCGTATCGGCGTTCGCCGTAGCAGGGAATGCTCAACGCCGGTCTGCGTTCAAGATGGCATCTTACGATAGCGTCACTGCAGGAAGATTCGCCGACGCAATGAAATTGCATGACCTCATAGTCCTCGAACTGAAGGGAATTGATCAACAGCATGATCTGGGCCGGATTGGCATAAATCAAAACGATATCCGGATCAAACGGATTGTAGACCAGGGGGGCCATTGCTACGGCTTCATATTTACCCGTCGGCACCCGCGGAATTTCGGATTCGCATTTTTTGGCGTCGGCTCTGCTTTTGGTCCAGACAATGCTCCGGAAAGTACCGTCCTTCATGTAATCCGGGATATCCGCCAATCCGATGATGGACGGGCAAACCACTGACATGAAGTCGCCGACTTCGGCGCCGACCGACCAGTCAAAGTTTCGGACCAGATTGATAAGCTGGCAGAGGGTGGTCTTGTGATTTACGCGCCGGATAAATGGAATTTCGGATACGGCCTGCCGGTCTTCAAAGAGCCTGAAGGCTACCGGAAAAGACCTGAGGCGCATCAGGCGCTCCAACCGGCGAATTGGCTTTTCCCAGTCACGGGCGGTGTTCATTAATTTATCCTCTAATTTATCCTCTATTTGATCGCCAATTATTTAATTGTATGTATTTTCCGTTAATTTTGGAAGTGAATCGATATAGGGTTATGCCCACGGATAAATTATTTTTTGCGTTTTTTGCGCCTTTAAAAATTATCAGTTTCGTTATGCTTTCAGACTTTACCAATCCGGTTTAAGCTGCGAGCTCGATGACTGCTGCGAGCAGGATGTCGCAGGCCAGGGCGATGTCTTCCAGCCGGGAGTATTCCTGGGGGCAATGGCTGAGGCCATCCCGGCTTGGAACAAAAATCATACCGGCTTCAGCCAGTCCGGCCAGCAGGGCTGTGTCGTGGCCGGCGCCGGAGATCATTCGATGAGGTTCGACATCCATCGAACGCGTTTTTTTCTCAAGAAAATCGATGATATTTTTTGAGAGGGTTACCGGCTCTGCTTCCGACAGTTGATCGATTTCGAAGCTCAGCCCCTTTTCGCTACAGCTTGTTTTAGTGCACTGAATAATTGCAGCTACCGCCGACTCCAGCACTTTCAATTTAGAATCCCGAACATCGACGCTGAACCTTACCCGCCCTGGAATGACGTTGACCTGCGCGGGCTCACAGGTAATACGTCCGACAGTTGCCACTGTATGGGGACCGCTGTCTTTCGCAATTTGGTCGATTGCCAGGATAATCCCGGCCGCGGCCTGCAGTGGATCGGAGCGATCGGCCATAGGCGTGGTGCCGGCGTGGTCAGCCGTACCGTGGATGGAGATGTTCAGTTGGCGGATTCCGGCAATTGCCTCCACCAAGCCAATCCGGCTGCCGTGTTTCTCCAGAACAGCTCCCTGTTCGATGTGGACCTCGAGCATGGCCCGGACATCACCGGGTTTGAGTTCGCCGGAGTCGTCGACCTCGATTCCGGCATTCGACATGGCAGCCGTAAATGAAATTCCCTGTGCGTCTTGGATTGCCGCCAGCTGCCCGGGAGTCACCCGACCGGTCCAGGCGGAGCTTCCCAGCAAACCCCTGCCAAATCGGGAGCCTTCTTCCTCGGCAAAAATGACCACGTCCACCGGCAGGCGATGGTTTACCTGACCTTCGACGATCGCACGGGCAGCCTCGAGAGCCGTGACGACGCCGACCACACCATCAAATTGCCCGCCGTGAGCGACAGAATCCAGATGGGAGCCCATCATGACAGCAGCTGCATCCGGTTCAGCACCAGGCAACCGGCCCCTGATATTGCCGGCCCGGCAAATCGTGATTTCTGCACCGATTTTCTTCAATTCATCAATCACGTAGGTTGCGGCACCCTGATATTCCGGAGAAAATGTCGGTCGGGTGATCCCGTTGCCGGGTGTGGCGTTGTAGGCGTTTATTGCCTCCATATCCAATAGGATTCGATTGTTTCGATCTTTCATGACCTGCAGATTCCCGGACACAACTCCAATAATAAATTGAATTTCTACGGAAAAGACCCATATTCAACACTCGGCTAGCAAGGATATTGCGGCAAAGCCGGACGAATTGTCAACCGTTTTCTTTTTTGATTGATGACCGATAGCGAAGTGTGGCATAGACGGTAGGATGGGGGACTGAAGGTTTCAGTGTTCAGTGTTCAGTGTTCAGGTGTCAGGTTTCGGTGTTCAGTGTTCAGGTTTCGGTGTTCAGTGTTCAGGTTTCAGATTTCAGCTATGTCTTCCGGCTGAAACGCGGCCGATTTGATCGGGAAAGAAACTGATGAACGTCGAACATCCAACGTCCAACGTCGAATGAATGAATTTTGTCTTTTTAAATAGATTGAGCGACCTGTCGGGTCGTAGCCGAAGGCGAAGCCTGAAGCGACTTCTACCATTCGTCAATCTTCAATCGTCATTCGTCATTCCATGTGGTTTTATATGAGCCGTCAGACCGAATTGATTCACCAAACCGGAATAGAATTCAGAGCTTCTGGAGGGAAAAAACAAAGTGGATATCAAGCAGCTGGTCAGCGAGCACAAGGATCTGGTTATCCGCACCCGGCGGGATCTGCATCGCATCCCCGAGGTCGGTTACACCGAAGAAAAAACATCGGCCTATGTTACAGATTATCTAAACCGGGAAGGCTTGGCCGTTCAAACCGGCATCGCCCGGTTCGGGGTTGTGGGCCTGCTTGAAACCGGCAAACCGGGTCCGACCGTGATGATTCGTGCCGACATGGATGCGTTGGCGTTGCAGGAAGAAACCGGTTTCGAGTTTGCTTCCATCCATGACGGGGTAATGCATGCCTGCGGACATGATGCCCATATGGCCATGGGACTTGCCGCTGCGACCGTGCTGAATAAAATCAAGGACAACCTCAACGGAACGGTAAAGTTTATTTTTCAACCGGCAGAGGAGGGCCCCGGCGGCGCAGAGCCCATGATCCGGGCCGGTGTATTGGAAAATCCCAGGGTGGATTATGCGATCGGCTGCCACGTCTGGTCTGAAATCCCGGAGGGTACGATAGGCGTTCGATCGGGCCCATTCATGGCCGCCATGGACCGCTATGACCTCAAAATTATCGGTAAAAGCGGGCACGGTGCCATGCCCCACGTCTGCGTTGATGCACTGGAAGTGGGGACCCAGGTCGTCAACGCCCTGCAGCGAATTTCCAGTCGCCACATGAATCCCCTGGATCCCGTTGTGGTAACCGTAGGAAGTTTTCATGCTGGCACGGCCTTCAACATTATTGCTGGAGAGGCGGTCCTGAGCGGTACGACCCGCACCTTTGACCTTGATATCTGGCATTCGTGGGAACAACGCCTGGAGAAAGTTATTCGCGGCGTGTGCGATTCCATGGGGGCCGAATACGAGTTCAAATTCTCCAAGGGATACCCGCCCACGATCAACGATGAATCGATGTCCGATCTGGTGCAGCGCTGCGCGGCAGAGGTCGTAGGACCCGAAAAGGTGGTCGAACCTGCTAAAACCATGGGTGGTGAAGACATGTCTTATTTTTTGCAGGCGGTGAAAGGCTGCTTTTTCGTTCTTGGAGCGGGGGGAGCGGACCGGGCTCCGATTCACAATCCGAAATTTACATTTAACGAAGATATCCTGCCGCTCGGGGTGGAAACTCATTGCCGGTATGTCATGGAACTGCTGGGATAGCCAGTCAATCCTTAATTTCCGCCTTTGGCGGATCACGGTTAGGAGATAACCAAATGATCAGAATCCATATAAAGCGGAATGTTTCGGAGGATAAAAAAGAAGAATTGAAACGACTCGTCAACCAACTCCGGTCTATCACAATGGGCACTCCGGGATATATTGCCGGTGAAACCCTGACCCGTGTGGATAAACCCGGCGAGAGTCTGGTCGTGACAAAATGGCAGTCGCTTTACTATTGGAATGAGTGGTTTAAAAGTAAAAAACGGGCGGAGATCCAGGAACAAATTGATCGGCTGCTGGGTGAAGAGACGCATTACGAAATTTATGAATACGACTAATTATGACATCGCCGTAATAGACCAAATAATCAAACCCAAATTTAAATTGAGCGAAGTGAGCCCGTTACTGCAAATGTTTACAGCTTGTCTTGGTGGAGAAATTTGGGTTGACAGGTGAAAAGGAAGGGCATCGCACCAAAACTTTATCATAAAAAGGAGGTGACCCCTATGTCTGAATTATTGGATAAAGTTCCGGCAGAGACTCGATGGGTTATTGCGACCAAGGGATTGACCGGGGCTTGCTCTGCGTACGGCAGCGCCCTCAAGGGAGCAATCGGAGAGGAAAAATATAATGATTTTGTCAGATCGGTTTGGCACGAGGCAGGCAAGGGTGCCAAAGAATTCGCTGATAGCCTCGGATTGGCCGCCGGAAGTGCCGCGGAAATAGAGTCGATTATACATCTCCTGGCCGCGGCCTCAATGGGGCCTGAGCTCAATGTCGAAGTTATCGAAGCCACAGCAGACAAATGCGTCGGAAAGGCTTCGGGATGTCCCTGGTACGAGCGGTGGAAGGAATTGGGCCTGGATTTTGACTACTGCAGCGCAGGTCATCAAGCGTGGGGTGATGGAGCGACTGAAATTCTGAATCCGGATTTTGTATTTAAACTCACCAAAAATATGGTTCGTGGCGACTCACATTGCGAGTGGGTTATAGAGCGGAAGATGTAGAAGGAACAATTTTTAACCGATATAAGGGTCGTGCCTTTCCTTTTCCCCGGAAACAGAGAAGCAAATATATAGGGTACAATAAACACAATCCTAAATCATGCCCAATTGAAACTTTAGATAAAGGAGTTGCCGACATGAAAATTTCAGCCAATGACATCCAAATCAACTATGAGTTAACGGGTCAAAAAAGTGCGCCGGTAGTGATGCTCAGCCATTCGCTTGCAAGCAGCATGGTGATGTGGAATCCGCAGCTGGATGCTCTGGAATCCCACTTCCAGGTATTGCGTTATGATATGCGCGGGCATGGCGCAAGCGATGCGCCGGACGGGGCCTACACACTGGAAGTTCTGGCAGCGGATGCCGTTGCCCTGCTGGATGCCCTGGAAATCGATACCGTTCACTTTGTGGGGTTGTC
>JASJCE010000413.1 GCA_030066155.1 Desulfobacterales bacterium | reverse complement strand
CTTCAGCTATACTGAGTGTTTCAGTATCCAGATCGGCATACCGGATTATCTCGCCGATAGGCGGTTGTTGCTGCAGCCATGTTTCGACTGCCAGTACATCCTCAAGGGTCAGTTCGAACGACTGGATATCTTTGATGCGTGTTTCGCTGCCCTGGTGTATGCGAGCCCGGTATTTTTGGTTTTCCTGCTCAATCTGGATGGTGGAGACGTCATCTCCGGTTTTCATCCGGTTAACAAACTCGATCAGCCGATACGGCGGCTTGCCGTCGAACCGCCAGTGCAATTCCATATTCAGCTGGATGGCGTTGCCTAAAGAGTGCAGCGTCATGTGCGCAGATAAATCGGAACGGAACTCCGGACCCGAGGGCGTTTTTCCACGTTTGAGCGAATTGGTGGCATAGCCGACTTTTTTACCCTGGAAATAAATACCATACCAATCCGTACCGGTCAGGCTATCGACGGCTTGCTTAAAGCGCTGGTCAGGTAAAAGCGAAACCGATTCAGCCGCAGCCGATTCCTCGGCTTGCACCCGGGCAATAATCCCGGAAAAAACCGCCAATACCATCACTGCAAGCAGCACGAGGGTCCGCAAGGCCGCTTTGTACCCGAGATATGATGGGGATTTTGGATAGGGACAGAACCTCACAATTGCTGCTCCAGTTGTTTTTTTATTTTTTCCCGGGTATCTCCCAGCTTATACGGCACGAACACCATAAGGCCAATCAGGCAGGATACCGCACACTCCAGCTAGACAACTCCCGCACCGACTTTGAATGAAACTTGATCTGTTGTATTAAATCGGGGACATAAGTCAACCGATATGTACCAATTCGCCGTTGTTTTATTCGGCAACCAGATCCTTCCTATTGACTGGTATTCTAACATATGCCATTTGTTAAATTCTAATTTTAGCGCATTTTCGCACTTGATTCCACTAAACGCACGACCTTAAACAAAAGGAGGTACCGACATGAAACGGATCCTGGAAATTGCTGGTTATGCGGTTATCGCTGCGGCTCTGCTGGCCGCCGCAGGCGGACCGGTTTACGCGAAGTCTCTGACTGTCGGTGTCAGCTGGTCAAACTTTCAGGAAGAGCGCTGGAAGACGGACGAAGCCGCCATGAAGGCGCAGCTGAAGAAATTGGGCGTCAAATATATCAGTGCCGATGCCCAGGCCGATCCCACCAAGCAAATATCCGACGTCGAGAACCTGATCGCCCGGGGCTGCGATGCCCTGATCATCCTGGCCTATGACGCTGATGCCATCTCACCGGCGATATCAAGGGCCAAGGTGGAAGGCATACCGGTCGTCGGGTATGACCGTCTGATCGAGGATCCCTATGCATTCTATTTGACCTTTGACAATAAAGAAGTCGGTCGAATGCAGGCGCGTGAAGTTTTCAAGGTTAAACCCGAAGGCAACTATGTCTTTATCAAGGGTTCCTCAACCGATCCGAATGCCGACTTTTTGCACGAGGGCCAGCTGGAAGTGCTGAAGGAAGCCATGGATGCCGGCAAAATCAAAAATGTCGGTGAGCAATATACCGAGGGCTGGAAGCCGGAAGTCGCCCAAAAAAACATGGAGCAGATTCTGACCGCCAACAACAATAAGGTTGATGCGGTTGTGGCCTCCAATGACGGCACAGCCGGGGGTGTTGTGGCAGCCCTGACCGCCCAGGGCATGGAGGGGATTACGCCGGTGTCCGGGCAGGATGGCGACCATGCGGCATTAAATCGGGTTGCCCGGGGCACCCAGACCGTGTCGGTCTGGAAAGATGCGCGGGAATTGGGCAAAGCCGCAGCCGATGTTGCGGTATCCCTGGCCAAAGGACAAAAAATCAGCAACGCCATTAAGTGGTCCGGTGGTCCCAAAGGTGTCGAAATGGAGGCAATACTGTTGAAACCGGTGCCCATCACCCGTGCCAACCTGAACGTTGTGATTGATGCCGGCTGGGTGAGGAAGCCGGTGGTGTGCCAGGGTGTCTCCGGCTCGATGATGCCGAGAGCGTGTAAATAGAAAAAGCGAACCGCAGAATCCACCTGACATATTGTGTCTGTTAAGTCGGCATTGAAGGAAAAATATAAAATCCCAAAATACAAATCCCAAATCTCAAACAAATCACAATGATTCAAATTCAAATATCCAAAGGATTTGATCCGCTAATGCTTTTAATGATCGAACATAGTTTCTCTGCTATCTGATTGCGGAAATCAAGATCAATAAATTTCAATTGGAAACCGAGAGCTATCTAACGGTTCTGATTGTTGATCTTAATTCAGTTTTTCCTTTCCAGTGCTGAAGGTGGGTTTTGGTAATTGGTTATTGTGATTTGAGATTAATTTGGAATTTGGTGCTTGTAATTTGTCATTTTCCCATATCCACAACTATAGACCTATAATGAACCTTACAGCCAACAATACGCCAGGGCCGGCGGCCAAGGAACACGCGCTGACAAAATTTTTTCGCCAGGCCGAGGTCGACAACCGGATGCTGGCCATGACGATTGCCCTGCTGGCGATTTGGGTGACGCTGAATATCCTGACCGACGGTATTTTTTTTACGGCCCGGAACCTGTACAATCTGGCAGTTCAGTCGAGTGTCGTGGGAATCATGGCAACGGGTATGGTTCTGGTGATTGTCAGCCGCAACATTGATCTGTCGGTGGGATCTCTGCTGGGATTCACGGGAATGATCATCGCCTACCTGCAGGTGCATGTGTTCCCCTTAGGCGCCGCCTGGAACTGGCCTCTGACGATTGTGTGCGGTCTGGCTCTGGGGGGATTGGTGGGATTGTGGCAGGGCTGGTGGATTGCTTACCGCGGCGTACCGTCTTTTGTAACGACCCTGGCCGGCCTGCTGATGTTTCGTGGTGCGGCCTATTTAGTTACCGACGGTCGAACTGTGGCGCCCATGGACAAGACCTATCAGATTCTGGGGGGCGGTATTGACGGTTCCATTGGGGCCACCTGGAGCTGGATTCTGGCCGGGGTGGCCATTGCCTGGATGCTAATCTACACTGTCCGGGTCCGCCGCAGTTATCGGAAATATGGATTCAAGGTCAAGCCGCTGTGGATCCAGATTCTGTTTCTGGTCATCGGCATCGGTCTGGTTTGCGGATTCGTCCTGATCATGAATTCATACTACAAGCCCAGAACGCAAATCCCGCGCGGGATACCGGTGCCGGTCTTGATCATGATCTTTGTTGTGGTCGGCATGAGCCTGCTGGCTAACATCACCCGTTTCGGCCGTTACGTGTTTGCCATCGGGGGCAATCCGGAAGCAGCCGAACTGTCCGGTATCGCGGTTAAGCGGATCACGGCCTGCGTGTTCATGGCGATGGGGATTCTCTGCGGTATTGCGGCGGTGATAACGACAGCGCGGCTGAATGCCGGAGCGAACTCCATGGGCATGCTGGCCGAACTTAACGTCATCGCCGCCGCCGTTATCGGCGGGACGTCGCTGGCAGGCGGGCAGGGCACCATTTACGGGGCGATACTGGGGGCGGTCATCATGCAGAGCCTGGACAGCGGGATGGTCCTCCTGGGGATATCGAGCGCCATGCGACAGCTGGTAATCGGGGCGGTCTTGATTCTCGCTGTTTGGTTTGACGTGGTTTACAGTCGAAACCGGCCATAGGAAGTGAGCAACCATGAGTCAGACGCCGTTAGTCGAGATGAACGACATTCACAAGCGCTTTGGCGGCGTTCACGCCGTCAACGGGGTGAGCATCGATCTATATCCCGGTGAAGTGGTCGGTATTCTGGGCCACAATGGTGCTGGCAAGACCGTTTTGATGAAATCGTTATCCGGTGCGATTCCATGCGATGCGGGTGAAATTCGGATCAATGGTGAGAAGGCCCGCATCGAATCTCCCCGCGATGCACGCAAACACGGCATTGAAACCATTTATCAAACGCTGGCCCTGGCCGATAATCTGAATGCCCCCGCCAATTTGTTTCTCGGCCGTGAGATCATGACCAATTATGGAACCCTTGACGATCGGGCCATGGAAAGCGAGGCCCGAACGGTCATTTCGCGGCTGAACCCCAATTTCAAAAACATCACCGATGCCGTCAAAAATATGTCCGGTGGACAGCGGCAATCCGTTGCCATTGCCCGGGCGATTTACTTCAACGCCAAAATTCTCATCATGGATGAACCCACGGCCGCTCTGGGTCCCCACGAAACCGCCATGGTTTCCGAACTAATCAAGCAGCTCAAGAAAGAAGGTATCGGCATCTTTTTGATCAGTCACGACCTGCACGACGTTTTTGATCTGTCGGACCGGGTGTCGGTCATCAAAAACGGCAGACTGATCGGAACGCGTCGAACCCAGGACGTCACCAAAGACGAGGTCCTCGGCATGATTATCATGGGCAAGCTTCCGGACTAACTTCCTTGATAAGCCGCCGACTTAGAATCTACTTTGACGTTACCCTGGCCTTGCCACAGTCCGTTTGACAAAACCAGTCGTAAAAATTATAATAGCGGTAATCAGCAAGGTTGCACCAAAAATCAACCCCTGTAGCCTCCAAAGGCAACCGGGGATTTTTTTTAGGGGCAGATGGTTTTATGACTACACAGTTTAACTACTTTGGAGCTCTTGAATAGGAGTAGCACTGCAATAAGCCAAATTGGATCTTTCTAAACGCGACAAGAATATAACCTGAAAAACCTGCGGAGCATAACTAATTTATCTGCGGATTATAGGTTTAAGCAAGATCTCTGGTTTGTATTCTCAACTCGCAATCCTGTGCACTCCATTTTGAAAGGCGGATAAATTATTGGACAATCAAATTCAAAAAGAAATCAGCCGTAGACGGACCTTCGGAATTATCAGCCATCCGGATGCCGGCAAGACGACGTTGACCGAGAAGCTGCTTCTTTTTGGCGGCGCGATTCAGCAGGCTGGAGCGGTAAAGGCTAAAGGTGCGGCCCGCCATGCGACCAGTGACTGGATGTCAATTGAAAAGGAACGCGGGATATCCGTGACCACCTCGGTCATGAAGTTCAATTATCGCGATTATGAGATAAATCTGCTCGATACGCCGGGCCATCAAGATTTCTCCGAAGACACCTACCGGGTTCTGACGGCAGTCGATAGTGCTCTCATGGTGATCGACAATGCCAGGGGTGTCGAATCCCAAACCGAGAAGCTGATGGAGGTTTGCCGCATGCGTAATACCCCCATCATCACCTTCATCAACAAGCTCGACCGTGAGGGGATGGTCCCCTTGGATATTCTGGATGACATCGAGGACAAACTGCAGATCGAGTGCACCCCACTTTCCTGGCCGATCGGTATGGGCAAACGCTTTAAAGGGGTTTACAACCTCTTTCATAAACAGCTGCATCTGTTCACCCCCGGCAGCGACACCCGGGAGCAGGACGGCTTTGTTATCGACCAATTGTCAGACCCGCTTCTGGATGAGCTTTTGGGGAGCCAGGCGCAGGAACTGCGGGAGGATATCGAACTGGTAGAAGGTGCCGTCAATCCGTTTGACATAGCGGACTTTCTAAAGGGAAGCCAGACGCCCGTTTTTTTCGGCAGCGCCATCAATAATTTCGGTGTCAAAGAATTGCTGGATGCATTTGTTGAAATGGCACCGTCACCAGGATTGCGAGCGGCCGTTTCGCGAAAAGTGGCGCCCTATGAAAAATCATTCTCAGGGTTTGCATTTAAAATACAGGCCAACATGAACCCGGCCCATCGCGACCGGATCGCCTTCATCCGGATATGTTCCGGCAAATTTAAGCGCGGAATGAAAGTGGTTCACCACCGGATCGGAAAAGAGGTTGCCCTGGCCAACGCGACCATCTTCATGGCCCAGGGACGGGACAATATCGCCGAGGCGTTTCCCGGGGACATCATCGGCATCCACAACCATGGCACCATCCGAATCGGCGACACATTCAGCGAAAAGGAACAATTAAAGTTTACCGGCATACCGAACTTTGCCCCGGAGCACTTTCGGCGCGTTCGCCTGCAAAATCCAATGAAAACCAAACATCTTCAAAAGGGATTAACCCAGCTGGCGGAGGAGGGCGCGGTTCAGGTCTTCCGGCCGATTATGGGAAGTGACTATATTCTGGGTGCGGTCGGGACGCTCCAGTTTGATGTTACCATGGCCCGGCTTAAGGCCGAATATGGCGTGGACGCCATTTACGAACCGGTCGACTATTCGGTGGCACGCTGGATCGAGTGCTGCGACCGAGGGAAATTGGCTGAATTCGAAAAGAAAAACGCGTCCAATCTGGCCCGGGACTCTCAGGGCTGCCTGACCTATCTGACCACCAGCGAATTTCAGCTTAACTATTGCATGGAGGAGTGGCCGGAGGTGGAATTTTTCAAGACAAGAGAGATTGTCTAGTACCCCAATAGAGTAAAAACCAATTGGGAGTTACTGGTTATTCGTTATTGGTTAATGGATTAAAAGGAACAAAAGCAATTTTTATTAATTATGTTCAAGATGCTCTGGCGAAAAACTGTATCGTTATTATCCATCTTGATGGTTTTAAGCATATATGCCGTGGTCCAATCTGAAACGGAATCCATCCCGGTGGGTCGCTTCTCTTTAGCGAATCCAGGCAGCGACCTGCCGGATGGTTGGCAGCCTTTGACTTTCAAAAAAATCAGCCGGCATACCCGCTACTCGGTAGTCAGGGACAATGGCCGTATCGCTGTCAAAGCTATCAGTGAGCAAAGCGCATCTGGTTTGACTAAAAATGTAGCCATCGATGCCGAGGCGTATCCGATTATCGATTGGGAATGGAAAGTCAGCAATGTTTTAAGTAAAGGGGATGCATCGAAAAAGGAAGGTGATGACTACCCGGCCCGCATTTATGTGGCTTTCGAGTATGACAGCCGCCGGCTTGGCTTTTTCGGCAGGGCCAAATATGAAATGTATCGAGCGATGACAGGCCGTTATCCACCGCTACACGTCATTAATTATATCTGGGGCAACAAGGCTGCGATAGGTTCAATGGTATCGAACCCGTCCAGCGATCGGGTCGCCATGATCGTCGTCCGAAGTGGTTCG
>JASJCE010000040.1 GCA_030066155.1 Desulfobacterales bacterium | reverse complement strand
ACATCGTCTGCTATCGGCACCATCATCAGCATGCTGTTTCTGGTCAGCATATCGCCGTTGATTTCTTTTTTCGCGCTGCAATTTACGTCTTTCGAATTCTTTCTCCTGGCTTTTTTCGGGATCATCATCAGTGGAACGCTGACCAGCCCGGATCTGGTCATCAAGGGCTGGATTGCGGGGTTTTTAGGTCTTTTTCTGGCATGTGTCGGCCGGGATATGCTGCAGTTTTACCCGCGGTTTACGTTCGGCATTCCCGAACTCGACAGCGGGATTGAGGTCGTACCGGTTTTAATCGGCGCCTTCGGCATTCCGCAGATCATACAGGTTTTGAAAGAGCGCTTTCAAATTGGCGAAACCCAGAAATTCCAGAAAATTTTACCCGAGTTCGGCACGATTGTCAGGAATATCCCCCGCATTATTCGGTCGGCCCTGATCGGCGTGGGTATCGGTTCCGTACCGGGCATCGGAGAGGATATTGCGGCCTGGGTATCTTACGGCGCCGCCAAAAACACGTCCAAGCACCCTGAACGTTTCGGCAAGGGTGAAATCACTGCCGTTCTGTCAACCGAGGTTGCCAACAATGCCTGTGTCGGCGGGGCCATGATTCCCCTTCTGAATCTGGGCATCCCCGGCAGCCCTCCGGCTGCAATGCTGCTTGGAGCATTGATGCTGCATGGCGTAACGCCGGGCCCGATGATTACATTTGAACATCCGAACTTCATCATCGAGGTTGCGGCAATTCTGCTTCTGGCCTCCATGACGATGTGGGTGGTGGGCATGCTCCTGGCCAAACAGGTCGTCAAAGTATTGCGCATACCGACCCAGATCTTTATGCCGATCATAGGGGTGCTGTGTATCATCGGGTCCTACGCGCTGGGGATAAACATATTCAACCTGTATCTGATGCTGCCGGTGGGAATCGTCAGCTATTTTCTGATCGAAATGGGATATCCCATCGCACCCCTGGTAATCGGTGTCATTTTAGGTCCCATGGCCGACGAAAACTTGAGGCGGGCCCTGATGGTTTCCCAGGGAAGCTTTCTGCCGGTGTTTACCAGACCGGTGGCGCTGCTCCTTTTCCTGGTCATCGTTTGGACCGTGCTCAGTCAATTCCCACTGTTCAAAAAGCTTAAAGACCAGCTGCTGGCAAAGATCCTGCCGGGCAGGTTCCGCAAATCCAATCTCGTACAGGATGACTAGCAGTGAGCTTTAATATTGAATTTCCCGGATAAAATTGCCGCTCAAAGCGAAATTTGATTTTTGTGCTTTTTGCGCCTTTTTGCGGCTATATCAACAATCAATTACCGTTTGCCGGGTAGGAGGATTTTATGCTGAAAATGTCGATCATCACCTCGTTTTTATCTAAAACCAAAGATCGCTTCCACGAATATAACCAAAGTCTGGACCTGGAACAAAAGTTTCAGCTCATGACCGAAATCGATGGGTATGACGGGGTCGAAATTGTCTATCCCTATGAAGTCAGTGATCCCCAGGAAACCGCTGAGCTCCTGCAAAAATATGAGCTGAAGGTTGCGGCCGTCAATGTCAATGTCAAAGCCGAGCCCGAATTTCGCAACGGCGGTCTGACCTCTCACAACAAGGACATCCGTGACAAAGCGGTTCGCTTTATCAAAGAAGCCAAAGATTTTGCCGCGGCCGTCGGAGCGGACAAGGTGACCTGCTGCCCCCTGGGGGACGGCTACGAGTTCTCGTTTCAATTTGATTATGCCCGCGCCTGGAAGTATCTGGTGGATACCTTTGGGGAAGCCGGGGCTCATCGGCCGGAAATTCCGCTCTTTGTGGAATACAAACCCAGCGAAACCAGGGGACGCTGTTTTGTCGACACTGCCGCCAAAGGGCTTTGTCTGCTGAACGACATTCAAAACAAGGATATGGGAATCACCCTGGACTTCGGTCATTCCATGTACGGCAACGAAAATCCGGCCGAAGCGTTTGTCTTGCTGGCCGAAAGCCCATACAAAGCCTATATTCACATCAACGACAACGACGGCAAATGGGATTGGGACTACTTTTGCGGCACCAAGCACTTGCTGGATTACATTGAATTTTTATATTACTTAAAGAAGTACGACTACCGGGACTACCTGACGTCGGACACCTCGCCCACCCGCTGGGACATCATCGGCACCTTTGAGGCAAACAGCCGTATCACCAACAAGATCTGGAGATTGTTGGACCAGATCGACAACACGGAATTCGAAGGCCTGATAAACGGCACCGATTATCTCAAAACCTGGCAGTTTATCGAGAACAATCTGTTTTCCTTAAAATAGAAGTGGACTATGAATAATCCTTTACTAATTAGTACGGCCGCCTATGACGGCTACGACCTGGCCACTGCTTTCGAAGAAATCACCCTGACCGGAGTAAACCTGGTCGAAATTGCGTTTATCGAAGGCTATACCGACCCGTTTTCCGAAGACTACTTTAACGATTTGAATGCCGCAAAAATTAACGCCTTGTTGGACGAGTATGATTTAAGGTGTCTGTCTTTTTCATCGCATGTGGATCTGTCACGGGCGGGTATTGTCGAAATATTTAAAAACCGTATGGACTTCGCCCAAAAGCTTGGCTCGCAATATATTGTGTCCAATGCCGCACCGCAGGAGCGGAAAAACCAGTTCATGGAAAATATAAGAGAACTGGGGCAGACCGCCGCCGGAATGGAAATGGTGATCGTATTGGAAAATCCCGGCGACGGCAGCGCCAATGTGATGGATACCGGTGAGCAGGCTGCAAACCTGATAGCAGAAATCGATCAACCGCATGTCAAAGTAAATTATGATTTCGGTAATCTACTGTCCCATAGCTTTGATAAAATTAGGCCTGAGGAAGACTACAAGTATGTACATGATTGTGCCGTACACTACCATGTAAAAGATGTTGATTCCGACGATTCGGGGTGGTATTTCACCGAAATCGGCAAAGGCACCATCGATTACCGCAAGATATTGGGTGAGCTGGCAGCTTTGCCTGAGCCGGTCCCGGTATCGCTTGAAATTCCGCTGAGAATCAGACGCGCGCCGGACGCCACCCCGCGCCGGGCTGCGCGAGCAGTCGACTTAGATCAGATTCGGCAAGTAATGCAAGGATCAGTGGAATTTGTCAGGAGAGCCCTTTCAGTCTGAAAGTTTATCTTATTCTAAATTATATGCGGCCAGTTATACATATGTATGAGCAGTTGGAAAAAAACAAATAGAAGTATGCGAAGCATAAGATAATTAAGCCGCCGCCGAATAGATCAAATGAGTTAATTCAAACTGGAGAGCAAAATGTACTTTCTCGGGTGTACCACTTGCCGGGCGGGTTAATTAGGAGGAAAGAAAATGAAAAAAATAGCGATCGGCTGCGATCCCAACGCCGCCGGACTAAAAAATGCCATTATTCAACATCTGGCTGATTTGGGCTATGAATGTGAAGACTACGGCAGTGACGATCCGATCTACGCCAATGTGGCGATTGATGTGGCGGAGGCCGTCGCAGCCGGCAGGCACGATCGCGGCATATTGATGTGCGGCACCGGAATCGGGATGTGCATCACAGCCAACAAGGTCCCCGGCGCATATGCGGCACTCTGTGCGGATGCGTATTCCACCGAGCGGTCCGTTAAAAGCAACAATGTCAATATCATGACCCTGGGTGAGCAGGTCACCGGAGTGGAACTGGCCAAAAGTCTGGTGAGTATCTGGATGAAGGCCGAATTTGAGTCCGGTGGCCGCTCGGAGCCCAAAATTCAGCGAATATACGATTATGCAAAAGACCATCAAAAGTAGAAACCACCTTCATTCCGATATGTAGGGGTTTCGATAGTTGCCGAAATTATGTCGCAGGAGAATATAAGCTAAATAAATGCGCAGCATAATTAATTTATCCGCTAAACTTATTTTAAGCTAGCCATTGGCTTATATTCCAAACTCGCAATTTTGAGATGCCTTTTTTGAGGACGGATAAATTAGGAGGTTAACATGAAAAAGTTCATCAACGATCCCTATGATGTTGTGGATGAAATGCTGGAAGGATTCCTGGATGTCCACAAGAAATATGTCCGCAAACTGGATACGGCCAGGACCGTGGTTCGAGCGGACGCCCCTGTTGCGGACAAGGTCGGTGTTATTACCGGCGGCGGCTCGGGTCATAAGCCGGCTTTTATCGGCTTTATCGGCCAGGGCATGCTCGATGCGGTGGCCGTTGGCGAAATATTCACGTCGCCGCCGCCGCTGGCCTGCTTCGAAGCCGCCAAAGCAGCCGATGCCGGCAA
The DNA here is from genome assembly GCA_030066155.1 of Desulfobacterales bacterium. Taxonomy (GTDB): domain Bacteria; phylum Desulfobacterota; class Desulfobacteria; order Desulfobacterales; family JAFDCJ01; genus JAFDCJ01. Next base: position 19,560 of record JASJCE010000040.1, on the reverse strand, counting down.
AGGCGTGCTGTTTCTGCTGGGCAACTATGCCGGTGATGTGATGAACTTTCAGCTGGCCGCTGACATGGCCAAAGCCGAAGGGATCGAAGTCGAACAGGTCATTGGCACCGACGATGTCGGATCCGGCCCCAAAGCGGAAGCCCATAAACGCCGGGGGGTAGTCGGGTCATTTCTGGCATGGAAAGTGGCCGGAGCTAAAGCCGCAGCCGGCGGCAGCCTGCAGGAATGCAAAGCGGCGGTAGAAAAGGTCAACAACAACGCGCGGACCCTGGGCGTGGCCCTGTCGCCCTGCACGGTACCGGCCAAGGGGTCTCCGACCTTTACCCTGGCTGACGATGAAATGGAATACGCGGTAGGCCACCATGGCGAGGCCGGCACCGCCAAAATCAAAATGCTGACGGCCGATGAAATCACCGAAAAAATGACTCTGGAAGTCATCGAGGACCTGCCATTTCAGGCCGGCGACGAAGTTGCCGTGTTAATTAACGGCCTGGGCGGCACGCCCCAACTGGAACTCTATATCTGCTACCGCAAAGTCAAACAGATGCTGGATGAAAGAAATATCCGGATCGGCCATTCATTTGTCGGCGAGTTCTTTACCGGTCTGGAAATGGCCGGATTCTCGGTCACCCTGATGAAACTGGATGCAGAGTTAAAGGAGCTGCTCGCGGCACCTGCGGATACACCGTGTTATAAAGTGATTGGGTAATGTGTTGAAATCCGTCTGCAATCGATTCATCGATAATACGATAGCTGGTGCCTCGAAAGACGAGATGCTGGATGCTTGATTCTGGATGCTGGGTACTGGATCTTTAATTTCTGATTCGGCACATAACCAAGTCCCCCTTTTCTAAAGGGGGATTTTTCGTGCCAGCTGACACCTGAATCCTGAAACCTGAAACCTTTTCTATAAGTATAAGGATACAACAGCTATGACCATCACCACCCCTCAAATCCTCAAAGCCCTGGAATCCATGTGTGATACCATTGAAGATCAAAAAGAATATCTTTCGGAGTTGGACGGCGCCATTGGCGACGGCGATCATGGCGTCAACATGGCCAAGTGCTTTCGGGAGGTGAAGAAAAAACTGGCCGACAACCCGGCCCAGGATATCGGAATCCTTTTCAAAGACGTCGGCATGGTGGTCATGAACTCCGTCGGCGGCGCCATGGGGGCGCTGTACGGGACTTTCTTTTTGAGGTTATCCCAGGCAAGTGCCGGGAAAGAAGCGGTCAATTTAAGTGATCTGGTAATGATGTTCCAGGCTGGCGAACAGGGTATCCTGGATATCGGCAAAGCCAATCTCGGAGATAAAACCCTGATCGATGCCCTGTCACCTGCGGTGAGAGCCATTGAAGCTGCCGAAAAAGAAGGCAAAGCTCTGGGTGCTGCATTAGCGGACTTCGAACAGGCCGCCAGGAAGGGCATGGAATCCACCAGAGACATGCTGGCCAAAATGGGCCGTGCCAGCCGCCTGGGAGAAAGAACCATCGGCCACCAGGATGCCGGCGCGACCTCCTGTTATTTCATTCTGCGGTCGCTGGCCTCGGCCGTTCCCCGCTAATAAAATGAGATAAAATTTCAGATCATTGCTGAACTTGTACTCGATGGGGTACTCGAAATTGCAGCGGACGAACAAAAAGAGTTTATCTCAGGACCTGGGGCACATAAGCATATTTACCAAAGCACAATTTTGGAGCTGGGCAAAGGACACATTGCGCAACTTTCCTTTGAAGCACTGCGGTACGCGCAAAAATTGTCTTATGAGAATAGCAGCGTGATATCCTCAAAATTGTATTTTTACAATACAATCCCGGTCTCACCGTCTTGGAGACGACGCCTGCCGGAGCCTGATGCCGTTCTCAGCTATCTTGCGATAGATAAACCCGGCGTGAATCAAAGTACCCCTGCCAAATACTGGCGCCGAGCCAAGCCGGGGCAGGGTCGGATTCTTTTTTGAACCGGAATATGCGAGAGCGCGCCTGGATGGGAAATCTATTTCAACAGGGACCCCCTAAAAAGCCTACGGCTTCAGTCAATTATGGTGCCGCCGGCATCGCATACGCTTTGTAGGCACACCCAGCCATGGTAGACCCAATTATTCACCTAAATGCAAAAACCCCCGGTTTTCGAAAAAATGGGGCCTTGATCGTCAGGGCACATGCCCTCCGGCAGCCATACCTGCCGCGAATCATTGCGTGACGAGGGGTTTGTCGGATGCACCCTGTTTCCAGCTTTCATTAAATTTAGGGTGCCGGGTATTCAGTTTTTGGAATAAGCGCGGCAACCGGGCATACCTCGGCGCAGGCATGGCACGTCCGACAGACTGCCGGTGTTCCATCCTGAATGTCAAAAAAGCCGATGACGGTTTCAAAGCCGCGTTTGGCAAAGGTGAGTTCTCTGCGTTGGTGCTGTTTCTGGCAAATATACACACATTTTCCGCAAAGCACACACCGGTTTGGGTAATAGTCGAGTCGCGGATGGTTCCGATCGATCCGGACTTTTTTTAGAAATACATCGAGATGGCCGGATTTTAAAGCAGTACTTAAAAACCGGGCTATATCCTGCAGGGCACACTTGCGATTGGCCGGGCAGTTTTTGCAGTCCACGTCATGGACCGAAAGCAGCAGCCGAAGGGCGGTTTTCTGCAGCCGCCGGATCCGCGGCGTGCCGGTTTGGACCGCCATTTCTCGATCAACCGATATCTTGCAGGCGATGACGGGATGGTCGGTTCCTTCGATTTCAACGAAACACAGGCGGCAGGAAGCAGGCGGATGCTCCATACCGTCAAGGTGGCACAGGTTCGGAATATAAATGCCTTTATCCAGGCAGGCCTCAAGTAAATTTGTGCCAGGGGCCACCTCAACTTTTTTGTCATCGATTTGCAGGGTGATCATAATTTATAGCCATTGAATCCGGAATCGTTCATTTCAAGGGACCTTCCTCTCTTTTACCGATTTTGAAGGGCGTTCGACGGTCGGCGCCAGCTCCGGCGGCGACACCCTTCGCACGGCATCATATTCCGGCGGACAGGCGACGACGCATTCACCGCATTTGACGCACAAGGTCTGGTCGATGCCCTTTTTGCGGGTGCTGGTGGTAAACACGGCCTCCGTCGGGCAGCAGCCGACACAGGCATCACAGCCCCGGGCGCAGTTGGCCAGATCGATATAATAGGCAATCAACGGCCGGCAAACTAAGCCGGGACAACGTTTTTCATTCACGTGGGCGCCGTAATCATCCGGGAAATACCGCAGGGTCGTTAAAACCGGGTTGGGTGCCGTTTGGCCCAGTCCGCAGAGAGAGCCGTTTTTAATGTCCGCGCTTAGCTTCGCCAGTGTTTTTAAATCCTCTTCTTTGCCCTGCCCCTCGGTAATCCGTTCCACGATGGTCAGCAAATGATAGGTTCCGATCCGACAAAAGGTGCATTTGCCGCAGGATTCCTTCTGGGTGAAATCAAGGAAATAGCGCGAGATGTCCACCGTGCAGGTGTCTTCGTTCATGACGACCATTCCGCCGGAGCCCATCATCGCTCCGGCTTCGGCAAGCGAGTCAAAATCAATCGGCGTGTCTAAAAACGCTTCCGGCAGACATCCACCGGAGGGCCCGCCGATCTGGACGGCCTTAAATTTCTTTTTGTCCGGAATTCCGCCGCAGATGTCAAATATGAGGGTTCGCAGGGTGACGCCCATGGGAATCTCTATCAGTCCGGGGTGCGTGACATCGCCGACCACCGAGAAAACAGCAGTCCCGGGACACTTCTCAGTGCCGATCTGCCGGTACCAGGCAGCGCCTTTTTTTAAAATGGGAGGTATGGACGCCAGGGTTTTCACATTGTTGATCACTGTAGGCATTCCATGCAACCCGTATTGAACCGGATAGGGAGGGCGCTGAACAGCCATACCTCGAAAGCCCTCTATGGATTTGATCAGGGCGGTTTCCTCTCCGCAGATAAACGCTCCGGATCCCTGGAAGACTTCAATCTCGAGATCCATCGAGCTGCCCAGGATGTTCTTGCCGACAAGACCGAGCTTTTGCGCCTGCGCTATGGCTTTGGTTATTATCCGGACCGCCAGCGGGTACTCCGCCCGCACGTAGACAATTGCTCTGGTGGCGCCGACAGCGTAGGCGCAGGCGATGATGCCTTCCAAAGCCTGGTGCGGATTGCTTTCCAGAATGGTGCGGTCCATGTAGGCACCGGGGTCTCCTTCATCGGCGTTGCAGATTACCAGCTTTGTATTCCGCGGCTCATCAGCCGCAAGCTGCCACTTTTGTCCGGTTGGAAAACCGGCTCCGCCCCTGCCGCGCAGGCCGGACGCTTTAACCTCGTCAACGACTTCTTGCGGAGGCCGCTGCAACATCGCGGCCAGGGCGGAATAGCCGCCTTCGGCGATGTAATCATAGATGTCCTCCGGATCGATGCGGCCGCATTTTTCCATCACCACCCGCTTTTCCTGATTGAAGCGCGAAAATTCCATCACCCAAGGAATCAATTCATTTTCCTCGGTGGCGCCGAGAACATGCTCAAAACGGGGATCACCATCGGCCAGGAAAAATCTGGCGAGCATTTGGGCCTTTCCGGGAGTCACCTCAGGATAAAATATGGGCGGGAAGCCGGATTCCGGATGATCGATTATTGCGAAAGGCTCAGCGTAGCAGTGACCGATGCAACCCACTGTGTGGATATTGGCTTCAAGCCCGTGCAGGGCGATCGCCTGTTCGAATGCGTCCCTTGTTTCCAGGGCTCCGGAAGCAATTCCGCAGGTGGACATGCCGAGATGAATTTTCGGACCCGGGGCTTCTTTGAATGCCTTTTGCCGGGCTAGGGCAGTTTGACGGATTTCATCAAATCCGGTGTGGGATGGTTTTTTAGTGGCCGGCATCGTGTCTATTTTTCTCTCTTTCGCGTTTTTCTTTTTCTATTCTGGCTCTCAAAACAAGGCCTTCTACCTTGCTGGGCTGCATATGGCCGTGCACCGTTTCCCCAACCACGGCAACCGGCGCCAGGGCGCAACAGCCGACACAGGCAACCCGATCAATGCTGAACTCCCGGTCCAGGGTGGTCTCACCTTCCTTGATCTCCAGCTTCCTTTCGAAGTTTTCAAGAATAATGTCGCCGCCTTTGACATGACAGGCGGTCCCCAGGCAAACTTTGACCGGATTCCGGCCGGGAGGATTAAAGCGGAATTGATTGTAAAAAGTCGCCACACCATAAACCTCTGAAGAAGAGATATTCAGGTGTTCGGCGACCATTCGAACGGCCTCCGGGGGTAAATACGCGAGCTTAGACTGAATTAACTGCAGGGCGGGAATCAGCCGGCTTCTTTCCTTGCCGAGCACGACAAGTTCAGCTTTAATGATGTCAAGGCGAGATTTTTCTTCAGGACTGAGCACCAAATTCATTTTCTGTTTTCCGGAATAGCTCGATTCTACTTATTCTACCTGACAATAAATCCGGCTCAAATTTTCTCCATCGCACCATAGGCGGACTGAATGCGTTGCCGCAGCAGTAAACACAGCCTTTCCATGACGTTAAAGCCAAAGCGGGAATCACGGGTCATTAAATTGCGTAATTTGGCCCCCTCCAATACGAGGATGGTGGCGGGGGTATGGCAAAAGGTTCTCAGCATCATAATATGCGGTTCATTTAACAATGTCGACCAGCATCCGAACACGCGCCCTTTGCCTAGGGTTGCAATGACGATCTGGCCCTTGCGGGCGCCCATGTCTACGCTTCTTTCCAGGACGACCTGGCCCTGGGCGATGACGTAAATGTGTTCACCATAATCACCCTGCCGGTAAATCAAATCCTCCTTTTCATAGGTTACAACCCGGCAGATACCGGCAATATTTTGAATTTCGCTTTGATCCAGGCCTCTGAAAATTTCACAGTCTGCCAGAGTCTGTTCAATTTCGATGGATTCCATTTTAATGCCCTTTCTTCAATCCGGAAGATTTGCCATCGTCCTTGCCCCGTCAAAAACAAAAACTCCATCTCTCTATTTGAGAAATGGAGTTTCGGATTTCAATCCATGACTACCTCATAGGCTGTGGTTTGCAAGTTTCATAATGTGTTAAAATTGTTAGCATAAACCTATCCTCAAAGTCAATAACATATAAATTCCCGCTAAAAGTTCCTTTTGCCCAGCGCCCGGATTGTCGAAAGCCCTTCTTTGCACCTCGGGGGCACCGTGAACCTTGCGCATTTTGCCGTCTTCTTCTTTCCTGAATCTGTTTCATGTACCCCCCGCTTAGCTCAAAATACTGCAGCATAAAATTATTGCCTGTATTGATATTCGCCATTTTCATCTTGACAATCAGCACGATTTTTATTAGACAAAATCAACATTCCGGTTCCCGCCGATTTGAAATGTTGAACCTGATGTCCCATTGGTCTATGCCGGAAACTCATTATTCAGTAGTCCCATTCCGAGCCGAAATTTACCTGCTGTAAACTGCCTTTAAAAATCATTCAATGCTAACCCGTGACTTCCGTGGAGAAAAGACATGAGAAAGGGATGCTGCAAGTTGCCGATACAACGCCTCTTAAGGGAAACTTACTTCTCTTGAGGGGCTTTTCGGATTAGGAGTTCTCCGCGTATACTTTCTGCCGCTTACAGCCCATGAAGGTGAATCAAGTGGTGCCCATGCGTGTGCCGCGATGATTAATTCCCAATTTTTTCCATGACTACCGACTTTCAGACCCTCTAACAGGAAAACTGATTTTATATCACCTGGCTGACTTTGCGAGAAACTAGCGCTACGAATGATGCCCGCCTAAATCACGCTAAACAGAAGAACCGTTTACAGCCACCTTTACAAAAAGGAGGAAAAATCATGCCTGAAGAAAAAGATCGATTTAAGCTCGTCGTACCACTGGATGCATCTGGCATCGAGGGATTTGATCCGAAACAGGTGCTCAAGGTCGTTGCCAAAAATGCCAAAGGAGACGTTCACTCCGAAAAGGTTAAACTTGACAAGAAGGGACAAGGCGCGGCGACTATTAATTTTAGGAAACGCCCAGGTGCGGTGGGTATTTTCGTTGGTCCTGCGGATGCGTCTGATGAGGAGTTGATGGGGCTTCAAACCATAAGTTTCAATTTATCTGCACGGCAATGGGGACGGAAGCCGTTACTTAAGCTGAAGCCTATTCGGATTACATCTTACTACTGGTACTGGTGGCTCAAATGGTGCAGGGAGTTCGTAATTCGCGGACGGGTCGTCTGCCCCGACGGCAGTCCCGTTCCCGGAGCAGAGGTGTGTGCGTACGATGTGGACAGATGGTTTTTATGGTCGAGCACACAATCGGTCGGCTGCACAATGACCGACATCAACGGGACCTTCGAGATCAAATTCCGCTGGTGCTGCGGGTGGTGGCCCTGGTGGTGGTGGCGGCGGCGTAACTGGCGAATAGATCCTGTGCTGACCGAACGGGTAGGAGACATTCTGAAGCTTACACCCGATCTGAGGCTGTCTCGAGTTGATAATCAGCCCAGCCTGGCTGTGTTCAAGGAACTTCTTTCGGATGCCGGTCTGACCGCCGCACGGTCTCTTCGGGCGACAGATGTGGCTGCACTTCCAAGTCTCCGCAACCGCCTGATCGAGATGCTTCCAATTTCACCCGAACTGGAGAGGCTGCGGATATGGCCGTGGCACCCATGGTATCCATGGTGGGATTGCAGTCCGGATATTATCTTCAGGGTTACCCAGGATTGCGAGATACCGGGCGAGGTCATATTTGAAGAGGGCATTGAGGAGACTCGCTGGAATATTCCAACGTCGCTTGAGGTGACCCTGGTAGCCGAAGAAAATGCATGTTGCCGGCCGCCGTTATGCCCCAATCCTCCGTGCGAGGAAGGCGAATGCCTCATTATCGATACGGTTTGTAATTTACCGTTTGATCAAGTGGGCGGGAATCCCGGCGCCCTGCCAACACCGGTGGGCTACAGGAATCCGGGCCCCGTTCCTGTAGACACGAAACAGTATCACCGGCCCTTTGCCGGAATAATTCCCATAGCTAAGAACCCCGGCGATTTGCTTGGAGTGGATTACTACGAAATCGAGTTCTTCGATGAAGACCCTGCCATTAGTGATTGGGTCCCGCTACCGCCGGGTGCGGCGGTCGACTTCGAGAGACAATACTGGGACACTGCCACTGCAACGAGAAAATGGGCTTCATTTCCCTTTGATGACAGCATTTTTGGACGCAATGTTGTAGAGACGCGCGAGCACTACGAGGCCAACAGTGGACTGACCTGGGACTTCTTCGGAGCCGATGCATGGTGGTTGTCTACAAATTGGAATCTGCTCGTACCTATCGACACAACGAAATTCAACGATGGTACTTACAGATTCCGGGTTGTCGGATGGCAGGAAAGTGGGGGATCGCTTGTGAATCGAACCGTCATACCGGTGTGCGGGACCCAGGACGAAAATGAGTTCGTACTGACGTTCGACAACCGCCTGACAAACGACATTGCATCCCATGATCCGACCCATAACTGTGGGGGCAGGCATATTTGCACCCTGGAACCCGATACCCACATCATGGCGGTGCGGGTCAACGGCGTTCCGGTCGATGTTTGCGATACGGTGGATATAACGCCGGGAGGCATGCTTGAAGTTGATTTTCTTGCTCATGATGCGGATGCACATTTGGCTTTCTACGAGCTTTATTCAGCATGGGGATTGACCCAGAGTGAAAATCTTCTTAGCAAGCCGGGGGCTAATGTCACCGTGATTGCCGGCGGGCCTTCAGGCTGGAATCCCGGGCAGACGACCGGCAACTATGGAACTGCAGTTGACCAGGGCGCAGCCGCACCCCACTGGTCTGGAGGAAGCTTCCGGCTGACGATTCCCATGAGTGAGGCTTTTCCCGAGCCCTGTTGCTATCAATTGGAGCTTTGGGCCTACAAGAGGACAATCGTCGGATCTCGGTCAGGACGCAGATTTTCATGTGATACGGGTTTTAGAAGAGTCATTAACGGAAACAAAACCGAATACTCTCTTGGCGTGGGGGTCTGCCCGCAGCCTGCGCCTGAACCACCCATCATAGCGGCGAATGTCGCGCCTGTGGCACGGTTCGAGGGGTCCAAATAATCGGATTTCAAATCGTTGATCTATGGCAGCCTTATATCCGGACTATCCCCCCGGCGGGGTATAGTCCGGTAAAGGCCCCTGCCGAGGGAGGGGACATGTTTTTCTACAGGCTTGTACTCGGCATTCTATGCGTCTGGCGCATTACGTATCTGTTCTATGCAGAAGACGGCCCGTGGGATGCCATTGTCCGCTTTCGACGAATCGCCGGCGAATCGATCTGGGGAAAGTTGCTGGACTGTTTTCACTGTCTGAGTCTGTGGATCGCGGCGCCAATAGCCTTTTTTCTGGGGGAGACGGTTACGGAGAAAGTATTGTTGTGGCCTGCCTTATCGGCTGGCGCGATACTGATTGAACGATTAACAGATGGGCTGCACAGGGCTCTGCCTGTTAAATACATTGAAGATGAGGAGGATGTAAATGGGATGCTGCGGCCAACAGAGACAAAAGCTCTACGGGACGACCACGACCCGCAGCGGTCGTAGGCAGCAGGAAAATTTGGCTTCTCATCGACTGCCACATCGAAGTCCCTACGCTTTTTTTCAGTATACCGGCAAGACTGGATTAACCGTTGTTGGACCGATTTCCAGAACGAGATACCGGTTTAACAGGCATGGGGCAATAGTCGGCGTCGATCCGCGGGATCGCCGATCCCTGGCCTCCGTGAAACAATTGCGGCAGGTCAGAAATCCCGTATAATTATTACCTCCACGTTGTCATTTTTTTTTTGATGATTCACTGAATGTTTTTGCCGCTGTCTCCGATAGGCAGATTCCGTAGAAGCCTTGCGTTTGTGATGACGAACTTCTAATTGACGAAGGACTTCTTCTGAATTGATCGAACGTTTAGGCAAAAAATTGCACAACATTGAAATGATATCCGCGCAACTGAACAAAGGATGCGAGTCTTTGTATGAAAGTCGCTGCTCTAACATAAATACCATCGCCATCATGACCAATGCCATATGATGGTGCCAGCTGCGCCAGCCTCTGGCTTGGTAGTCAGACATACCGCAACTGGTTTTGGCATCCTGAAAAGAGTGCTCAACCCAATAACCTTGGGCTTGCATGTAAGCCAATTTTGTGTTTCTACTCACTTGCTATCTATCCATCTATCAATGATTTTGCGAATACTCTCCGGCCGATCCGTCATAATTCCATCTACTCCTCTGTCTAAAATACTGAATATTTTCTTTTCGGACGGTTTCTTTTTGTCGATTGCCGGTCTCACCATCTAAGATATCCGTAAAGGCTTTGATGTTGTCCTTCAAGCCCTTTCGGTCAGTGTCATTAATTTTTCTTTTGAAGGACTTTTTCATCTCAATATTTAATGGTTTGCCAGGGAATTTTTCTAAAAAACCTTCCAAGCTTAAAAGCAGACGGTCTTCAACCATTGGAACGTCCGAAAGATCGATGTCCTTCTTTTTTGGCTTTGGTATTACCGGATTTGCCACCCAAGCCTTTCCATCCAGACCGTTCCAATCATAATGATTAAATTCCCAGCAGCTTGCTGTGTTCGAAAAAATTGACACGCATTGTTGCCCTTCGGCTTTCCGCGAGGCTCTTCTTTTACTGGCGCGATATTAGGGAGTTGACAATCAGCCTCCAAAAAGAAACCGCATGGGATTTTTATGCGTTAGGGATTCCAGCAGTGAATTTCGATCCGGAAGTTTGTTTGCGCCGAACTTTTCTTTTGGTGTCTCTAGAAAACGGTTTTTTATGTTCTTTATATCGATAGTCCTGCTAAATTCGGACATGATCTTTTCATAGTCATTGAACTCTCTTTCTCTTATTGGCATCGGAAAATCCGATCCCCACAACAGTTTGTCGGCGAGTGGATGCGGTCCCAGTTTATCGAATTCTTCATTGTGATCCAGGGCGATAAGGTATGCCAATGCCAGCTTTGCTCTATCATCCCGGTAATTGAATGCCGATATGTCTGCATATGTGTTTGGGTGCTTTTTCAGAAGCCTGATAATCGTGAATGTCCAGGTAGACTTTTTTAGCCCGTCAAACTCCCGCTTAAGCAAGACATTTTCAGCCTGGTTCTCCCAATCAACCGTATCTTTGACTTCATCATCACCGCCGAAATGAGCCAGATTGATTCTAAGATCGCCTAATCCCTCTTCGTTTAGGATATTGGCCCAGTTTATGGGGGTGGTGTAACGTTTCAGTTCATCGTCGCTGACCCCATCCGGATGATAAGAGCCTTTCTGGCAATGAATGGTTATCGGCAGATCCAGATTGCGCAGGTGTCTGAATACCGCCAAATATTTTTTTCTGATTGCATTATTCGTATCCGGATAAGGGTCAAATCCCAAGGGAGGATAAAGCTTAATGCCGATGATATCACCATTTTCCAGATCGGCGGGATTTTTTCTCCGAGTTTTTGACTTTAATCCCCCGCTGAATTCCTTGATAAGGCTGTTAACGGTCGTTTCGATTTTATTCAGTGCTGTTTTGTCGAACCGCCTCAAGTCTAAACCCAAAAAGGGCAGAATTTTGTAATTGGCCGGCACCGCCTTCGGAGTCCTGAGTGTCTGCAAAAGTCGGTCGGTCTGGCTTTTTAATTTTTCGTGCCCTGCCTTGGGAATCATTTGAAAATCCATAATAAGCGGGGTTAGTATACGTTCCCTGTCTTTGATCGTCTTCAATCGGGGAGCACTCAGGGATTTGTCAATTTCAGCAGTCAGCTTATCGATGTTGTCGAAAATATCGCGCTCGAAAAACTTAATGAAATGTTTAAATTCACGCAGCAGTTTGTTGAGATCGAGAAACAGCGCGCCGAATTTGATCAAATCCAGATTCAGTCTCGCCAATAAGGTATAAATTGGAATATGATCGATGTTAAACAGGTGAATGTGGCTGTCGATGAAATACTTTTTGATATTTCCATTAGGCATAGGGACCTCCCTCAAAAACTATTACCTAAAAATTGAAGCTACAATTTGCCAACGAGTGTAATGATTTTTAGAATTAATTTTTCAGCTTTCTGCAATGATTCTGTGACTTTCCGAATTTTTTCCGCCGTTTGCTCAATAAGTTCGGCATCCTTTTCTAATTCAGAAGCTATGACCTCAAGCTTCCCGCTCGCCAATTTGATTACAGGTAGATCATCAAAAAGCTCAGTTCGTTCAAGAGATAGCAAGCCTATTTCATTGCTTGCTTTTTCTCGGGAATCTTTAAGGTCTGCTAAAAGGGTTTCATCAATAGGGTCTCCGTTTCTTTTGCTTCTTTGAAGTTTTAAGATGTCCTCTTGAATGTCATCCTGGTGCCGCATGAGTTTTTCAATCGCATCTGTAATCTCCTCTGCACGAAGAGCTATTGCCGCACTTAATTCTGTTGCTTTATTAGACATTGTAATTTTCTCCTTTCAATTATTCCTCTTCCTTTTTCAGGGCTTCATATGAATCTTTTGCAGCTTTGTATAAGTCTTGGGCAACAGCAATTGCCGCTGCGAGATGACGCTTTCTATCTTCAAAAGCGGCAAGAAGTTTTTTGTGAGTATGCGGGAGCTTTTTAAAGGGCAGACCGGGATCAAAGGTTAGTTGTTGCCTAAACTCATTTGTATAAATTATTGCCTTATCTGCTTCTGATATGTATTCGGCTCGACTTGATTCGTTCAACTTATCGAGTTGAATTAGAACCTTTTTTTTATTCGAGCTAGCAATTTCGAATTGGCTGCTTAGCATAACCTGATCTACTGCTTCTGAACCTATTTCTATCCATTCCTGAGCGGTTATTGCTGCTGTTTTAAGAGCTTCAGTCTTTTTGTTTTCGAGGATGTAGTATGCGCTGATTGCGACAAAGTTAGCAATCGGGGTAAATACCTCTGGATCCGGCTTATTACGCTCGGCCGCCTCTGCTGCGCTTCCAGCGAGCGAAATTACGGCATCACCCAACCCTTTAGCAGCCTCTTGGAAAGCCTCCTTGTTGCCACTTTTAGCAACTTTGTCGAGCGCGGAAGCATAGGCGCTTAAAGCCCCAGCGAATTTAACGGAGTTTTGTATCGTTTTTTGGGGATTAAGAATTTTGGTCAGACGATCATTTCCAGAAACTATTAGTTTACAATCCGCTCCCTTTTTTAGGTCCGGGGATGAGCGGTTTAAATTTTCAAGTGCCTCGCTACATTTGTCGGATAACTCAATTATTGGTGTTTCCTTTTTCAAAACATCCACTCGCAGGCTATCGCGGAAACTTTTGGTGCTATTCTGCTTTGCTTTTACGTATGTATCGACTTCTGAGGCTGCCAGTTTAAATGCGTCAACCTCAGGCCGGTATACCTCCGGAGTGGCACAAGCGGATAATACAAATAGCAATCCGATGAGTAGTCCTATAAACCTTAGTTTAGTGTGATTCATACTTTTTCTCCTTTTTCTGTTGTTAATAAAAATGAGGTCTGACTAATAATTAAATTCGTAAATATGAATTTTTTAGGGAGGACGGTCATTATTATGATGACAAGGATCATGCCGGTGCCCTCACTGGAGAGTAAAACAGCAACAACTGCAAATATGGAAATTTTGCGTCAATTCGCCATTATACTTTTAATTGCAGTCAACGAATTTAAAGACACTCAAGAATTAAGGATAGCTTGAGTTCAACGGATTATTAAAAACATTGTGCCTTCATTATCTTTCAATAAAAACAATATTTATGCCAAACGGAATTTAGCCGATGAGATTTGATGTAACCTATTAAATTAGTTAAGATATATTTGTCAGAGGATTGTGATGCAAAAAGACGGGATGCTTGCAGGGCCTGCCAAATAAGGCGGATCCGTCAAATATGAAGGTTAACATTTATAAAATCAGCAACCACCAGCAGAGCGTAGCACCGGTCTTTTCGAGCTGCTTCAATCATACGCTGGCTCTGCTGGTGGTCGCTGATTTTAGGGCTTTCGAATGCCAAGTTTGCGCATGCGGCCGCGAAGGGTGCTGGGGTTGACGTCAAGCGTCCGGGCCGCACCGTCCACCCCTTCAATTTTCCAATGGCGTTCTTCGAGGATTCTGACAATATAATTTCGCTCAACTTCTTCAAGGCTTGGGTCACGGGATTCAGCTAAAACTTCAGCCAACGGAGTTGCGAGCTTTTCCGCCAGCCGCAGCTCCGGCCCCCGGGTATGGATTATCGCCCGTTCAATTACATTTTCCAGTTCACGGACATTGCCGGGCCAGGAATGCTTTTGCAAGGTCTTCATGACATCAGAAGGGATTGTTCGAATTTGTTTGCCCAATTTTCTGCTGTGCTTTTTGACTAAAAAATCGGCCAGCAGAGGAATATCATCGGCGCGTTCTCTCAGAGGTTGAATGGTTATTGGAAAAACACTCAGGCGATACCAGAGATCCTTGCGAAAACCACCGCTGCAAACCTCATGTTCCAGATCCCGGTTCGTCGCCGCGATAACACGCATATCGACTTTGTGTGTGTGAGGACTTCCCAATCGCCCGTATTCGCCGTCCTGCAGGACTCCGAGCAGCCGGGATTGCACTTCCAAAGGCAATTCTCCAATTTCATCCAGAAAAATAGTTGCTCCATCGGCCAGTTCAAAACGCCCCATCTGTTTGTGTTGAGCACCGGTAAAAGCGCCTTTCTCATGTCCGAACAATTCACTTTCGATCAGGTTGACAGGCAAGGTGGCGCAATTGACTTTCACAAGCGGCCGATTCCGGCGGGCGCTCTGGCTGTGAATGGCGCGGGCAATCAACTCCTTGCCGGTGCCGGTTTCACCAAGAATGAGCACGGTGGTGTCTGTGGCAGCTATTTGATCGACCTTGAAGAGGACATACTTCATTATTGCGCTTCGGCCGATAATCTCATCATGGTTATGCTCATTTTTAATCTCTTCCCGAAGATAGTTGCACTCGGCCTGTAATTGATTATTTAATCTTTCTACCTCCCCGAAAAGCTGTGCGTTCTTTATGGCGATAGACGCCTGGTTGGCAAAGCCAGCAACATGCTCGAATCCACCATGGGGCCTTTCACGCTGACCAAAAATAGCGACGGTGCCCAGTAATTCCTTGCGAAAAATCAGCGGATAGGCCGCATAGCAGCAAAATCCAATGGCTTCGATCCACTCTTTGTTGGGAAATTGATTGTCGTTTTTTAAATTATCGGAAAAATACGGCTTCATTTCGGCGGCTATCCGACCGACCGGGAACTCTCCAAGCGGCACCCGGCGATACTCTCCGTTGAGGTTCGTATACATCCCAGAGCTTGCTTCAAGATGCAGGCATCGGTCACGGTTCCGGCAGGAGGATGACTTGAGACATTCTTCGCACAGATCACCGGGACCTATCAGCCAGATTCGAGCAAAAGCCGCCCCCAATTCATCGACAAGGCCTTGCGAAATGGTTGATAGAACGTCGCTGAGGTTGAGGCTGGATGTCATTTGAAGGGCAATATTCCCAAGATTTACACATACAATGTTTGGATCCATATTGCCTCCATAAACCCCGAGGATGCAACGTTAGGGTAAAGTCAGAGGAAAAACGCCGTCAGAAAGCCAAGATTCAGCGGATTTTAAGGTCGCCTGGGTGATCTCCAAATAGGAAATGGATTAATTAATTGATTCAGTCAAAAAAAAACTGTTTCCTATTCACTGGAAACAGATTCTTATTTTCCACAGTACCTCCACCGGCCGATGTTTCATTTCTATTTCTCTTTTTATCTACTTTTATGGTCAGAATTTATTACCAATTAAGTATATAAAAATCAATCATATTTTCCTGCTGTTTATCGGATAATACCTGGACAACCCGATTGCTTAGAAAGCCGGAAATCATCATTCCAAAGCTTCGAGCTCTTCCCAGCGACGATAGGCAGTTTCAATTTCGCGTTCGGTGCGATCGAGATCCAATTTGACCCCGACAATTTCGTCTTTTTCTTTTTTGAAGAGAAGAGAAGGGTCGCATATTAAGTATTGGATTCGAATATTTAATATTCAGATACGACCCCTATCCCTTCCTACCAAGGACCTGCCATTCCAGGCCGGCGAACAGGTTATCCTGGATATCGGCAAAGCCAATCTCGGAGATAAAACCCTGATCGATGCCCTGTCACCGGCGGTGAAAGCCATTGAAGCTGCCGAAAAAGAAGGCAAAGCTCTGGCTGCTGCATTAGCGGATTTCGAACAGGCCGCCAGGAAGGGCACGGAATCCACCAAGGACATGCTGGCCAAAATGGGCCGCGCCAGCCGCCTGGGAGAAAGAACCATCGACCACCAGGATGCCGGCGCCACCGCCTGCTATTTTATACTGCGGTCGCTGGCCTCAGCAATGTCACGCTAACACAAGCCGCAGCACGTAAAATAAGGCATCGCCTCAAGGAATTCGCTACACTTCTACATTACCACATCAATGTCTGTTGTAGATATCACCGACTAGCAATTAGTAATAGAATAATAATAGGCACGGTCTTGCTTTCGTGCGTTTCTTATTCTTATAAAACCGAAACTTACAAATTGTTTTCACTTCGATAATGTTTCCTAAAAGAAATGCAAAAAAGCACAACCGTCCCTATTCATGACCTTTTTAAGGCCTAAACTCCAACTCAGAATCTCTGATGGGCCTCAGGCGCAAGCCGATCAAGTCCATAATATAGTTCTGTCGCAACTTCCATGGTGAATGCCTTCCCTGCTTGGGAAACTGATCAATAGACCGCAACACGTAGCCTGAGGTAAATTCGATGGCAACTGTTTTCTCATTGGTTGCTGAGGCCCGCCGCGGTACGCAGACCTTCCAACTATTCTGATTCATGTATAAGAGAGTTCGGCAAATATACCGACAGATCAGATCTGACTTAAGCGTCCAGGAGGCGTTGATATAGCCAAAGGTAAAAGCTAAATTGGGAATACCATCGAGCATCATTCCCTTGAATATAACTCTATCGGGTAGAGTAATTTGCTCGCCATCGACACAAATCGCCATTCCTCCGGCAAATTTAAGGTTGAAGCCTGTTGCTGTAACCACCAGGTCCGCTTTGAGAGTTTTGCCTGACTTCAGACGAATTCCCTTTTCCACGAACCGATCAATTTCTGCTGTCTCCATGGCAGCCTTTCCGCTTTTGATAGCATGAAACAAATCGCCATCTGGTACGACACAAAGTCTTTGGTCCCATGGATTATAGCGAGGCCAGAAGTGGGTGCGGACGTCATAGGATGCGCCCAGTTCCCTTTCAACACGACCTACCAATATGGCTCTCGCTAACTTTGGAATTACTCGAGACAGGAGAAAGAAGCCCATATTCAAACCGATATAGCGACAGCGCAAGAAGCGGTGTGCCAACCCTTTAGGCAGGAAACGAAGTACAAATTCATTTATCGGATTTTCCGCTGGAAGATTGATCATATAAGTCGGGGAACGTTGTAGCATGGTGACATGATGAGCTTTTTTTGCTAGTTCCGGGACCAAGGTGACGGCTGTTGCTCCGCTGCCGATAACGACAACTTTTTTACCCTGATATTCCAAATCTTCAGGCCATCTTTGGGGATGCACACAACGCCCACGGTAGTCGGCAAATCCCCTGAATTCAGGAGTATATCCTTTGTCATAGTCGTAGTAGCCCGTACAAAGAAAAAGAAAGCAGCCGCTCACCTGGTAAAGTTTTCCAGCATTATCATGCTGAATCGAAACAGTCCAAAGAGATCGATCGCTACTCCAGCTAGCAGCGAGAACGCGATGAGAGAAACTTATCTTTTGTAGGAGATGATTTTCACGGGCGGTTTCTTCTATATATTTGAGAATACTTGGTCCGTCAGCGATCGCCTTCCCACTATCCCAAGGAAAGTGGGAGAAACCAAGAGTAAACATATCCGAGTCCGACCGCACACCTGGATAGCGAAAAAGATCCCAAGTTCCGCCGATCCGCGAGCGAGCTTCGAAAATGCGAAAGGTCAAGTTTGGACAATATCGTCCTAAGTGGCAGGCGGCGTTGATTCCGGAAAGCCCTGCCCCTACAATGATCACATCATAATTTTCCAAGGCATCGTTCCTTTCAAAAAAATCAGATGTCAAATCTTCATTTGTGATTTACAGGATCAAAAATAGTAACCAGTCAAGATTTGACACTTTTTTTTTCTTGTCGCCGGTACGCTTGGAGATTCAAAAGGTGTCTGCCGGAATGATTGAAGTCAAAAGTGGAATAGGGGGTCTTGTTTTTGTGCGTTTCTCATAAGAAACGCAAAAAAGCAAGACCGTTTCATTATATACTTACATATCTGAGAATGGGCTACGCTTGGGTTTGTCGTGGTCTATTTGGCTGTGTTGCCCGCAGCCTGCTGGAACACGTCGATCCCCACACGATCGATCATCTTGCCCAATCGTTCCCCTTTTTTGGCATTCTCTTGATAATAAGCGATTACCCCCTCAATAGCGTATACCACTTCATCGTCATCCAGACCGCTGGCGCATACGTCGGCGATGCGCGGGTTTGCCCCCACGTTTCCACCGATCACCAATGTCCAGCCCTCTTTGTGTCCAATGAGTCCAACGTCCCGCACCCAGGATTCTGAACAGCTCAGGTGGCAACCCGAAACCGCCATTTTGAATTTTCCCGGTTGTTGCTTGCCGTGGTAGTCTTGATCCAGCTTCATTCCCAATTTAATGGCATCCTGCTTGCTCAACTTACAATAGGTGTTACCAGGGCAGGTACGAATGCTGCGCACGCACAATCCGACCGCAGCACCCTCGTCGAGGTTGAGCGCGTCCCAGACGCCGTCGATATCCTCCTCCTTGAGCCCCAAGATGGCAATTCGGGTTGCTCCGGTGATTTTGATGGCCTGCGCATTGAACTTTTCAGCGGTATCGGCGATGCGCCGCAGCAATTCCGGCGTCACGAATCCGCAGGGAATGTGTGGCGCAATAGCATAAGTCCCGTTTTCTCTTTGTGGAATAGCCCCTTTTTCACCAAGCTTTAACATGTCTATCCTCCCTTTCCATGATCAAGAATGTATTTAGTTCTGATCGGGTTCAATAAGTGCTGAGATATATAGAATTGTGATGGTAGGTGTCAAGGTAGATCCAGTGCCAATTGTATTTCCATACTTCCCGGACTTTTTCGACCAATTCGGGACCAGATTTCAGCGTCATTTTGCCGGGTCGCCGCCCGGAAGGGGTCGCCTCGGCCCCTTTGCTCTCTCGTACCAGCTGAAAAGCCTGCACCTGGCGAAAGGTCTCCCCGACATTTCTTCCCACAGGCGGCGTTAGAACTTCATACCCTTGTATCACGCCGTCCGGATCGATAATAAAACTATAATTACTGTAATTACTAACGGCCGACATTTTTAAAAACTGATTTTTATAATAATTGTAAAGATCCGGGCCCAGAGGACCCGGCTTTGGTTTCACCCCAGAGGGGTGGAGTTTACCTTAGACTTCGGATGGAATGATGGAATGGTGGAATAGTGGAATATTGGGTATCAAAAACGGATAAAAGTCTGATTTTAATATTTAATCCGTGCCATCA
>JASJCE010000412.1 GCA_030066155.1 Desulfobacterales bacterium | reverse complement strand
GGGCCTACCCTCCGGCCTGTAAGCCCATGGCCTATGATCCGACGGGCTGGAAGCGGCCCCGGAGGGATTGCGGATTTTGGATTGAAAAAATTAGAATCACAACCAATAAAATAAAGACCTAATCCTAAATTCGACATTCGTCACTCGACATTCGTCATTCCAATCATCCCCCCGTAATTAACGGCACGATATATATCTCATCCCCATTCTCAAGATGGGTCTCCAATCCTTCATGGTAGCGGATGTGGTCTCCATTCACAAATACCGTCAGTGATTCGCGTAATAGCCCCTCTCGGTCGCACAACCGCCGATATATTTCCGGGTGGCTCGTTTTGATAAACATCAAAGCCTTCCTGACACTCACCGAACCGCTCTCCGGTAGCCTGGAGAACAACTCTTCTTGACCATATCGTAATTTTAACTGCATGAGTCTTTCGATTGCGGATTTCGGATTTTAGATTTCGGATTGATCTTAATTTACCATTAACTTTTCACAAATTTCAACCCGCTAATGTTGAATCTCCCTATGTATCGATTTATTGAAATCAAATCAGGTTTGTGTAGGATTTGAGTATTGATAACAGAGGTGAATTCAGATCGATCTGCCGGAGGCAGACCACAAATATTCATTATTCAATATTCATTTCCCCGATAAATCGGGGCCTGGGTTTTCAATTGCAAATCATTTTAATCTTGACAATAATATCGGCTTTGAATATTTCGGTTACGTATTGATTGGGACAGGGGGTGCCACTGCTATTTCTTTGGGGTCAATGTCTTCGGCTGAGGCTGTCCCGGTGGTAAAAAATAAATTCCGGTTTCATAACCTATCGGAGATGTAATTTTGTGCCTTTTTGCGGCTATATCAATATGAAATTCCGGTTGGGGTTTTATTCCTAAAAAAGGAGACGACAATGGAAAAAGAGGTGGGAACAGCAAGCGAAATGGTCAAGCTGGAGGTCAGCGGTGGTTTTCAAGGCTTTAAAGAAACGGTTTTCAATGCGTTAGGGAATTTTTTTGGTTGGCTGTCGACCCATCAAGGCCCTGGGCTAATTCTTATATTAATCGTTCTGGTGATAATCCTCTGGCTAATTATGAGAATCAGAAAATATCGTATCCAGGTCAAAAATGAAATATACCTCAAAAAAAAGGAAATTGGCAAAAAAGACGCGGTTATTGAAGAACAGGGAAACAAACTTGCCGCTCTGCAAAAAAAATTGTCTGATCAGCAAGCCGTTGCCAGCGGAGCAATGCTGAAAACGCTCAGTACCCTTACCGGTTACGATGCCGACCAATTGCCGATCTTTTTCAAATCCCTCTCCCAGATCAGTGAAAACCCCCTGCAAATGGCTGATCCACGGGCAATTCCCGCCCCCGAGAGCCGGCTGCTTGAAGCACAGAATGACAATGCTCCAAAAATTGCTGATACAACCGAAACAGCGGTTTCGGGTGATGATTTTTCAAAGAAAGATGATACCAAGGAAGAAATTTCCTCGGCTGAGAGTTCTACTGATGTAAAAGAGGCCGAAAAAAAATTGGCTACGGGTGACAGTCCTGCAGAGGAGAATGATACGAAAGAAAGATTGGTTTCGAATCACGATTCTTCAGAAAAGACGGATGCAAAAGAAGAAGTTGCATCGGGAGATGACGCTTCCAAGGAAGATAATGCAAAAAAAGAAAAATCAGCTTCCAGCGATGGTCCCGAGGAAGCCGCAGAAACCAAGAAAACAGGAGAATGAACAGTACCAGAAGCTATATGCAGTAGATTGTGGTTGTGCCTTTATCTAGATTATCATAAAAAGGGCACCGATTTTTTTGATATTTTGAGAAGATTTTGAAGTTGAATCTTTAAATCAGTTAACTCAGAAAACAAAGGATCATAAGCTTCCACTTATCGGATCCCAGTTGGGCCTAAATCAGACCGATTAAAGTTTATGGTAAATGGGTGTTTTTTATTTTGATAACAACAAGCGTCATATCATCTTCAGGTTCCAATGCTTCCTTGAAAATCTTTACTGTATTCAGAATGCTACTGACAATGATTTCAGTACCTTTTATGGAGAAACAGATATAAATAAAGTCTAGCTCCTCCAGTTTAGAGATAACTCTCTCTGGAGTTTCAGACATATGTAAGCTGAAAATAATGTCTGTGGCAAGGTTGCCGATAAAATTGGCAATCAAATTACCAAACAGAATTTCATTGGCCAAGCGATAGTATAGTCTTGTTTGCATTTGGTTTCTGAAAGCGTTATTCCTGTTTTTTTTGCACTGCTGTTCGGATGCTTTCCAACAGTTTACAGGCTTCTGTTGCCTTAACCGGATCAATGCCCGGCAAAGCCTGTTCAATTATTCTATTCTCATTCTTCCTGGCCTGGCGAAAGGCATTGCGGCCACGCTCGGTCAATACTGCTAATTTGGAGCGCTTATGCCGAGGATTGGCGGCAAATTCGATAAATTCACAAGAAAGCAAATTATTGCATACAGTTTGAACAAATTGTCGGGACACCCCCAGTACAGCGGCTATGTCGGGGACTGTCGCTGGTCCAATATCGCTAAGGGCACGCATAATTCTATGTTGGGATGTGATTAACCCAGCTTGTTCATGAACTGTGTCCATAATTACAGACAGTGCGGCATGCAATTCAAAAACTTCCCGAAATAGATCGTGAAGTGCCTTTCCCGTTTTATGTTTAACTGTTTTCTGCTCCATGTCTATAGCCACCGCCTTACCCGGCTGCAATAGGTCCGGTATTCATCGCCAAATACGCGCTCCATGTAGGCTTCCTCACGTGGAATCACATACAGATCGAGATAAAGACCCAGTGGTATGTACGCAGCCAACATCCACAGGCTGCCGATGGCCAGTCCGATACCCAGGAAAAAAGCGGAGCCGCCCACATACATGGGATTTCGGCTATAATTATAGGCCCCCTGCACTACAAATGTGGTCGCCGGAAGATTCGTGGGGACGTTCGTTCCAATGCGTTTAAACCTTTCATGAGCAGCCGCCATGAAGGCGAACCCAACACCTCCAATTAACGACCCAAGGACTATGCGCGCCGGTCTTGAGAGTACGGGAAAATCATAAGGAAAAAAAAACTCAAGAATACCTCCCAAAATTAAACAGGCGTAAAACACAGTGGGTGGCATGATGTTTACCCCCGGTGAATCATTCTCAATCTTGTCAGCAGTAGCCGCTAAAGCCATTTAACCCTCCTCAATAAAAATTTTTGGATTATCATCTTGCGAAATCATAATATATGACAACTTAGTTGTCAAGTAGACAATTTAGTTGTCAAATAACGGCGAGTGATTTCGGCATTGCAATTGGGAATTTTTTCGGAAGGTTGATTCTGTTTGTCAAAATTTTCAATTGCGTTAGGAAAGCCTAAAAACTTTTACCTTGACAATGGGTGACAAGTGTTAAGGTAAATATGGTTGACAATTTTTAAATGGGAATAAATTAGGGAGAACAAACATGGAAAAATATACCATTCAGGAAACCGATGTCAATTTGTTGCGCAACGCCGGTGTGTCGGAAGATGACATTGCGCATAGTATAAAGGTCGCTGAAAAGGCGCTTGAAATAGCATATAGAACAAACAAAGACTTGGATTTTGAGCTCGTCGGGAGGGGTGCACTTTTCCACGATCTGGGCAAAGCCAAAACACATCAGATTGAGCATGGCAAAATTGGCGCTGAGATGGGCAAAGCAATGGGACTGCCGGAAGGAATCAATGCCATAATGGAAAAACATATTCGTGGTGGTCTTACCGATGAGGAAGCCATAGAGCTGAACCTCCCTGTCAAAGACTATACGCTGCACACATTAGAAGAGCGGATTATTATTTATGCTGACCGTCTCGTGGATATCATTACTGAGGATATAGTATCCATTAGTGAAGAAATAGAGGCTGAGGAACGATTTGAAGAGATATTGCGAACGATTCCTAAATACGGAAAAAATGACATAACCCTTACCCGATACTTGGGCTATCATCGTGAAATACAGAACCTATTGCATCGATAAATGAAACGGACACTATTGCCAATTACCATATATTTCATTGAAATTTAAGTTCTATACACTGCTGTTGTCAGTCCTCTTTCTTTATACCGTGTGATCACCTATTCTACCACCTGAACGCCAGAGCAGACAGCATATATATAAGATATATTTCATTTGGCGACTTTGCCATGAAACATCGAATAGGTAAAGAAGGCGTAGTAATCTGGATGATTCAGAATGAAGTCGGGTGACTCTGGCAGGCATAGGCGCTGATACTCTGCCCAGTCCTCCTGGGTCAGTTCTGACTCCACCTCTGGCCAGCGCATCTGGAAGAGTGCTATCAAGGCGCTGCGAAGATCATCAGTCAGCGGGGCATAAGCATCGCCTGCTATGGTTCGGACCGTGGGTTCCTCCAAGCCTGCGTCACGGAGCCAACCAAGTGCGCGCAAGAAGTGCGACTCTGGTTTCTTTCCCTTGACGAAAGGGCGAATCCCTGAAGATGTTGCATTAAGGCGGGCCTCCAACAGAGGATATCCCGGAAGGAGTTTCTCAGAGGAACAGGCAAGGATGGCCACGCTGCCGCCAGGCTTCACCACCCGTGCAAGTTCCTTCACCAACGGCAAAGGTTCAATAGGAGCGTATCCCACGCAATCCACACTCCATGCCCAATCGAAGGTATCATCATCGAAGGGGAGTCTGTTCACATCTCCTTCTCGGAAGGAAATCCGTTCCGACAGGCCAGCATTTTCCACCATTTCCTCTGCGCGATCCAGAAACTCGGGGGACAGATCAAGGCCGGTGATGTGTCCGGCAGGCCCCGTCGCTTCTGCCAGCAACAGAGTTTGAAGGCCGATGCCACATCCTGCATCCAGCCCCCGGCTCCCCGAAGGGAACTGCAGTGCTTGGATCGCGGAACGAAGGATAGGCTCTCTCAAAGGATTGGATACGTACGCCATCTGTACAAAGTTGTCTATGTCAGGCATGATCTATCCTCTCAACCTTGAAGATTAGTACCTAAGCGCTTATATACTGTATTTGCTGTAGATAATAAAAAGCAAAGATAATATCTATGCCACTAATATTATTTCGAACAAAAAAATGGCCGAGCTATTACCACTCAGCCATTTAAGGGGTAAACTACGCAAAGCGAATTGAAAAATACAGCAAATCATTAAAAATGGCTCAACGGCCCGCCAATGTGGTCGACCCAGATGTCAACAAAATTGTCGAACTCAGCCGTTCCCTTCAGAACCGGGACACATTCGATTCCCGCTTTGGTTAGAATCGATTTCCAGGAATCCTCCTCATCGCCGGCCATGTCGTTTTTGGCGTGATCACCTGCCACTGACATAAAGGGCATCAAATACGCTTTTTTAATTTTATTTTTGAGCAACAGCTCCTCAATCAAATCGACTTCCGGGTAGCCTTCGACGGTACCCACAAAAACATTTGGATCCTTTAGCTGCAACTGAAACATGAGGGCCGCGTAAAAGGCATTGGAGGGATGATGGGTGCCATGTCCCATCAAGACCACCGCCTCATCCGATTTTCTTTCAGATGGAATGTTCTCCAAAACAGCATCTACAGCCCGCTCCATATCTTTTTGTGTCGCCAGCAGCGGGTAGCCGAGTATGATCCGCTGGAACCCGCCCATGATTTTAAATGCCCCCACCGTTCTGCGCAAATCATGGTATTCATCCCCGCCGATCGTATGCAAGGATTGAACCGCCACATGGGTAAAGTCCTCATCCTGCATCTTGGCCAGGGCGACTTCAGGGGAATCGAGTTGCTTGCCCTGCTTGGCCAGCTTTTTGCGAATAATGGTCGAAGTGTAGGCCCAGCGCACGGGGATGTCGGGATAGGCGGTTTTGGTTTTTTTAGCTATGTTTTCAAAAGACACCTGGGCACTGGCTTCACTGGATCCGAACGCCACCAGCAGAATACCGACCTTTTTCTCTTTTTTGTGACCGTGTCCACCGGCGGCTAAGGCAACTGTGCTTAGGCAGACTGCAATAAACAAACTTGAAAACAACATCAGACTTTTTTTTCGCATCGGTATTGTCCTCCTTGAATAAAATGTAAAACGAAGTTTTATACTGCCTGTATTTTGGTAAAAAAGTCAGGTATTAGAATTCCGCTGTCATCCGAATTCCAGCGACGATTCCGTTAATGTCGTTATCACTATCGTCCGCATCTTCGTCAACATACTGAAAGTCGGCTGTGGCAGCGAACATATCCGTGAACACTACCCGCCAGTAAACTTCAAACACCTGGTCCGCGTCAAATTCGCTGTCGTTGTCCCCATGCAGGTAGGCGTAGCCGATGCCAATGTTGTCCTGCTCGCGTCCGTACCATG
Source organism: Desulfobacterales bacterium (assembly GCA_030066155.1). GTDB lineage: Bacteria > Desulfobacterota > Desulfobacteria > Desulfobacterales > JAFDCJ01 > JAFDCJ01. Next base: position 597 of record JASJCE010000412.1, on the reverse strand, counting down.
AGCCGAGGATATTGATACCACCGGAATAGATGGCATCGAAGTCGATCAGCGCCGAGTCATCCTGCCAGCCGAAACGGATCCAGACACCGAAAATATCGCCCAGCTCCTGATCGAAGGAGAGAAATCCGGCCAAACGGCGTTTATCGTCCCCATCTTCGTCGCTAAACTTTTTGGTGGTCCAGTCAACAATCGCCCGGTAGTTTCCCTCACCCAGAGCGTTGTCCCATTTATAAGCGACCTGACCGGCGTAGTAGTGGTAGTTTCGGCCCTCGTCGTTTTCACCGACATTCAACCCCACACCCGTGATATCGAAATTGCCGATCTCCCATTCAACGGCGCCGCCGATATCAAAGGAGGGGAAAAAGCCGTTGGGTCCGTTTACCAGGGCTTCGTTCATGAACTGGGTGAACTCATCGTTGGCGTAAGCATTTTCATCCACGTAATCGGTGGAGTCGATGATGCCGCCGGTCAGCCCCAGGGTATGGCTTTCGCTGAAATTGAAGGTGTATTTGTACCAGGCGGTCAGCAGATAATCCCGGTTGCGGCCGTTGATGTTTTTGTAATCGTCTTCCGTGTTGGCGGCCCAGGGCGCCAGGC
>JASJCE010000411.1 GCA_030066155.1 Desulfobacterales bacterium | reverse complement strand
TGATCATGGTGGTGCCGCTGGCAGTTCTGGGGACGGTGGTGGCCCTGCTGATGAAAGGAACCGACAACAATGTCTACACCCAGATCGGGATCGTGCTGCTCATCGGGATGGCCAGCAAGAATGCGATTTTGATTGTGGAGTTTGCCATGGCCGAGCGTGAGACCGGCAAAGGTATTCTGGAGGCGGTGGTCGATGCGGCCAAATTGCGGTTTCGACCCATTCTCATGACGGCGATTTCTTCCATAGCCGGGTTTATGCCGCTGGTCGTTGCCTCGGGTGCCGGCGCCGCCAGCCAGCAGGCGATCGGCACCGCCGTCGTGGGCGGCATGATTGCGGCAACATTTATGTCATTGTTGTTTACGCCGGTATTTTATGTGGTCATGCAGAAGTTGAGTGGGTTGCGGAAAAAGAAGGAAGAGAAGGTTCCCTCCTTCGCCACTGCGGCTTCGGAGGGCCAGCAGGGTTCAGAGACTTAAATATGTGGTATACGGTATAGGGTATAGGGTTGGAAAAGCAGAGGGCATAGGGCATGGGGCAGAGGATGTAGCGTTATGCTCGCTGGTAACTGATTCCTTGTGAGGGTTCACAGTTTCAAGGTTCACCGTTCAGGGTTACATTTGTTTATAAGCATTCAAATCCAAAATCGGTTCCCTTTGCGCTCTGCCCTATGCCCTATGCTTATATACTCCAACACTCCATTACTCCATCACTCCAATTCGATGTATCGGCAATTTCGCCGGCGGAAGAATAGATTGGGTAGATGGCCCATAATTTTCGGGCATGAAAAAGGGAGCGCCTTGCGGCGGCTCCCTTTATTTTTTGCAATCAACAAGGTGTTCGAATTCTATTATTCGTCTCCGGTGGCAGCTCCGTGCAGCTTGATCTCGACCTTCTCGGTCAGTCCCTCGTAGTATTCACGCAGAATGGCGACAACCTCATCCCGTCCAAAGTGATCCGGCAACTCACCGCCTTCGGACAGCATTTTACGCAGCATGGTTCCGCTGAGCAGCACGCGGTCTTCTTTTTCATGCGGGCAGGTTCTCAATGAGGCCATGCCATCGCACTTGTAGCAGTAGAACGTCCAGTCGATTTTGAGCGGTGTGCACTGCAGGGTTTTGCCGCTGTCATCGGGCTGCGGGATTTTGTCGAAAATGGTCTGGGCTTCAAACATGCCGTAGAAATCGCCCACGCCGGCATGGTCACGGCCGATAATCATGCGGGAGCAGCCGTAGTTCTGGCGGAAAGTTGCATGCAGCAGGCCTTCTCGCGGTCCGGCGTAGCGCATATCCAGCGGATATCCGCCCTGGACGACCTTGTCTTCCACAAAATAGTTTTTGACCAGGGCGTCGATGCATTTGACCCGGACTTCGGCCGGGATGTCGCCCGGCTTCAAATTGCCGACCAGGGAATGAATAAAAGTGCCATCGCAAACTTCCACGGCGATCTTGCAAAGGTACTCATGGGAGCGATGCATGGGATTTCTCAACTGCAGGGCGGCAACTTCGCTCCAGCCGCGTTCTTCAAATTTCTTGCGGGATTCTTCGGGGCGCATGTAGACGCCGGCGTATTTGGTGGGATATTCGGCTTCGGTCAGCACCTTGACCGGTCCGGCCAGGTTATAATCCTTTTGCTCCATGACCATCTGAACGCCCGGGTGATCATCTTCGGCAATCTTCCAGAATTCTTCGGCTGTCGGCGTGCCCTCGCCCATGTAAACTTTTTCGCACTCGAATTTTTTGTCGGCTTCGGTCATCTCGTATTTTTCGGTGACCTTCATGGTTGCCATGATTTCATCGCCTTCGGGATCGTAAAGGGAGATTTCGTCGCCTTCATTGATGCTGTCGGCATCTTCTTTGCTGGCTGACAGGGTTACCGGGATGGGCCAGAAGGTTCCGTCGGCCATCAGAAAATTCTCGCAAACACCCTTCCAGTCCGCTTTGGTCATAAAGCCGGTCAGAGGGCTGAAACCGCCGATACCCATCATAATCAGATCGCCTTTTTCACGGGGCGATACCGATATTTTTTTTAGGCCCTCGGCTTTGGTCTTTTCTGCGTCCAACTCCGCGCCTTCCAGAAGGCAACAGGTCAGACCTTTTCCGCCATGAGGTGGAATTAATTTTGACATTTGATTTTTTCTCCTTTCCCTATGGTGTTATTCTGTGACTGCATATACGATGCTTGATCAAAAAGGTATGATTAGTAAGGAATAATTATTTTGTCAAGCGGAATTCCGTGATTTTTGGCGGAATATCTCAACCCGGCTGATCCGGTTGCAGCGAAGCGTAAATCCCGCTTTACCGGGGAAATGAATATTGAATAATGAATAAGGAATATTTGTGGTCCGCCTCCGGCGGATCAATCTTATATCGCTTCTCACCAAAATAGTCAGAATATCGTCACTCAAATCCTGCGCAAACATGATTTGATTGCATTCAATTAGGTACTAAAAATTGGCTTGATTTGCAGGACTAAAATAGATTATTATAGGACGGATTGAGCGAAGGCGGATCATAGCCCAGTGCAGCCATTGGGTTTTCAGCAGATCGGAGTGTGCATCTATGAATATGAGCCAGATGCCTGTCGAACGGCGCCAGCAACCCAGATACAAAGCAGTCGATGGGGTCTTTGCGGCCCTTGTCAATCACAACAGTAAATTGGGCCAGATTAAGGATATCAGCAAAATCGGACTTTCGTTCCGTTATATCGACAGTGGCGACCCTTCCGATGAGCCGACCGAGTTGAAAATAATCGTCGGCGAGCGGGGCGTGTATCTGGATAATCTGCCTTTTAGAAAGGTAAATGACTTTGAGATTAAGAATGAATACAGTTTCAGCGCGCTAAGGATGCGACAAATCGGGCTGCAATTCGGGAAATTGACGCCTCAGCAGCGCACCCGTATGGAGCGCCTCCTTCAGAATCATACGATACGGGAGAGTAAATAAATACCTCCAACCTCATGCCCTCCAAACTATAGTAGCTTTAAAAGCCCGGCAGATGATTCGGGCTTTTTTTGTTGTAAATCTCGAAAAACGAAATCCGAAATCCCTGGCCCAGACCGACTTTTCATAAGTTATTAATAAAAACAGCAAAATTCGTAATTTCTGCACATATAGATTTCAATAAAATAAGTCGCGCCAGGGCGGGCCGAAACAAATTCGAATTTAAGAATAACCCAAATTCAAAACGGGCACAATTGAATTAGGTGCCGGCTTATAATTGGCTCTTAATCTGAAGTTGACCACAGCGGTTTCGTATTTCGGATTTAGTGCTTCGAATTTCCGGTTTATCCGGCTTATGGTCTCGTCGTATTGAGTCCGACGAACGTGCCGCCGTTTTTGTAGCATAACGTCCGCATTAAAGTGGCAAAGCGCTCTCCGGTATTCCCCCTGCCGACCCTATCTTTTATGACCACCGGAAATCCAACGGCATGGATTCTGACCCGGCGCTGTCGGCCGCGACCGGCTCTGTTGATTCGATCAACCTCATCGATAACCGGCTGAATGGCGTTGCCGCTGAATTCGTCCCCGAACACATAAAGGCTGATCTTCTTGTCTGCGGCGTAGTAGGTTTTGATGGCGGACGTGATGCCTTCCACCGGGCTGCTGTTGCTGAAGGAACGCCAGGTCGTCAGGTTGGAAATAATGGCCCGCCGCCGACCCGGGGTATCCGGAATCCATTTGCCGGCATACTGGCCGAACATGTAGACGCCCATGTCATTCATGATCTGAATGCCCTTTACCCGGGGATAAACCCTGAGTGTTTCGGCCAGCTTTTTTTGCACCAGGCCCCAGGCATTGCGCTGCATACTACCGGACGTATCAATGATGAAGATAATATATTCGCTGTCAACCGGAATTCCACCAACGGAACTGACTATTTTTCGAGGCTGTTTCTTCAACAGGCGCTTCATTTCTTCTGTCAATTCCTGCATGGCCCGGGCCAGTTTCTCTTCAATAATGTTCTGAACCTGGGCGTATTGATTCGACGCTGCGTATTGCCCCCTGATTTCGGCGATATCACCCTGTAAACGCGCCAGTCTCTTTTTTTCTTTTGACAGTTGCTCTTTTTTTCCTTTGAGCTCACGGTTGAGCACCGTGGTCTGCCCGCGAATTTCAACCAGCTCTTTTTCCAGCCGTTCAATTTCAGCCTGAAGGTCCTCACGCACATCTTCGATAATGACCGGTTCGGCGAATTTGGATAATACGAACAGCAGAATAATCGCGCCAAAGGCGCAGCAGATCACATCCAAAAAAGAGAGGCTGAAAACTTCAATGTCGCGTCGACGGGTTTTCATGAGTTGATTGAGTTGATTGAGTTGATTGAGTTTGTTGAGTTTATTGAGTTTATTGAGTTGATAGTTGATTGTTCATAGTTGATAGTCCAAAGGATTGGATCCAATTTTACGATGAACTATGAGCTATGAACTATGAGCTATTTTATGGCCAATCCCGCGAGGGACTGAAGAAGGATCCGCGGGTATCGGCGGCCAGTTTCCAGAAGGCGCTGGCAGCGAACGGGTCACCTTCCATCGGGTATAAGATAATATTGACCGGCACACCGGCCGGCAGCTGGCGAATCGCATCGTGGAACAGGCTCAGCCGCTTTTTGCCGGAAACTCTCTTACCCCACGGTTTTTTGGAACCCATGGTCGGGAGGCTGTCGACCAGCAGAAACAGGTTATCGGGCGGCGGGTTGATGGTTTTGATGGCTTTGAACGCATTCAAGAGACTGGTGCCCTTTTGGGGAACCAATTTTCGCATCCTATCGACACTCTGGTTAAGTTTATCGACATCTCCGGCGTTGAGCCAGGTCCCCGCGCTGTCCGGAATCAGCGGTGCGGCGGTTTCGTTAAACGCGTAGATCTGAAATTGACTGGTTGCCGGCAGCTGAGTGGTCAACCAATCAATGGTGGCGACAGTCTGTTGCCATTTGGGCGATTTTAGCTGGTCTGGCGTCCGTAAATTCCGGCGGCGAATAATCCCGACGACGGTGTCATCCAGCATGCTGGCGGAGGCATCCACCAGGATCATGATCCGGCGTCCGCCCATTTTCAAATCGGTTAGATACTGGCGGTCGCCCTGGCCGGGAAAGGATCTCAATTTGGTGCCGAGTTCATCCTGGGCTTTGGCGCCGGCTCGCAGGCGTTTGACGTCTTCTTCCAGCGACTTCAGGTCGGCCTTCAGTTTGTTGACATGAGATTTGGTGGCCAGGGTATCTTTGTCGCTATCGGCCAGTTCGACTTCTTTTTCTTTGATAATTTCGATTAACCGTCGGGACAGTCCCTGGGTCTTTACCAATTCCGCCGTTGTTGTCTCCAAAACATTGCGGATCTGGATTAAATTCTTTTTCTCGTCCAGGACCTGATTTTCGATGAGGTTGGTTTCCGCACGGAGATCGGCCGTAATCGTGTCGAGCCGCACGGCGCTCTTGGCGTTGACCAGAACGAAGAGTAGAATAATAGCCCCCAGGCCGCAGGTGATAATGTCCAGGAAAGACAGGCTGAAGACATTTAGTTTTTTGCGTGCCAAAATTTCTCCGCTTCGTAAAATTTCATATTCATTGGCGTTAAATTTTTTCTCAAAGAGATGAAAGCTGTCGGTTCGATGGTGCAGCGGAGAAATTTTATTCCATGCTGCACATTTTTATATGTTTTTGGCGTCGTTGCATCTCTTTCTTGATGGTCTCGCAAAGAGTCTCAATTCCTAAATCCCTAAATTCGCAATTCCCAAATTATTTGCCCGGCAAACAAGCTATCAACCGGAGCTGCTCGTCGCCTGATCCGATTCTGATAATTTGACCCAGTTTAAGCGAAGTGCTTCCAGTGATTTGCCCTTCATCGACATAGATGTCCTGATCACTTACATTTTCGAGGATTATGTCACCGCCCTGTTTGGCGATGGTACAGTGCTGGTGAGCGACGCCGGTTGCTTCGATGCTAATGACAAGATGGTCCTGTTCCAATTCACTTGCGCTGCCGATGATGAGCGGCTTCCCGGTTATGGGATAGGCGATGCTGCGGTAGAGTAGATGGGTTGGTCTTGCCTGGCCATCAATTCCGGGTGCAGACTCGAGAGCAGGAGACCGGGAGCGACGCTGCCACGGCCGACTGGTAAAAAATGAAATGCCCTGGCGGTCGCTTTGAGCGTTCAGTTCGTTCCAGATTTGCAGTGCGCCTTTGGCTGCCGCACCCTGTTCGAGATCGATAATCTCGATATCGTCAATCACGGCCAGCAACTCCCGGAATCCGGGCAGACGGTTGAGGCGATGTGAGATTTGCAGGGTGAGTGCGGCCAGGCCCTCTCCGCGCTTTTTTTGCATTCTTTTTATCAGCCGGATGATCTCGTTGGAGACCGGTTCGGCCTGACGGGTCAGGCTGTCACGCTGAAGCGTGATGCGGTATGGTTTGCTTCCTCCGGATATTTCGAAAATCATCGATTGATGATGCTGTAAATGAGATAGAATCCCGGGCAGGCGGTTATATAATTCCTGCTCTGTGGCTGCTGTGTGAAGGGGATCGAAGCGGGTGCTGCGAACGAATTCGTGTGCAACCATGTCAACTATTTTGCGATACAGATGAAGAAGTCCCTTTTCGGCGGTGGTAGCCGAATCCCTCAGTGCCAGATGCCGGCTCTGTTCCAAATAGCCAACTTCAACCTGGTGCAGATCGATATCCAGATACAGCAGCATTTTTCCCGGACTGATCCGGGATGAAGCGGCCAGGGAAAGCGGCAAAAATCCTTTCAGGGGTATGTCGAGCTCCTGGGCAATACCCAGCATGAGGCCAAGGTGTTCCCGGTTGTAATAGCTGGGTACTGCCATAATCAGTTCATCACCGTACAGTTGAAGCTGTTGCCACATCAAGGCGAGGTGCCTGAAAACGATTTCGGC
>JASJCE010000039.1 GCA_030066155.1 Desulfobacterales bacterium | reverse complement strand
AAGCGATCCTGAGGATTGCAGATCAGGTTACCAAATCGGTTGGGCCGAGATAAATTGATCAATGTGGCAGCGACACCGATTTGATCGTTTTATTAAATTAACAGAGGAATGGATTCCTATTTTAAATAAGATAATTGGACAGGATCAACAGGATCGTTTGGAGAATAAGGCCTTCGGCCGAAAGGCACCTCGCCGCAGGCGAAAAAAATCCTGATAATCATGATAATCCTGTCTAAATATAAATAATAAAAATCGAATCCATTCCACACCCCTTCATTAATTTGAAGTCTCACACTAGCGCAGCCGCTGTCCGCAAGCGTCCAGTCTGATTAAAAAGAAACTTAAAGAATTCACCGCAGAGTTCGCTGAGAACGCTGAGAAAGTACATTGTAAATAAACTCTGCGTAGCTCTGCGGGCTCTGCGAGATATTTGGAGGTAAAATATGAACATAACGATTATACAGGTTCCCTACGACTGCGGTTATAAAGATACCCGCCAGGGGCTGGCGCCGGATTATTTTCTGAAACACAACCTGGTGGAACTGCTCGAAGAAGACGGTCACCAGGTTCAGGTAACCCGCGTAGATGCCAAGTCCAAGTTCACCCTGGAGGTGGGGACTGCTTTTGAATTGAACCGCCTCTTAGCCTCTGAAGTCAGCAATGCAATCACCTCCGGCAATTTTCCCCTTGTCCTGGCTGGAAATTGTATCTGCAGTCTGGGCAATATCGCCGGAATCGGTTCAGACCAACTGGGAGTCGTATGGTTTGACGCTCACGGTGAATTTAATACCCCCGAAACGACTTTGAGCGGCTTTCTGGATGGCATGCCGCTTGCCACCGCAACCGGCCGCTGCTGGAAAACCCTTGCGAAAACCATTCCGGGATTTGCGCCGGTAAGAGACGCCAATGTGATCCTGGTCGGAGCCCGCGACCTGGATGATGAAGAACAGCGTCTACTGGAGCAGAGTGACATCAATCTTGTCAAATCTGGAGGTCGGGATGATGAGGCCCTATTACAATCCATTGAATCCGGTCTTATCAGTATGCAAAATCGAGTGACGGATATTTATCTGCATATCGACATGGACGCGTTTGAGATTGCCGAGGGCAAAGCCAACCATTACGGGGCCACAGGCGGTCTGTCGGTCGACTTAGTGGGAAATGCGATTGAATTTATAAAACGCCATTTTCCCATAAAATCCGCGACTATAGCCTCGTTCGATCCCGCAGGTGACACCGGGAGGTTGTTTCTAAAGACGGGATTGGCGTGCGTAAGACGTATAACGGCGGGTCAGGGCCACGTCATTTAAGTGGTTGTAATGTTTTAATCATTGGAATTTGTAATTTTGATATTGTTTGTAATTTGAGTATTGTAATTTGGGATTTTAGTGACGTATCCATCAAGACAAATTGCTTATATCATAATTAGTTAGAGTTGACTTTGAAGTTTCCATGAACGACGGGGTACCACAATTTGACACTTTGAGGAATATGCAATATGATTAGAATTCTTGAGGAGGAGGATTAGATGCTGTATTCATATTTTCTCAAACCTGAACATTCCAAAACGCACATATTGCGTCGTGACTTCATAAAATTGGGTCTATTTTCAGCGGCTGCCACCCTCACACCGTTTTCAGCTCTGGCGGCTTCTAATACGAAATCGGATGTATTCAAAAATCTGGCTTTCTACAACACTCATACCCGGGAGCGACTCGCGGTCTGCTATTGCCGCTACGGCAAATATGACCCGAAAGCTCTGGCCAAGATAAATTACATCCTGAGAGATCACCGCAGCAATGAAATCAAAGAAATAGAACCGCGCTTGCTCGATCTGCTGCATGAGCTGTCATTGAAGACCCGACCAAATGCGCCTTTCCATGTTATATCGGGCTACCGGTCACCTTCCACCAATAAGATGCTCAGGAAAAATAGCGGTGGCGTTGCCAAAAAAAGCATGCACATGCTGGGCAAAGCCATCGATATTCGAATCCCCGGGTACAATACCAAAAAGCTGAACCTAAAAGCCAAACAGATGAAAGCCGGTGGCGTCGGTTATTACCCCAAATCTGATTTTGTACATGTGGATACCGGGCGGGTTCGGTACTGGTAGTAATTTATCCGCCGTCATAAAGCATATCCGTAAAATAGTTCACAGAAGTGCATGTGATCCCGCTTCATCCGGATCGAATAAACGGCGGATAAATTACGGATTAACTTTCGACGCCTTTGCGGGCCATGACACCCTTCTGGTAGTAATGCTTGATCTCCTGGAAATCACTGACCAGATCAGCCCGTTCAATTAGTTTTGGATCTGCTTTGCGGCCGGTAAAAACCAATTCAACTCCGGCGGGTTTGGCGTCAATAAGGTCGATTAGATCCTGGACATGCAACAAACCAAAGTGGGTGGCGATGTTGGCTTCGTCCAGGATGACGAGATCGTGTTTCCCGGCGGTAATAATCCGCCGGACATCTTCCAGACCCTGCGCAGCCAGACGGATATCCTCCGTTTCCGGCTGGCCCTCCAACCAGCATCCGCTGCCGTGTAGGCGGCAGGTAATCAAATCTGAAAATCGATCGAAGGCATTGATCTCGCTGTATTTTTCCGACTTGACGAACTGAGCGATGAAGACCTTTAGTCCGGCTCCGGCAGCCCGCAGAGCAAGGCCCATGGCCGCAGTCGTTTTGCCTTTGCCGTCACCGGTATATACCTGGACATATCCGTGCATATCAATCATGAAGGTTTAAAGGTTTAGGGTTTAGGGTTCAAGGTTGGTGGAATTCTATCGAATTTTGATATAGCCGCAAAAAGGCGCAAAAAACGCAAAATAAAGTTTTGCACTGAATAATCTCAATAGTTTATGAGAACTAAATTTGAGAATTCTGACTTTTTACTACGCCATCAATTTTCAATATTCAACCCCAATTGAGTTAAATACCAATTGGAAGTTAATTGCGATGATGTTTTGGAAGGCACCTCAAAACCGGACCAATTCACCCGGCTTCATTACTTACAGTGATTCCCAGGCAAACGGTTTCTCGCTGATCAATGCTGCCGCGGCTTTCGCGGCAGCGACGGTCTTGGTGTGGAAAATGTTTAACAGCACCATATCCAACCCGGCAGCAGTCAGCATACTGAGATAGACTTGCTCAAGCAACAATCGCCTGGGGTCTCTACCGGCACCGGCCGTCAGGTTGGATAAGCCCACAATAGTTCTAACCGGGTACCCCAATATCTCCGGCAAATGTCTGATCGTACGGAGGACCTCTCCGGCCTGAAGATGTCCGTCCTGCCAGATTAGCGGAACAATTAACGGGTCGATGATTAGACGCTCTTTATCAAGACCTGTTTTTTGATACTCAGTCAGTATTTCGACGGCAATCTGCAGTCGTTCATCGGCATTTGGGAGCACATGTCCGCTGGAATTCAGCAAATATCCAATAATGTCGGCCTCATACTTTTTTGCCAGCGGCAAAATAAGGTCAAGTTTTTTGGGTTCCAGAGAAAATCCATTGATGATCACTTTATTTTGGGCGACCTTCAGGCCGGCTTCGATTGCCTGAGGATTGGTCGTATCCAGAACAATCGGCAAATCGCTGACCTCCTGGACGGCATTTACCAGAAATACCATCTTTTTGTCGCCGTCCCGGGGCAGAGGTCCCGCGTTGATATCGATCATATGTGCACCGGCTTTCTGGCATGCCCGGACTAACTCCTGGATCGGTTCAGCGCGAAAATCAGCAACGGCTTTTTCAATGTCTGGATTGGTAATTTGGAGATTGTCGGCAATCAACCGCATGGTTTGCCAATTCGTTACATTTTTAGAAATATAATTTTGTTGAATTTCAAAAAGTTGTAAATCCGACCGACAAAAATGAACTAAAATTTAAAATGAACTAAAATTAGCTAAAATTGCGGAATTTTTTCAATTAAATTCAATCCCATAGGCGTAAGTTTAGCAATAAGGCTTTACTAAGACAGGCATGAGTCATTAGACATCGATTCACCGCCCGCTTCGCTCGAGTCGCAAAGATCGCAGAGGAATTTTAATTTTAACTTTCTGCTGAGAGGCCAGAAATTTAAAAAGATCAAGCCCTTCGGGCAACTATTTGGTGAACTATTTCGATTCTATGGACCCTATGCTTTTCTATTGTTTAATGCAAGTTTTCCATTAAGTTTGTCGTCCTCTCAACGGCAAACATAAAATAAATTTTCTCAGCGCACTCTGCGGCTTTGCGGTGAATAAGAAATAATCCTCAATAGAAGATTTATAGACAATTATGGCCGCATTAGTAATTTAGAGATCGCGGATCGCATCATAGAACTTTTCAGCCATCAGTTTATAGCCCGCGTCATTGGGGTGAATCGGATCGCTCATGAACTTGCGGTTGCCCATGATACCCTCGAAAATATTGGGAATCAAAACCGCATCCGTTTCCTCGGCCAGCTCCTCATAAGCCCGCCCGAATCCGCGATCCCGCATTGGGAACCGGATGCCGCCGATAATGACGGTGGCGCCGGTGTTTTGAATGGATGCGACGATCATGCGAAGATTTTCAAATGCGCGATCCCTGGCCACGCCGTTTTTCAGGTCATTGCCCCCCAGGGTGATCAATACCAGATCGGGCGCCTTTGATAGGACATCCCGCTCGAGCCGCCCCAGAGCATTCGCGGTGGTGTCCCCCGGCACGCCGGCATTGATGACCGGCGTTCCCAGCAGTTTGGAAAGCTGCGCGGGGTAATCCATTTCTTTGCCGGCGCCCGTTCCATATGTCAGGCTGTCACCGAAACAGACAATAGTCTGACCGCGAACATCTGCATTTTTCCCGGTCAAAGAACTCGAAAAGATCCGATAGCCCAAAAGTAGGATAAGGGCACATAAAACGATGTAAATTACTTTTTTCATATTAAATTGAATCCCTATTCAGACAAACTCACCAGAGATATACGCTTATGTCACAGGAATTGTGCATTTAGCTCACAACAAGACTCCTCGAAACGGTGCTTTTCAAGTGAAACGCTCCTACAGCAAAGCGCTCTTCCAGCGTAGCGCTCATATAGTCCTGCAGGGACGCTCATCCGGCGGGATTAGAATCAAACATATTATCATACTACCAACGACATGAATTATACCAACCCGCTTCCGGTCACAGCCAGGGAAACGTCAAAGTAAACTCTAACTGATTTGGGTAGAAGCGATTTGTCCTGCTGCATACGTCACTGAAATCCCAAATTACAATACTCAAATTACAAATAATATCAAAATTACAAATTCCAATGGTGAAAACATTACAATCACTTATCGGAGTTTTTGCTTTATTTTCTTTGTTTTGAATTTTGAATTTCGGTCATTGGTATTTATTTGAGATTTGTTTTTTGGTGCTTGGAATTTCCATGATTTTGATAAGCGCATAACTCAATTTATTCCGAGCAATTAACTGTCTAAATGACGTGGCCCTTCGATCCTACCTACATCCCCCGCCGGATAGGATAAGTCGAAATTGCTCGTTTCGGATGCCAGTGTACGACCAGAATTCCAGAGACGATAAAAACAAGCGCCAGTAAAATTTTAAACGTGATCGGCTCCCCCAACACCAGACCGCCCAGGCCAACACCGGCAATGGGCATGATAAAAAGAAACGAATGCAGGGATACGGCACCATATTTCTTGAGCATGGTATTCCAGGCCACAAATCCGAAAGACGCGGTAATCAAACTCTGATACAGCAGAGACCCGATAACCGGAGCATTTAACGCGAAAACCATGTGAGTGTCCCAGATAATCGCGCCGAGAAAAAAGAGCGGCACCGAAAACATGGTTGAATACAATACAATCTGAAACGGGTGGAACGTCGTAATAATCCGTTTTAGATAAATCGTTGCGCAGGACCAGACCGTGACAGCTCCCAGAATGATCAAATCCCCCATTCGAAAACCGGCACGTATGCCCTCCTCGTCCAGAAACATAAAGACCACCCCTGCGAATCCCAGCAGGATACCAAAAAACTTTCTCCGGGTGATGCGGTCTCCGGGAATAAAAAAATGAGCCAGGAACAATACAAAAAAGGGTAGCAGATTCGATAGCAGTGTGCCGCGTGAGGCATTTGATTTGCTGAGTCCCAGATAAAACAATGACAGCTGAAATGTAAAAAGGGCTGAAAATATCAAAATCTGATGAACCTGGCCTTTTTGGAGCGCTATTGTCTGCCCGGACATTCGAGCCCACAGAAAAATCGCTAAGGCGGCGATTCCAAAACGGATGGCCGCCACCGTAAAAACACCCATACCTGAAAAGGCGATTTTAACGGCAACCGCGTTGGAGCCGAAGATCACGCACAGAAATACAGCAAAAGCCCCAGCAGTAAATGAAAGCTCGTGATTAGAGGGTTCTTGGTCTGGCATTTTACTCCAATCTAATTACTCTGCCCTAAAATAGCTGATTTGGACTTTGGATATTAAAAGCAGCTGAAGTTTTAAAAAAGGCCCAGATTCTGCAACGATGCGTATAATAAAGATGATACAGGCGAGGGCAAGTTACACGACAACGTCTGGTCTGGCAAGATTTTAAATTAGTATCCAAATTCAATCCGTATCTTATCCTGAGCGGATACCATTTTGGGAGCTTTCCACGGGCTCGGAAAGGACTATGGCAAACCGGCTTTTTGAAGTCTGGCAATCATTTTGTCCATAGTTTGCTGATTCTTGTACGGGTGTGAACTGGCGAATTCATCAACTGTAAAAGCGGGGTTAACTTTCAAGAGGCGTTGTATCGCGTCCTGGGCCTCAATTATTTGGCCCAGGACAACGCTGGCGCCGGCCAACACTAGTAACGCTTCCGGATTGTTCGGATCGCGTCTTAGGATTTCCTTGCTCAATTCTACGGCTTCAACGTTTCGTGAACTTCCATAGTATGCTTTCGCGAGAACTTCAGGATAATATCGGGGAAAAAGAGGCGTAATCCGAATAGCGGTTTTAGCAAGAGCAATCGCTTCGTTCGGCCGATCCAGATAGTTTAGAATATTGGCTTTCAATGCGAAGGTACCGCCACATCCCGGACGCTCGAGACTGGCTTGCTTTACTGCTGAGATGGCAAGATCATATTCGCGCCTATGAAGGTGGACATGTGCCAGTATGATGTGTGGAAAGCCCGAGGCATCCTGCATAGTCAGGGCTTTTTGAGCCAATTCGGTCGCCCGCTCCAACGCGACCGAAATAGAATCGCCCAAACCCTGTGCTGCTGCACTCCAATAGGCCCAGGCTGCCAGACCATAACCGATTGATGAGGCAGGTTCCAGTCGAATGAGTTCTTGGAACATCCGTTGAGCTTCTGATAGCTCTTCTTTTGTGGTACCGAACATAGCATGCCATCCTCGGTAGTATAGGTCGAGGGCCATCGGGTTTCTTAAGATTCGTCTGACCCGATGAGCGGATTCGCCGCTGACTAACTGGACATCCATGGCGGCCGCAATGCTTTCAGTGATCTCATCCTGTAAGGCAAAAAGGTTGTCCAATAGACGGTCGTAGCGTTCGGCCCAAACCCTGTGACCGTTCGATACCTCAATGAGCTGCGACGTGATCCGCACCCGATTTCCTGATTTTCGAACCCCGCTTTCAAGGGCATAACGAACGCCAAGCTGAGCGCCAAGTTCATTGATCGTGACGGGCTTTGATTTGAACGTATACATGGAGCCCTCACTAATCAGGAACAATCCGGATATTTTTACAAGTGCCGTCATGATGTCCATTGTGAGACCATCGCAAAAGTACTCCTGTTCCGGATCATTGCTCAGATTAACGAAAGGAAGTACTGCTAACGACGGTTTATCGGGAAGTGTTAGTATTTTTTCGGCACGGAAAGCAGCCTGATCCGTTTTAAAATTTGGGGTGACGGATACATCAATAATGCGGAACATTTTCACCGGCTCCGGTATATTTTTAACCGGTCTTTGTCCTATATCTATGAATTCAAGATCAAATTTATTGTGAACCTGCTTATAAATAATGTCCGAGATGCAGATACCACCCGGTTCAGCGAATGGTTCTAAGCGCGCAGCCAGGTTAACGCCGTCACCGTATAAGCGCTCTCCATCAAACATTATGTCTCCCAAATGTATTCCGATACGGAATTGCAACCGGCGCCCCGGAGATAATTTCTTGTTGTGATGAGCCAAGTTGCGCTGAATTTCTACGGCACATTTCACCGCATCATGGGCGCTGGAAAATTCGGCCAGCATATTGTCACCAACGAAGTCGGATACGCGGCCTCGATGTTCACCAACTCGTTTCATCATCCCGGATCGATGAGCATTGAGCAACCGAACCGTTGATACTTCGTCTTCTGCCATGAGTCGGCTGTAGCCAACCGCATCTGCGCTCAAAATTGCGGCCAGCCGTCGCTGGAATTCATCTGCGCTCATATTAAGTTACCGTTGAGTTCGGGGCTCGATTGGTCAAGTAAATTTTCAGTGGTGCATTGGCCAATATGGTTCGAGGGAGTGGATAACAGTGGTGGATTTTACTTGGCATTTTGTAATTACATTTTGTATTAATGAATGTCGTATAAAATGATACGCTCGAGTCCGTCTTTTAATTGATTTAATGTCAAATAATAGTGTTGCAAAGGCAACCTAAGGACTCAAAATTTGAAAATCAACCCCGCTAAAAAACCAATCCTTTAGGTCAACCTGACCCGTGAAGCCTACAACGACATCCGTAAGATGGTCTTTTTGAATGAACTCAGACCGGGTCAAAAGGTAGCCTATCGTGTTATGGCCAAAAGACTGGGGATAAGCCTCACACCGGTGGTTCAGGCACTGAAGCACATGGAATTTCTGGGTTTGCTGCAGCATGAGCCGAACCGCGGATTTTTCATTAAACCGATAGTTGTTGATGAAGTCAGCGAAGCATTTGAGATGTTTGTTTCATCAATAATCCCCCCTTTTTACGGTAACGTGGTATAATAGAGACACCTACGGCGTAGAATTCAATTAATTCGAATCCAATCGGCACCGATTACAACCCCTGTTTAAATGTGTGCATTCGGATCCGGACAGATTCGGGAGAGGAAAAACAATGCGGGGCATATTAGTTATTGGTCTGCTGATCGTCTCATTGATCATTGGAATTTTGGTGATAAAAAATATGGGTGCCGACAGTTCAGGCGGCATCACCGAAACCCAGGCGAAAAACTATATCGAAAAGGCGGAGAAAACCGCCGACAGAGTAAATGATCGAGTGCAGAAATTCAACCAACGTGCAAATCAGAGTGAGGCGGATTGATCTGCGTTTGTTATATCAAGAGAACATGACATAATAAGCATAATTTCAAGGACCTAATCATGATCGGTGACATCATTGGTGATATATTCGGGGAGATCATATCCGGAAGCGATCCGTCCAAACGGTCCCAGGCGGTAGTTCGGATACTAATCGGCCTGCTGGGAGTCGTGCTCTCCGCTGCCGGTTTAGTAAAAACATTTTCCTATGACGCCGGGCTGTCTTTTCGACTGGCCGGCATGTTCCTTTTTGCCATGCTCCTGTGCTTCTGCGGATTTAACATTGCACTACACCGCAAATGGAAATGGCCCGGTCGATTGTTTTTGCTGAGCTTGCCCCTGCTCTTCGCTGTTCGCATCATATTCGGGGCCTGACATTCTGACCAAAGAATTTTTTCACGATATCTCTGAAGTTGATCGTCCCGTAACTATCCAAATAAGGTTTCAGGTTTCAGCACCTAGTAGGTTTCAGGTTTCAGTGTTCAGTGTTCAGGTTTTAGTATTAAGAAAGTTTCAGGTGTGCCTGCCCTGGCCACCGGCTCGTAGAGCCTACGCCTCGTAGAGCGCGAAGATTTACCTTTAATACGGCCCATTTTATTAAATATGGAAGAATGCCGTATCTGCATGGCACATGTATAACCAGGTCTGGGCCAAGGTGTTCAGGTTTCAGCGAATACCGTCCATCCCCTCTCTCGGGCGTTCGCTAATTGCGGCGTTAAAGCGTCCAATTTAATTACGTAAAAATGCCTACCTTGCATTTCTGATTGCAACCACGCGGCTTTTGCGGCCAGTACGACGACTCCCTGCCAAAGAACAAAACTGATTTCTCCTTGACAGAGGATATTGAATTATCTATGTTGGAATCGTTTTAATTTCTTAAACTTAAGTAAAAAGCTGAATTTTAGTTTTTTATTATAGCATCTTCACCAAATTGAACCGTCCATTTATCGCAATACAGCATTGATTGATGTACGTTCTCTCATGGTTTCATAGCAACTTTCAAAATCACCGATTTTATCTATCATGACAACCGCTCATTTTTGAAAGGAGGAAATATCATGGCGACAGACAGAGAACACCCCGGCGTGGAACAAATGAGAAAATCCCTGGCAGAGGGCAAATGTTCGAGAAGAGAATTTTTGCGCACCGTCACGTTACTGGGCCTGTCTGCGACGGCGGCTTACAGCATGGCCGGGTTGCCTGATTTCATTTCATCGGCCCAGGCCTCATCACACAAAAAGGGTGGTGTTTTAAAATTTGGTATGCAGGTGCAGGAAATGGCCGATCCGGGGACATATTCATGGACCCAAAAGTCTGTCGTTGCCCGCCATATCGTCGAGTACCTGGTAGAAACCGGGCCAGATAACGTTACGCGACCCGCTCTGGCAGAAAGCTGGGAAGCATCCGACGATCTGAAGACCTGGACCTTCCATCTGCGCAAAGGCATCAAGTGGTCCAATGGCGATGACTTCATTGCCGATGATGTGGTGTTTAACTTTACCCGCTG
Source organism: Desulfobacterales bacterium (assembly GCA_030066155.1). GTDB lineage: Bacteria > Desulfobacterota > Desulfobacteria > Desulfobacterales > JAFDCJ01 > JAFDCJ01. The sequence goes on along the minus strand of JASJCE010000039.1, from coordinate 13,189 downwards.
GCTCGATCCGAAGACCGGATCATCCAACCTGGGCCTGTTTGATGCCATGCTCGAAGAAACGGGGAAGAAAGATGGCAAAGGCAACCCGATCAAACGTATGATCAAAAACGCCGTACAGAAAATCGATAATCATACGGTCAGACTCAATTTAAAATCTCCGGTGCTGGCGATTCCTGAAAACCTCTACAACTATCCCACTGCCATCGTTCACCGTGATTTTGAAAAGGACGGCGGGGATCTTTCCAAAAACCCGGTGGGTACCGGACCCTATACCCTTGCCGAATTCAGGGTCGGCGAGCTGGCCGTCCTGAAAAAACGTAAAGAACCCTATTGGGGTGGCGAGGTCTTTCTGGATGAAATTCGATTTGTTGATCTGGGTGAAGATCCCGGGGCTTATCTGGCCGCTATCGCTTCGAAACAGGTTGATGGAATCTATGGTCTTGATCTAACCACTCTGGAAGCAGCCAAAAATATTCCGGGAATCAAGGTCGTCGAAATTCCATCGACCCAGACCGGCGTGATCCGTATGAAGCTGACCAAGAAACCATTCGACGATATTCGTGTACGCCGGGCGGTGCAGAAAACCTGCGATGCCAAAAGACAGCTCGACATTGCCCACCGCGGCCTGGGGATTGTTGCCGAACACCATCACGTCGCCAAGATTCACCCCGAGTACTTTGCCCTGAAGCCGTTCGAGCAGGATATCGAAGGCGCTAAAAAACTGCTGGCAGAGGCCGGCTACCCCAATGGCATTGAATTAAGCTGCAACGTGGGGAATACCGAAGGTGTTTGGGAGCAGGATTCCGTGGCCGTACTCAAGGAGGATGCCGCCAAAGCCGGGATCAACATCAAAATGAACGTGATGCCCCAGGCGCAATACTGGGATGTTTGGACCAAGGCACCCTTGAGCCTGACTTCCTGGACCCATCGCCCGCTGGCCGTTATGGTTTTGGGTCTGGCCTATCGCACCGGTGTCCCCTGGAACGAGTCCAGCTACGCCAATCCGCAGTGGGATAAGGCCCTAACCGAGGCCGAATCGACCCTGGATGTTGAAGAACGCCGTAAAAAAATGGAGAAGGTAGAAAAAATTCTACAGGACGATGCCGTCATGGTTCAGCCTTTCTTCCGTGCCGTTTTCACCGCTATCCGGGATAACGTTGTCGGATTTGAAATGCATCCAACCCGATACTACCGTTTCCACAAGGTTTCCCTGACGTAGTTGGATCATGCATGACGGAGGCGCTTCGGCGCCTCCCCATATGAGTTCTCTGTAATTTATAGGAAAAAACCTTCGTCACGAAAACACGAAATATAGAAAGCGCGAAATCTATTTTATCCCTTTTTCGTGTTTTCGTGATCATCTTTTCATCTTTGGTTCTCTATCGGGCCCAAATTAGATCGTATGCCATCAAAACGTTAAACGATTTATTATAAAGGAGCCAACATGGTCACCCTGGTGATAAAGCGCATCGGATTCATGATATTTACCATGATTATCGTATCGCTGATTCTTTTTCTGCTGTTGGAGACCGAGCTTACGGGTGATCCGGCCACCCGGGTGCTCGGCCAATTTGCCAACGAAGAACAAAAAGAACTATGGCGCGAGCAGCATGGGTATAACAGACCCGTCATGTTGCGCTATGTGAGTTGGCTGGGTAATTTTGCAACCGGCGACCTGGGGGAATCCATCCGCTTTAAAGGCCCGGTCGCTGATGTGATGTTCCCGCGGTTGTGGAACACCGCGATATTGGGGTTTTGGACCTTTGCGATTATGATCCCGCTATCACTGACGTTAGGTGTTTTGTCGGGCATGAAAGAGGGGTCAATGCTTGATCGTTCGATTTCGGTGTTTGGGATTTTGACAACTTCGGTGCCGGAATTTGCCAGTGCTGTAATTTTCTCCGCCATTTTTGTTTTCGGCTTGCAATGGCTGCCGGGCACCAGCAGCATGTCGGGCGGCTTCGAGTTCAAGCAGCTGATTCTGCCGGCCATGGTTCTGGTCGTCTATGATTTTGGCTATGTCGCCCGCATGACCCGCGCGTCCATGGCGGAAGTCATGACTTCCCAGTATATCAGGACAGCAGTGCTAAAGGGCCTGCCCTATAAATCGGTGATTGTCAAGCATGCATTGCGCAATGCGCTCATCGCGCCTTTTACGGTCATCATGTTACAGATCAATTGGCTGTTATCCGGGGTGATTGTGGTTGAGTTCTTCTTTGCCTACAAAGGATTTGGAGCACTGATCCTGGAGGCTTCGTTAAACAACGATATCGCCCTGTTGGAAGCGTGCGCCATGGTGGCGGTGTGTGTTGCGGTTGCCACGCAAACTATCGCCGACATTGGCTACACATTTCTCAATCCTCGCATTCGATTTAAGTAAGGAGACGATCGATGGATACATCTGCAGCGACAACCCAAATGCCCTCAGCCGGGTACGGAGCGGCGATCTGGCGTGCGCTAAAATCTTTTGGGCTTCTGCGGGAAAGTTGGGTCGGTATGGTGGGGGCTTTCCTCGTTTTATTCTGGGTGATAGTCGCGATCCTGGCACCGTGGCTTGCGCCATTTGATCCCAACTCCTCCATTCAGCCGTTTGCTAAACCGGGGGTAGTGGCGGCCAAAGGCGGCACATTCTGGCTTGGTACCGATCATATCGGACGCGATATCCTTTCACGGATTGTTTGGGGGTCGCGAACGGTCCTGGTGTACGCGCCCCTGGCGACAATTTCGGCTTACCTGGTGGGTATTCTGATGGGGCTTGCGGCGGGGTATCGCGGTGGTTGGGTGGATGATGTTCTCTCCCGCATTGCCGATATCATTCTCTCGTTTCCGGTGCTGGTACTTTATATTATCATTATCGCCACAATCGGCGCATCCGGAATTAACATTATTATTGCCATCACCTTTGCATCTTCGCCGGGGATCATGCGGATTGTGCGGGGCTTGGTACTGGATCTCCGCAATCGGGACTATGTGGCCGCGGCCCAAACCAGAGGCGAATCAGACTGGAAAGTGATGCTGGTTGAAATTTTACCGAATGCGCGCGGCCCTCTGATTGTCGACGCTTGTTTGCGTCTGGGTTATGTCATTATCACCATCGGTGTGCTCGGTTTTCTGGGTCTGGGCCTGCCGCCGCCGGACCCGGATTGGGGTGGCATGGTCAATGAAACCCGGCAGATGGCGATGGCCTTTCCGCACATGACGCTCTTTCCCTGTATCGCGATATCTTCGTTGATTCTGGGGTTTAATCTCATGGCGGACGGCCTACGTGAAATCTCATTGCGCGATTAGGAGGTAACCAACACATGAACGACAATCAAGAACCGGTACTGGTCTGCAAGGACCTCTGCATCTCCTACTATACCCGGGCGGGGGAGATTCCGGCGGTGGTGGATTTTGCGGTCGAGGTATTGCCCGGTGAAACCATCGGCATTGTGGGCGAGTCAGGCTGCGGCAAGTCTACCGTGGCCATGGCGGTTATGCAATACATGGGCGCCAACGGCGGCATCAAGAGCGGAAGCATCACGTTTAAAGGCCGCGATTTGAACCAGATGTCGGAGGATGAGTTGCGCCGCATTCGCGGATCAGAGATCGCAATGATTTATCAGGAACCTTTTGCCTCTCTGAATCCAAGCCTCAAAATCAGCACCCAGCTGATGGAGGTGCCGCTGGCGCATGAGAACATTTCAAAGGAAGAAGCCCGCCAGAGGGCCGAACAGATGCTGGCGGATGTCAAGTTGCCCGACCCGAAGCGGCTGATGGAATCGTATCCGCATCAGTTGTCAGGCGGACAGCAGCAGCGCGTCGTCATCGCGATGGGTTTGCTGTCGAATCCGTCGTTGTTGCTGCTGGATGAGCCAACGACGGCACTGGATGTCACGGTGGAGGCCGGCATCGTGAAGCTGGTTGCCGACATCAGCAAGAAGTTCGGCACTTCCCAAATCTATATCTCCCACAATCTCGGGCTGATTCTGGAGACCTGTGACCGGGTATTCGTGATGTATTCCGGAGAGGTTGTCGAAGAAGGCACGATTGACTCGCTGTTTACCTGGCCAAGGCACCCTTACACCCACGGCCTTTTTGCCTGCATCCCGTTGCCGACGGCCGACAAGCACGCTGCCCCGTTAAAGCCGATCCGGGGTCAGCTGCCGCTGCCATTCGAACGACCCCAGGGCTGTTATTACCACCCGCGCTGTGATCATTTCAAACCTGGACTGTGCGACCAGGACCATATTGCAATGGAACATGTTGTGGACAGTGCCCCCGATCATCGCGTGCGATGCTTGCGCTACAAAGAAATCGATCACAGCAAGGAAGTGCCCGGAGGTGAAGCCCGGGCGGCGGCCGAGCTCGGCGAACAGGTACTCGAAGTGGATCACATGAAGAAGTACTACGAGGTACGTGACAGCTCATTGCGGGCGTTAATCAGCGGTAAAAGAATCCGGTATGTGAAAGCCAATGAGGAGTTAAATTTCACGGCCAGGGAGGGTGAAACGGTCGCCATCGTCGGTGAATCCGGCTGCGGCAAATCAACATTTGCCAAAGTGCTGATGGGTCTGGAAAAAGGAACTGACGGGTCGGTGGTTCACGATGGCAATGATCTCTCGGAAATTGCGGTTCGTGACCGCAGCCCTGAGCAGATCGGTTCGCTGCAGATGGTGTTTCAAAATCCGTTTGACACCTTGAATCCAAGCCATAGTATCGGTGGTCAGATATCTCGCGTAATTAAAAAATTTGGCGTGGAAACGGATAAAAAGAAAATCTTTGACCGCGTGATGAAGCTGTTAGATACCGTCAAACTGCCGCGGGATTTTTATTTCAGAAAGCCCAGACAGTTGTCTGGCGGCCAAAAGCAGCGTATCGGCATCGCCCGCGCATTTGCCGGAAATCCGAGCATGGTCATCGCAGATGAGCCGGTCTCTGCCCTGGACGTCTCAGTTGCAGCAGCAGTGACCGAGCTACTAATGGATATTCAGCGGGAACATAAAACCACGCTGCTTTTCATCAGCCATGATTTAAGTGTAGTCCGCTACCTATCGGATCGAATTGTGGTCATGTATCTGGGGCATATCCTTGAAAGAGGCACTACCGAGCAGATCTTTGCACCACCCTATTCGCCGTATACCGAAGCGCTGCTATCAGCGGTGCCGATTGCCGATCCTGAAGTGACCAAACGCGAAATTGTGCTGGAAGGAAACCTGCCCAGCGCAATGAATCCTCCCAAAGGCTGCCCTTTTTGCACCCGCTGCCACCGGAGAATCGGCGAAATCTGTGACAATGAACCACCGCCCGAGCAGGTGGTCGTCGATCGCCACGTCATCAAGTGTCACATTCCGCTCGAAGAGCTGAAGAAAGTTGCACCGGTCATCAGGGTGCCCGACGAATCGGAACGCATCCGCGCCCAGCAGTGATCATAACCCTCTATAGCGTTTGTCAAAAAAACGTTCCGATATCGGCAGAGTTTTGCTTCTGTCTCTGCGCTTCAAGCACATCAAGTGGAACGAGACAAACGCTATATATTTTTTTATTAGGTTGAGGCCTTCAGATCCGCAGGACCATACCGAAGAAAGAATCAAAATGCCCAACCGGGTGCGTGGCCTATAACTCATCGCTTACTGTAAAAGATAAGTTGCCCGGTATTAACCCAAACCGGCTAAGCCGGAAATGAATATTGAATATTGAATAATGACAATTTGTGGTATTCTATCGATCTGAACTCACTTCTTATATCAATGCTCAAATTCTACGCAAACATGATTTGATATCAATAAATAGGTGCTAAATCGTTTACTCCAATTGGCGTGAAACTGAAGACCAGCGCCGGAGAAAGTCAGCGCCATTTATGAACGGCTTTGATCCAAAGGATCGGATTCTTTCTCTGAAACCTGAAACCTGACACCTGAAACCAGAATACAGCTGGAAGAGGTGAATAAGCTTTTAACCACTCCGGGGGTAATGTTAAAGCCTGAACCTCTGGACCAGGATTCTTTACTGTTCGATATTCGATTTCTCAACCAGGTTTTTTCCTCGCCAAAGATAAATCGCAAGCATCGGTGTTTATCCGCCAAATTTGAGAAGTCCCGTATGCCGTTGCAGCATGCAGAATTTATGGTCGTCGTGCTCGTGCTCCTGCTCGTAATCGGAAACGCTGCACTGATATTGAGGAAGAGTACGAGCACGCCTGATGAACTCGAATCCTCACTTCACCGCAAGCACCGGACAGGGCGCCTCCAGGATGACAAACTGCGCCGTGGAACCAAACATCAGTTTTCCGACCTTTGATCTTCGGCGGACTCCAACGATGATTTCCTCAACGCCGTTTTCTTTCGCAAAGTTGACCAGATCTTCTCCGGGAGACTGGTAGCTGACAGAGGCGTTAGCCTCACAGGCGATTCCATCGGCCTCGAAACTGGTTTTAATCTTTTCAAGCTTACTTTCGGCTTTATCGATATCTTCTTTTTTCAACGTCGGACTTTGTTCCAATGAGTTTATTATGTATATCTTCGCATCAAAAGCCCTCGCATGCTTGTGGGCCAGTTTCAATGCAGCTTCAGCTACCCGGGTTTCGTCGTATCCCACGAGTATTTTCATGTTTTCCTCCTTCCCTATTTCGTTAAAATTTGCGAACAAAACACTAATGCCCGTAATCACAGCTAAGGTAACCTATCGGCAGAATATCCATTAGTTGGAGGGTTGAATTTGTCATATTAGTCTTTTGCTGCCGGCAACGCCATCAATGACAGTAGTTTGTTGATATCGGGCAGCTTGTCGCAGCCCCATGCCAATTGCTCCAATTCGGATGCGTTCTCATCCGTCAATTGTTCACGGGCCAGCTGCCGGAATTTTTCTCTCAAGTCGGTATCAGATGGCGGATTGGCTGCTTCCCAAATCGCTTCGACGTCACCGGAGTCAAACAGTTTGTTGTCCACCGTTTCAATTTCGATGCGGGCAATGCGGTTTGCCGGAAAACGCTTGTTGTAACGGTCATCTTCGACCAATTCCACCCGATCACAAAGCGACAGAATAACCGGATCATTCAGAGCAGCGCCGGTCAGCTCCGCAACCCCCAGTTGTCCGCGGGCCAGGGAGGCCGCGAGCGGAAACGGCAGACTGTACTGGGCTTCCTCGGTGGATTCGGGATACCGGCAGTTTAAGCGAACCGCCTCATGAAAGGTATGGACAATGATCCGTTTCACATTTTGCGGAGTAATTTTATGCTGTCGCTGCAAACCCAATGCAGCCTCGATCGCCGGCTGGGCCCAACGGCATACGGCATGGGGTTTAAAATATTGCCGGGTAATCTGCCAGATGCTGCCCAGATCCTGCCAGAAATCGTCGACCTCCTTGGATTCAACCGTCAGGGCCGGGGCTCCCGTAAAATTGGACTGCGCTAACAATGCCGCGCTAATGCCGGCCATGGCACCCCAGCCGGATCCATCTTTCAGCATCGTCGGATAGTCGATGCAACGCATCATCTGGGATCGCGGGCCGTGATACTCCGCAATTCCCAATGCATGTCTGGTTTGCCTGCGATCCAAACCAAAGCAACGCGCCGCGACAGCCGCAACACCCAGGGCATTCCAGGCACCCGAAGTGTGGTAATCACTGGCCGTGTCATGTAGGGCCATGCCCGCGCGGATGGCAATTTCATAGCCAACAATCAATGCCGTTAAAAATGCCTCGCCCGAAACCGGTGCCACAGGTTTAGATGAAATACATGCAAACAGCCCCGGCACAACCGCCGCACCGGCATGTCCTTTGACGAGTGAATGACCGTCATGAATATCAAGCGCATCGATGGTCATTCCGTTCGCCAAAGCGGCGCCCGGCGGCGACACATCACGCCCGTCCTGCCACAATTGGGCTCCCTGCCCCTTGAAATTCGAAGCCGCGAAGTCGTGAATTATTTGAGATAATTCCGTTACCCGTCCGCCGATTCCCGCCCCTAGGGTATCCAAAAGACAGCGCCGGGCCTGGTGGCGAGCGTCCTGCGGCACAGCATTCCATGTGGTCTCATGTATAAACTGAATGACTGCATTTTCCATTGCAATCTCGAATTACATTTGCCCAAAATTTAAATTAACTGCTGGAAGGCCAGAAAGCCTGGAAGCTGGGAAGCCGCTATGTGTAAAGGCTGGGAAGCCAGGATGCTGGAAAGCTATACGGCAAAAAGGCAAAAGCCTCCGACGTTGGGTGTCGTCTATTCTTCTGACTTCTCGACTTGATTCATCTTCTGCTTTCCAGCCTCCAAGCCTTCCAGCCTCCAAGCCTCTTTGCCTTCCAGCTTCCTCGCCTCCCGGCCTCCCAGCTTGCGTGTCTCCCAGCCTCCCAGCCTCCTTGCTTCCGAGCCTCCTCGCCTAAAGCAGTATATTATATTTCTCCCGAATAGCCATCTCAACCTCGGGCGGAATGAGAACTTTTTCTTCTTCGGCAAGAATTTTTTGGGCCATTTTCCGTGCCCGGGTCCGGGTGTCCAGCGACCCTTTTTCGCTCCACTTTTCCCGGCTGTCCTGATCGCTTACGCCGTTGCCGCCGTAATATTCCTGCCGCATGTGGGTCATGGTGTGCGGTGACATGATAAATGAGCCGCCGGGGCCGACTTCATCGATCGCCTCGAGCGCCAGGTGTTCGGCGTCCACCGGGATTCCATCCAGGACTTTGCAGCTCATGCCGATAATCTCATCATCAATAACATATTGCTCGTATGCTACCGTTAGCATGGATTCCAGCATGCCCGCCGCATGGTGAATGTAGTTCGAGCCTCCCATGGCGGCCAGGACGGTCGTCAGGGCTTTCTCCCAGCTGGCCTGTGCGTCCGGAATTTTCGAATCCGTCAATCCGGATGAGTTATAGTTAGGCACCTTGATATGATGGGCCAGCTGGTGTATCGCGGCATTCATCATGCCGCACTCGACCGCACCACCCATGTATCCTAAACTGCGAAGATTGGCCCGGCCGGGAATGCCGCCGTAAAGAACCGGTGCACCGGGATTGGTCAGCTGGCAAACCGCAATACCGGCAAGCTGTTCGGCATGAAGCTGCGCAAGGGTGCCGGCCATGGTGACCGGTGCGGTGGACCCGGCCATGGGAGCGGCGGAGAGGGCCACCGGAATTCGATTGCGTACAGCTTCCAGCATGATTAGGGTCGATTGGGTGCAAAATTTGAGTGGACTGATGGCAAACGAAGCAATTATGGAGACAAACGGCTTTTCGATCAACTTATCCATGCCACCGGCGACTATAGCGGCAATATCGAGAACCTTATGGAAACCCTCTTCGTTGGTAACGCCTGACATAACATGCTTTGCGGTGCCTTTCAGACAGGCAAAAATGCCATTTGTGTCAAATTCAGTCACGGGTATATCCCCGGGAACGCAGGGTCTCACAAAAAAGTGGATGTTCGCCAGGCTGTCGGTTAACCTGGCAAGCTGATACAAGTCCTTTAAGGTCGTCGGTCGGGCTTCACCGGTTTCAAGGTCCAATATCCTTACAGCCGCTCCTCCGGTTCCGAGATACACCCGATGCCGGGTCAGGTCCAGACAATCTTCTCCATCGCGACTGTAAAGCAGAACTTGCTCCGGAGCCAAATCGGCCTGCGCGTTTACCTGGTCGGGGTCAAAATAGATTCTGGATTTTTCGCGGTCAATTCTGACACCCTCGCATTCAATCATATCCAGAGTCTCATCCAATCCGCTTTCATAGGTCATCCCAATTTTTTCCAGGATGGTCAGCGAAGCCTCGTGTATGGTTGCGATATTATTCGGGGAAAGTGGTGCATAAAGACCGCCTGCAAGACCTTTGAGCGTCATGACAAACTCCTTAATTCGACAGCCGACAATCGTCAATTGCCAATTGTCATTTCAAGTGCGCTTGATACTGGATACTCGATGCTTGATGCTCGATACTGGATGCTGGATACTCGATACTGGATACTCGATACTGGATACTGGATACTCGATACTTGATACTTGATACTTGATACTTGATTTTAGATACTGGATGCTGGATACCGGTTTATTACTGATATCTTTGAACAAAGATGGAGTCAAGAAATAATAGGTTTCGGCAACAGGAAATATTTGCTTAGAGGCGCCTGAATTTTTGAGGATCTGAAATGGACTCAAATAGCCAACGATGTCTGAATGACAGACTGACAAACGCTTTAGTTGAAATTATTTCCAAATCAACGTAAACAGAGAATACCAAAAGTTTGGCAGTTATTTGTTATTTGTATAAAGGAATAAAACCTATGCTCCTTGGACTGCACACATACAGCTTTTATCTGCACGGCATCGGACAGGCCTGGGCTGATTTTAAACTGCCGTGGCCGCGGCAGATGAGCACATTTGAACTCTTTGACGAAGGCATACGGCTGGGTTTGGACGGATTTCATCTGGATGACGGCGTTTTGGAAACACTTGATCTGTTTTACCTCAAAGAGGTCCGTACTGCTGCTGAAGAAAAGGGACTTTATCTTGAGTACAATTTTTCAATGGATTTGGGCGGCATGGAAATCGGCATCCAGCATGATCTCGACGAGGCAATTACAACTGCAACGGCCCTGGGAGCAGATATTGTCAAAGTCAGTATGGATTTAGTTCGGCCCCGACCCCTGGCTGCCAGCCGGTTTCATCCCCGGGTAAAGGAGCAGATGAGGTCTTTCGCCGAACAGTTAAAAGCGTCCGCACCTTCGGCCGAAGCAGCCGGCATTAAAATCGCGATTGAAAACCATTGTGACAGCTTCTCGGAAGAAATTCTCTGGCTGCTGGACCTGGTGAACCATCCGGCAGTCGGGGCCTGTATCGACACCGTTAACGCCCTGATGGTTATGGAGGATCCCATGCAGGCCATTGCCAACCTGGCGCCGCGGGCCTTTACCAACCACTTTCGCGATGACCGCATCGAACTGCAGCGCTATGGCTTCAAGCTGACCGGCGCTGCTGTCGGAGAAGGCGATATCGACATGAAGCGGGCTTACGACATTTTCAGGACAACATCATCGATGCGCCGGATCAATATTGAAACCGAAATGGAAATCCCCCTGGACAACATTGAGCAGGCCTTACGCATGGAAATAGAAACCGTCGAACGCAGCATACGCTATTGCCGGGAGGTTTTGGGGATCAAGAGGGAAGCTTGTGATTAAGCAAAGAACCCTGCCCCAGATGGGTTCCAAGAGATAATTACCGTGATCCACTGTGTGTAGGTTTCAGGTGTTGGGTTTCAGGTTTCAGCGTGAACTAATTGAGGGATTTAGGAATTGAGGCGGTGAACGATTGAGGGATTCAGGGATTGAGGAATTGAGGAATTCAAAAATTGAATAAAAATAATAGATAGAATTCGTTTAATTCTTATAATTCCTAAATTCGCAATTCCTAAATTATTTGCCCTGACACCATCAGCAAATTTTATCCACGCCAGATTCGCTTGACTTCAAAAACAAGCTGGAGGCCCAATGCGGTATCAAAGCAATGCCATTGCAGATCGGAGAAAGCTATTCAGTATAAGTTATTCGTTATTGGTTATTGATTATTGGCAAGTGGGGAATTAAATCCGTTTTTATATTTCATTAATCATCGCAAGGAGGACGCTGTTTTGCCATTTATGCGATTAAAAATCCTCTATTTATGTGCAGCCCTTATGTTAATCGGCTTTACTGCATGTGAAAACCGTCCGCCGGCGCGGGAAGTGACAAATCAGCCGGCGAGGATAGCAGAAGTTGAAGTAAAGGTTCTGGAAGAGCAGCCCTGGGCTGAAACCATCAGCTCCTTTGGGGTTATCGATGCTGCGCAGGAAATTATCATCACAGTCGACTTCTCCGAGCGCGTCAATAAGGTGCATGTCAAAGAGGGCGATCGCATCAAAGCCGATCAATTATTGATTGAGCTGGATGGTAAAAAGCAGCAACTGCGGCTGGCCCGGTTTCGGACCACTCTCAAAGAAACTAAAGCAACTCTGGCCAATGCCCAGATAACGCTGAATCGACAGGAGGCATTATATGCCAAGCGCAACATTGCCCTGTCCAAATTGGAAGAATCGCAGCTTGTCCTCAAGACCGCCAGGGCTCGTTTTGATGAGGCCATGGCGGCGGTGCGGCTGGCTGAACGGGAGCTCGCAGAGCGCAGAATTACGAGCCCTGCTGCGGGGCAGGTCGTCAAAAGATCGGTCGAGCCCGGCGAAACCGTAAGTCCGGGCTCTCCGCTCATGATTATTCAGGTGGTGGATGCGGTTCGAGTCATCACTTATGTTACTGAAAAAGATATCAATCACCTCGGTCCGGGAAACGAGGCATCGGTCACCACCCCCGGCGTCCAGGGCCGTGCTTACACAGCTCGTATCGAATCTCTGGGATCAAAGGCCGATCCGGATACCGGCAACTTTTCCGTCAAACTGACAATTCCGAACAGCGACGGACTGCTCCGGCCGGGGATGACGGCACGGGTCAAGTTACAGGGGCTAACATATCAGGCTGCAATCCTGATCCCGGAAAGGGCCCTCGTCGATCGGAATCGCCGACGAGTCGCCTACAAAGTTGAGGATGGGAAGGCTGTCCAGGTGGAGCCGATAGTCGCTCTTACCACCGTGGACCAGGCCCACGTATTGTCAGGATTGCAGGCCGGTGACCAACTCATTATAAACGGGCTGGCCAATATCGTTGACGGCACACCGGTTAAAGTCATTCAAGGCAACGCCGCAACCACACCGGAATCCTGAACCATTTTGTACGCAAACAATTAGCCGCAGACAAACGCGGACAGACGCAGACATTTAACCCGATGAAATCTCTATCCGCTTTTTTCGTACACCGGCCGCTGCTGGTTAACATTATCATGTTCTTCATTTTGATTGCCGGAGCCCTGGCCCTGCGTTTCCAGACCTATGAGATGTTTCCCACCATCGATTTAGGCATCGTTACGGTCACCACCTTTCGGCCCGGCTCGAGCCCCGAAGATGTTGAGCTGTCACTCACCGTGCCCCTGGAGAAGGAATTGCTGCAGGTCGACGGACTGGAAAAGATCTACTCCAGCAGCATGGAGGGCATGTCGGTGATCACGGTCCGGATGGATCCGGACGCAGCCGACACCCAGCAGATCTTTGCCGATATTCAAAAAGCGGTGGACCGCGGTTCCATCAAACTGCCGTCGGACCTGCTCCAGGCACCCCTTGTGCAGGAGCTGTCCACCCGGACGAT
>JASJCE010000410.1 GCA_030066155.1 Desulfobacterales bacterium | reverse complement strand
CGCCTGGCTGGCAAGGCGTGAAAGAGCAGGAATATCAAGCATATTCCGAGCTTTCACAACGCCGCCAGGCAGGATGCATCGGCGCTTAAAATGTGAAGTTATTTTTGCGCGAGCCCTAAGTACCTGTATATTGATATCGAATCATGTTTGCGTAGGAATTGAGCATTGATAGTAGAGCTGAGTTAAGATCTATAGAATACCTCAAATATTCAATAATCAATATTCATTTCCCCGCTACGCGGGATTTACGCTACGCTACAACCGGCTTCGCCGGGTTAGGGATAGCGATGGAAACAGAAAATCTAGCGAACCACGAATCTTCGCGAATGAGGGCTTTTCGAATATTGAGCGACTGCTTCTTTTTGCCGGAACCGGGGTTATCTGAAAAATTGGAGGATCTGGAATTCAACATGACAAATGTGTGTGAAACAGCGGTCCCGTTAATCCAGAATATGCGCAAAGAATTTAATGCCGCTGCTGACCTTGAATCCTTAAAAGTCGATTTTGCAAAGCTGTTTGTCGGCCCGTATGAGCTCTCAGCGGCCCCTTACGGATCAGTGTATTTAGAGGATGAAAGGAAAATGATGGGCAACTCAACTCTGGACGCAAGAGATCGATACCGGGATGCTGGCTTGGACACGGCCAAAACGTTTAAGGACGCCCCTGACCACATCAGCGCTGAGCTCGAATTCATGCACTATTTGATATATAAAGAAATCGAAGCCTTCGCCAACTCTGACATAGAAATGGCCATCGCTTTTATTCAGAGGCAGAAATCTTTTCTGGAAGATCACTTGATGGCCTGGGTGCCGCAATTTGCGAACAACATCATCGAAAATGCTGAAAATGCGTTCTACCCGAATCTGGCAAAAGCGACCGAAGCGTTTTTAAAAGAGAATTTCGAATTCGTCTGTGCAGTTCTTGAATCCCAAGAGTTGAATTCAGAAAAATCCGGTGGAATGAATTCGTTCCAGGTATAACGAAAATCGTCTTTCGAAATGCTTAAATACGTTTCCAAAGCCTTTTCGCTGCATTATAAATACTTATATGTAATGATTCGATTTGCCCCTTGTCACGTTTGCTGTCGTTCGGTCGAGAATTAAAATCCGATGAGACTACTTATTGGACAGGCTTAACCGGCCAGCGGGCAATTCCAATATTGCTTCCTCAAAGTAGAACATTCAGGACCAGTCCGTCCAAAAAATGGCATAAATGGATTTAATACAAATTACATTCCCGGTTGCCGGTATTGAAACGTACTGGTTTGTACCTCCGACAGTTGCCTTCGCCATATCCTTCTTTACTTCGATGGCCGGAATTTCAGGCGCATTTCTTCTTCTGCCTTTCCAGATGAGCGTTCTGGGTTTTACATCCACCTCGGTAACCTCCACTAACTTTTTGTTTAACGTGACGGGGACACCCGGAGGGATTTACCGTTACATCAAAGAATGCCGGTTTGTCTGGCCTGTAGCGATGATAATAGTAGTGGGAATTGTTCCCGGAGTACTTATCGGTTACTACATCAGGATTAGCTTTTTGCCGGATCCAAAAAGTTTCAAATTGTTTGTGGGGATTGTTCTTTTTTTGGTCGCGATGAAGCTTTTCAAAGATTCATTGACCAGGCGATCCAACGGGCAAATTGAATCCTGCAATTTAGATGACAGGGTAGACAGGGTCCTTCTGTCGATCCGCAAAACGATTTTTAATTTCAGAAATGAAACCCATTCATTTGCCACAGTCGGGTTGCTAAGTCTGGCATTTTTTGTCGGAATGATTGGCGGGGTATACGGCATCGGCGGAGGCTCCATCATTGCGCCATTTTTGATAACATTATTCAAACTCCCGGTATACGCGATAGCCGGTGCCGTATTACTGGGCACATTTACTTCCTCTGCTGCAGGCGTGGTCTTCTATAGCCTCATTCCCATAAACGGAGCAGTCGCACCGCCCGATTGGGCACTCGGTATACTTTTCGGCGCCGGAGGTCTCCTGGGTATGTACTTTGGAGCTAAAATGCAAAAGTACCTGCCCGAAAAAGGGATTAAATTCGTCCTCGCAGCAATAGTCTCTTTCATCGCATGCCGATATATTTTGGTATTTTTCTAGCTGACCTGTTATGGTGGGTACCAATTAGGCTTGAAAAAATCTCAAAAGCGCATAATATGCAACTGAAATTTTATCAATCGATCGCTGCACTTTTATCAAGAAACCTCGGGTCTTTAATCCCGCAATTGATTAGAGAGGAGCCACAATGTATCTGCCCAAAGTGTATGAAAAGTTTACCGGAAAATTTCCTGACGTCTTCAAAGACTACAAACAGTTAGGGCAAACCTGCCGCTCAGCAGGACCGCTGGACGCCAAATGCCAGGATCTGATCAAACTCGGAATTGCCATCGGTGCTAATTCAAGGGGGGCGGTAATGTCCAGCACCCGCAAGGCCATGGAATCCGGCGCAACCAAAGACGAAATCGCCCATGCGGTATTGCTGGCGTTGACCACTACCGGCTTTCCCAATATGATCGCTGCCCTGCAATGGGTCGACTCGGTTCTGGAAGAAAGCTGACTTTAGAAATGAATATTGAAAATTGATAATTGAATATTTGAGGTATTCGCTGCGCTCTGTCTTTTTATACCTGAATTTTACAGAAGCAAAGCCCTAACACGGATCCGCCGCAGGGCGAGAACCAAGAAAGATCAATCACGAAAGCGCGAAATGACGAAAGCACGAAATAAAGCTATTTTAGATTTCGTGTTTTTCAACTTTCGTGTTTTCGTGATAAATAAATTCTTTAATTAAATGCAATAAATCGCAATGTAGCGTTTTGGCCCAAAAAAAATCCGCCCCGGTGCTTGCCGGAGCGGAGTTTTATTTTGAGGTTGGAGGTGGATGCCAGCGCTTTTCCTTATTCAGGAAATATCTCTACCGGACGCTTGGTACTGCCGGTGGCATTGGGATAAGGATCCCATCTGTAGGCTTTCTCGCCGGTTTTGAGCAGGTGATTGGCTTCTTCCATGAATGCGTTGAAGCGGTTTTTGACCTCGTAGAAACCATGCCACCAGGCATAGTCCGGCGCCATCATCATCGCGCCCATGCGGGCCCGCCGGCCTTCGTGATGCCAGATCTCGTAGTACTGCAGCTCCAGATGCTCATCAAAGTATTTCGTTTTATCCACAAGCCCTTTTTCGTAGAGCTCATCCATTTTTTTCTTGACCGGTTTGAAATAGACCTCATTGTATTCCATCACCGCTTTGTCGAAACCGTCATAAAAATCGTCAATCCACGAGTTCCCATGACACTGCTGGCAGATGGCCTTCATCTTATTGCGCTCTGTCTGCCAATCGGAATTGGACGGGAACGGTTTGAAGTTTTCCGGCCGAACAGTCAGGGGCGCCTGGGTTTCCCAGGATAGCCGTTCGGTGACGTCATGGCTGGTCAGCACTTTACCGGAGCCGGACATATGGCAAGCCGCACAGGTCGGAGCACGATAGTCGATACCGGCTGTCCAGGTGCCGCCGGCGGCATTGAAATTGTATTCGTGTTTATAGGCGTGGTACAGCGTCCCGTGCTTTGACTCCTCATAGATTTCGATCTGGGGGTGGTCGGGACCCAGATGGCATTGGTCACAGGCCTCCGGCATGCGCGCTTCAGCTACCGAAAACCGGTGACGGGTATGGCAGGAGGTGCAGGCGCCCTTGCTGCCGTCCACGTTTAAGCGGCCGACACCGGCATTGGGCCAGGTGTTCGGATCGATATCGCCGTTTTCGTCGATTTTAATAACCGTTCCATGGCAGTTGAAACATCCGGTCTTGCGTTCATTATCGGAGTTCATGCCCTTGTTCAGCCAGGGATCCAGCTTCCACATAATCTCGATGGTATTGGCATGTTTGGAGCGGGCATACTGCTTCGCTTCATCGGGGTGGCAGCGGGAGCAGTCCTTGGGTGTCACGATGGATGCGATGGGGACTTTATACTTGGCTTCACCATACGGAAGGTCGGATCGATTGTAATACTGTTCATGTCCCTTGGCGATATCCCGGTCGCCCGGTTGGGCCAGATGGCAGTCCAGACAGGTGATATTGGCGTTGGCATGACGGCTTTTGGCCCAATCTGCAAACACACCGGGTTGGGTTGCTTTGTGACACTCAATGCAGGCAACCGCTTGAGGTGGCATACTGCGCTCAATCCGAAACTCTTTTACCTGAGGGAAATTTGACTGCTGAGCCCAATTGAAAGGGATGCCTACAACCAGAAGCAGTCCTGCCGCTAATAATCCCAGGATTAGAAAAAGTGTTCTTTTCCGCATCGGCTTTTCTCCTTTTTTAATTAATCCTTTTTCCGTTTTAAAACCAAGAAATAATTTATTATTTATGAACCGAGTTTTTCAGGTTTTAAGCCTTTTGCTTGATATGGCAGCTGTCGAAACTGGTGGTACATCACTGCCGACGGATTATTGTGCACCAGATCATAATGGCAGTCTGTACACTTTTTCTCGTAACCTGCGCGGGCATATATAACAGTCCGATGGGCGAGCATGGCCCCACGATTTTGGGGCATATAGAGAATATTTTGGTGACAGCGCAGGCAGACCTCGTTCGTCACCATCTCGTACACGCCTTCCCGTGCCGCTTCACGGTCATACGCTTCCGCTCCCCGCAGGAGATGGTAGACCAGATCTTTTGTGCCATGATATGCTTTCATCAAGAAAAAACGGGAGGTATCTTCCGGTGCCGGCAGATGGCAGTCCATACACTCGGCCACCAATCCGCTGGCATTGTTGCGATGCGTGGAACCTGCCCAGGCCTGCACGGCCGGTCTGATTTCATGACAGGTGCTGCAGAATTCCGGAGTGGATGTTGCAACCATGGCTGTCATGGTGCCAAAGAAAATGGGAAAGGCAATGATGATTCCGAGAATAATTAGCGCGGCAGGTTTGAACACTTTTTTCCAAAAGGGTTTACCGGTGGTCGAATGGCCCTCTTGTGCCATGGCACCTCCTGTCCGA
The DNA here is from genome assembly GCA_030066155.1 of Desulfobacterales bacterium. GTDB lineage: Bacteria > Desulfobacterota > Desulfobacteria > Desulfobacterales > JAFDCJ01 > JAFDCJ01. The sequence continues at coordinate 1,907 of JASJCE010000410.1, read as the reverse complement.
GTTAGCAGAATTCATACACGCAATTACGTGTTTGATAAATAAAAACAATGGTATTCGTCAAGCAACAATAATGTAAAAGTTGTAACATCATAATTTATCCACGGGCGCCTCGATGCATTAAATTCTCTTGGTTATTAAAAAACCTTCAAAAAGGCAGAATAGTTAAGTTTCAGACAGATAAATTATTTGAAGATCTGGGTGAAGATTCGGTCGTCGGAGGTCATGCATTTTTTTTCGAGCTGCTTGTATTGCTTCAGCAGTTGTTTGCCCTGCGAGGTCAGGCGGGAGCCTTCCTTGCGGTCGGCGTGTACGATCTTTTGATTCAGGTGCTTTTCGGTGGCCTTGATTTTGCTCCAGACCCCTTTGTAGGACATTTTCATGATCCTGGCGGCCTGGTTAATTGATCCGGTCTTTTCTATATTTTCAAGGATTTCAGCCCGGCCCTTGCCGATGACAATATTACCCGCCTCATCGACAATCCAATAGCTTGACCGTAGTTTCAGTTGGACCATCATAACCTCCGGAAAGTCCACCAGGGCAAATAAATCGCACCGACTTAGAAATAGCAGATGCTGGATACTGGATGCTCGATACTGGATATTGGATACTCGGTGATGGACGCGCCGACCTCAAAACCAATGCAACCGCCATCCGCTTTTACACTTTGCGCTATGCCAATGGCCTTACGCCGAACGCCGAATGCCAATCTTTTGTTCAATCCGAAATCCCTGGCCCAGAACTGGTTTCAAAAATCTGTGTCTTTACACTCGTTCTCATTTGGCATTCTGGTTTGGCGTATAATAAGAAAGCAATCGCGCCAGGGCGGGCCGCATTACAAAATCCCAAATCGAAGAACCCGCACCCCGCAACGCGTAATCCAGCCGGCCCTACCCAGCTTGAAAACGGTACCCAACCCCCGCCACGGTGTGGATATATTCCGGATTATCGACTTCGGCTTCGATCTTCTTTCTGAGGCGCTGCACGTGGACATCCACGGCCCGGCTACTTTGATACAATTGGGAGTCCCGCCAGATTTGCTGTTGAATAAATTCACGGGAGAGCACCTCCCCGGGATAGGAAGCAAACAGGGACAACAGCTCGAATTCGGTTTTGGTCAGCTTGACAATTTCGCCATGTAATTTGAGGGATCGGGATTTGAAATTGATGGAAAGCTCTTTGAATTCTAATTGATCATTGACCAGACTTCTTTCCACGCGCTTTAGAATGGATTTGATACGGGCGGATAATTCTAAAAAGTTAAAGGGTTTGACAATGTAGTCATCAGCGCCGCATTCGAGTCCCAGAACCTTGTCGGACAGGCCATCCCGGGCTGTGAGCATAATGATCGGAAAATCAAATTCCCGCCTGATGATCTGACATGCTTTGATGCCGTCAATGTCCGGAAGATTTAAATCCAGTATGATCAGATCCGGGCGTTTTGACCTGGCGTGCTCCAAACAAGAGCGTCCATCAAGGGCAGTAAGGACCTCATAGCCGTCCAGTTCCAGATTCCCTTTAATGGTTTGGATGATATCTTTGTCATCGTCGACGACGAGGATTCGATATTTGGCGGTCTTGGTCATAGTCGGGATGCACCCCGCTGTTTCTTTTCACATATATCTGGCACTCCTCGGGCCTGCGTGCAAGGGAATTTTCAATGTGAAACACATTTGTTACATGTTTAACACTATTTTTACAGAGATTGACTCAATCGTTGAAATCGGGTATGGATATACGACCACGTGGTATGTCCTCTAATTCCATTCGGATCTGAAAAAATTGTACGCTTCAAAATTTTTCGGTCCTCCCGGGAGGTTTCATCGTGAATAAATTTCGTATTTCCCTCCAGTGGAAATTTTTTCTCTGTCTCGTCCTGATCATTATTCCGACGCTGGGGCTCTTATTCA
>JASJCE010000409.1 GCA_030066155.1 Desulfobacterales bacterium | reverse complement strand
GCCATTTGCGCTTTTTGCGCCTTTTTGCGGCTATTTCTTGTTTGGATTTTTGAATTTGGATATTGGGATTTGTTTGATATTTGTATTTTGGTGCTTGGAATTTCCCTTCCTTTACTTCCGCAGCTAGGCTTTCCCGAAACATGAATGCTGAATATTGCCGCAAAACACCTGCATTGTCTTCCTGCCATTTCTCCTTGACAGATTAAATCATACCTGCCATCTATCATTGCCAGGGACAGTACAAAAAGGCCGATTTTGGGTTGAGCGTTATTCCATATTTGGTGATTAAAATGTATTTTTTTTCATGGCGATCGTCAAAGAAGAAGGAAACCACCTCCATTACGGTTCGCATCCGATCAATCTTGATCTTTTCAATCATCCTCTGTCATTCCATTCATCTGTCGTCGCCGAATGCCATCGCAGATAAGGCGAGCGTTGTTTCCAACAAGCATGACGATGGATTAGCCGATATAGTGGATCCGTTTAAATCAACCTGTTATGACTGGAAAGGGACCATCATTCCATGCGACTTCAAGCGACAGTACGTCGAACTCTTGCTCGATAAACCCATCCCCGATCCCCGCTTTATTGACAACCATAATGGCACGCTGACCGACAACCTGACCGGGCTTACCTGGATGAAAAATACACAATGCTTCGGAGTTATGGATTGGGAAAGTGCTGATATTGCGGCAAAAAGTCTGAAGGATGGTGACTGTGGCCCGGATCCGGCGCTTATTCTTTCCGATGGTTCGTCAGCCGGTGATTGGCGATTGCCGACAATGAGCGAGCTGTGCACACTCATCGATTTCAGCCGGAGAGATCCTGCCTTGCCTGGCGGTCATATGTTTTCGGCGGTTTCACCCGGTTACCATTGGTCGGCAACAACCCTCGATTATCATTCCGGAATGGCCTGGATTGTTTACTTCGAATCCGGCACCACCTGTTATGAAGATGTCACAAATCGAGCAGGCCATATTTTGCCCGTCCGTAAACCTTTAGAATAATCTGGAGGTATTTCAAATGCCTATCTTCTTGATGTTCGGAAAGTATTCAACCGAGGCGACAAAGCAAATCAGCTCTGATCGGACAGAGAAAGCCCGCAAGGTGATCCAAAAAAACGGTGGCAAGATAATATCCATGTATGCCGTCATGGGTGAGCATGATCTGGTTTTCACCATCGATTTTCCGGATGCGGACAAAGCCATTGCTTCCTCGGTTGCCTTGCACAAACTAACCGGGATTCATTTCACAACTTCACCGGTAGTGGACGTTGAGCAATTTGACAAACTAGTGGGAGACGTAAAGGATTTATAGTCTTACCCCAATTGAGTAAAAACCAATAAATGAGCGTTTTTCGCTCATTGAGGGTCTTTATTTGATGAGTACCCCTGAGGATTTCGACTTGATGATATTTGCCGGATCTTGCAAAACATGACCGGCAAAAATTATAAAAGTTGACAGCAACTATTGACCTCTGTTACAAAGAACACGTACGACGGAAATAAGGCTATTTCAAGCGTCAATAGCACCGGCCCCGCGAATTATCTGCTTTCGTTTGTATTGCATCCATTCTATTAGCCTTTTCGTGCTCCTGAATTAACAAACCAAATTTTTCTCAATGAGTGCATGACCCAATTCACCATGAAGGTTTGTGCCCATGCGGAAAGATCCCTCAACCAGGACGACTCCTAAAGTCCGTAGCATCAGCCATCGCTTCAGTTACACCTTAATTGGTGTAATTACGCTCTTATTGATCGTCTTTGCTGCGGTAGTCATCTTCGTTGACATCAACAAAATTGAAAACGAGTTAGAAACGAGGTTAGATAATGCCATCGAATTTGCACAGAACAGCCTGGCAACCCCTTTATGGAACCTGGATAATGTTGTCGTAAGGGATTTTGTTGAAGCTTTGTTTTTGGACGAGTCGATTGTTTATACGAAAATATCATGGAAACACCAGATTATAACTGAAAAAAAGCGAATCGGGTTCCAGTTACCGGATATGGAACCGGCGATGCCTATGACTTTTTTAAAGGAATCGGAGTTTATTGCCAAATCATCTGAGATTTACTTTAGAGTAAATAAGGTCGCCACAATTCTAATCGTGATGTCGCGAGAAAACGTCAGAAAAAAAGCGCTTTTTCAAATTTATGGTGTTACCGCACTGTCAATCCTTATTATTGTGGCAATTTGGCTGACATCCATCTTCATCACTAAAAAATATATATCCTCCCCTTTAACGAATTTACAACAATCAGCTTCATCGATTGCCAATGGTGATTTAGATACCATTGTTGATAAAAGCAGCAGTGATGAAATTGGCCGTCTCGCTGAGCATTTAGATATCATGAGAGGGTCAATCAAGCAACTGATTGCAAAGCTTAAAGAGAGCAAAGAAAAATTGGAGGAGTACAGCCGAACTCTTGAACAAAAGGTAGAAATACGCACGCGGGAGTTGGCCCGATCAGTGGAAGAACTGAAAGCGCTTGGAGATGTAAGCCAGACAGTTAACTCAACTCTTGATCTGGAAACTGTGTTGACAGGAATTGTTCGTCATGCAGTACAACTCTCAAAAGCCGATGCAGGGACGATCTACGAGTTCGATGAAACCGAACAGGTATTCATCCCGCGGATAAATTTTGGAGTGAGCGACGAATACATCCAGGCGATGCGAGATTCAAAACAGCGGGTGGGGGATAAAACCGTTCTGGGTCAATCAGCCAAAAAGAGGATGCCGGAACAAATTTCGGACCTTATGAAGGTGCCGAACTACCCGATCCCGTATATTAAACAAACTGATTTTAGGGCGCTGCTTGCGGTACCGCTCTTACGCAAAGATCGGCATATTGGCGGACTGGTTGTTCGACGCAAGGCGGCTGGCAAATTCTCCAAACCAATCGTTGACCTGCTTGAAACTTTTGCCGCACAGTCTGTGATTGCAATCCACAACGCACGACTTTTCCACGAAATCGAGGATAAGGGACGCGAACTGGTGATTGCCAATAGACACAAATCCGAATTTCTTGCCAACATGAGCCATGAACTTAGAACACCCATGAATGCCATACTCGGTTATACCGAGCTAATTATCGACAACATTTATGGTGATGTACCCGAGAAAATCAAGAGTATTCTCGAACGTGTTGAAAAAAATGGACGACACCTCCTCGGTCTGATCAATGATGTACTCGATTTTTCCAAAATAGAGGCCGGCCGATTTATGCTTTCCCTTAACGAATATTCAATGCAGGATGTAATCCAGTCGGTCTTTGCCTCTGTCGAGCCGTTGGCGGCGGAAAAGAATCTCGATTTAAAAGTTATGGTTTCCAGGGAACTTATGACAGGCAAGGGAGATGAACAGCGCATTGCCCAGGTGCTATTAAATCTGCTTGGAAACGCTATAAAATTTACAGAGGATGGGGAAGTGATCGTCGAGGCAACCATTTCCAATGAAACTTTTTGGGTCTCCGTATCCGATACGGGTCCGGGGCTATCGGAAGCCGATCAAAAGAAAATCTTCGAAGAATTTCATCAGGCCGATGGATCCAGTACCCGGGAAAAAGGCGGAACCGGCCTCGGGCTCTCCATTTCCAAAAGAATCGTTGAAATGCACGGAGGCCGTATCTGGGTGGATTCTACCCTGGAAAAAGGTTCGACATTCCGCTTTACACTACCGGTTCGAGTCGAAAGGCAAGTGGAGCAAAAATGAGCCATACGATTTTAGTTATTGAAGACCAGGAAGATAGTCGGCGTATTATGAGAGATCTCCTTAAGAGCGCTGGCTATAAAATTATAGAGGCGGTTACGGGTGAGGAAGGCGTGACCGCAGCCGAAACCTACCATCCTGAATTGATTCTTATGGACATTCAACTGCCTGATATCGACGGATATGAAGCTACGCGGCGGATCAAGGCTATGTCGGCCCTGCGCCGAATACCGATCATTGCAGTCACCTCCTATGCGTTGAGTGGGGATGATGCCAAAGCCTTTGAAGCCGGTTGCGATGCATATGTATCGAAGCCGTTTAGCCCGCGAGCGCTCTTAACTAAAATCCGTGAATTTTTATCATAGATTATTTTACCCGGGGGAATAATGAGAACGCCGCCGCTGATCCTCATCGTGGACGACAATCCTGCTAACGTCGAAATTTTGCAGATGCGCCTCGCTGCCAATAACTACGATATCATAACTGCTGCAGACGGCGAAGCAGGATTAGCTCTGGCCAGAGATAAACAACCCGATTTAATCTTGCTGGATATCATGATGCCTAAAATGGATGGTTTGGAAGTCTGCAGGCGGCTCAAAGGAGATTCTTCCTTAACTTTTATGCCTATAATTATGGTCACTGCCAAAGCAGATTCAAACGATATTGTTGCCGGTCTCGAAGCAGGTGGAGACGAATACCTGACTAAACCGGTGGATCATGCCGCACTGGTCGCAAGGGTTAAATCAATGTTGCGGATAAAATCGCTGCATGACAAGGTCATTGAGCAATCAAATCAGCTCAAAATTCAACTCAAGACTGCAACCAAGATTCAGTCACTATTTTGGCCCGATATTCCAAAACTGGAAGGAGGAAGCCAACTTTGGGCATTATCCGTACCAGCGACCTATGTCGGCGGTGATTTATACGATATAATTCCTCTGCCAGATGAAAGCTTTTTGGCTTATGTTGCCGATGTCTCCGACAAGGGTGTACCTGCTGCACTAATAATGGCCGCGTTATCGACTAAAATCCGTAGCGAAGCAAGGATTCAAACTGAAGTGGATGGGCTTCTTGAAAGCGTCAATAATAGCATGCACAGCCTGATATCAGAAGAAGGCTTCTTTGCCACAATTGTACTAGTGAGATACTGGTCTCACAGCGGTAAAATTCAATTTGCTGTGGCAGGTCATCTTCAGCCTTTATGGATAACTGAGAATAATATTGGAAATTTACCTCAGTCAAATGGAATATCATTGGGCGTCAAACCGGACGTCAAGTACGAGAAAAAAGAAATTTTCTTATCACCAGGAGAATCAATACTTCTTTTCACAGATGGGGTCATAGAAGCACAGAATGATGATAATATACTGTATGGCAATGATCGATTGGTTCGCTATATTAAAGATAAACAAGGACCACCATGGGGGACGGGACTCTTGGATGAAATTAGGTGCTGGCGCGGAAGTGCCAAGGCAAACGATGATTTGACGATATTAGAGATTTGGCGAGATCATTAATAAACTCTTTCACTCAAAAAAAAATTAGACTCCTGGCGAAAATTGGCGACCTTTGAAGCGTATCAATGGAAAGGAGACCGGTTTTGAAAAAATCCAATAGAATAATACATAAGCGTGTGGTCAAAATATGTCTTTTGGTAGTCACGATGAGCGCCCTGTTGATCACAGTTGGCCACCACCCATTGTTTGGTAAAACATTGGAGATTGCCGTGGATGTTTGGCATCCTTATGAAGATATTTCTAATCAGCAAGCACCGGGTTTTAGTACAGAGGTGATTACAAATGTATTTCAATCAATGGGCGTCAATTTTAATCTAAAAGAGTACCCCTGGGCGAGGGGATTGAAGAATGTCTATGAGGGGATCAGTGATGCATTGTTTACTGCTTTTCCAAGCGAAGAGCGCAAAAGGTACTGCTATTATCCGGACGAACCCCTGGCGATAGAAAAATGGGTATTATTTATCAGAAGCGAGCAAAAGGCTAATTTTCAATTCAGATCCTACGATGACCTGATAAACAAAAGCATTGGTGTGTTGCGAGGCGCATCGGTATCTGAAGAATTTTGGGCATTCGTAAAACATCATAAAAATTATCAAGAGGTGGCAATCGACGAACTCAACTTCGAAAAGCTGATACTGGGCCGAATCGACTGTGTTGTCACAAGCCATTCAAACGGTATGGTATTGGTTAAAAAAAAGGGCTTAAAAGGTAAAGTTGTCCCACTGCTAACCCGGATTATAAAAGAGGACAATTTGTATATCATTTTCAGCAAAAAAACCATAAGCCCTGATTTTGTTAATGAGTTCTCACAGGAGTTAAAGAATTTCAAAAAGACTGGAGAATATCAACGGATATATGAAAAATATTTTAAATGACTTCGTATATGTGGCCTGTATAATATGGAGGTCGTAAAGTAATCCCAGTTGATTAGTTGTATATATCCGTTTTATGTGTGCTTTGCCAAACATTTCCGTGTGTCCGGCTCATCCGGCGTCTATAGTTTTTCAACCATCCGGGGCAGTAATTCAGGGAAACTTCTCAAGAGGTCAACCATGAAAATGCAATTTCTAGTTGCGGCTTCAATCGTTTTAATTACATGCCAATCCGTCATGTGTGAAGAGCTCACTATCTTGACGGAGGATTTGCCACCCTTAAACTATGTCGAAAACGGCGTGCTAGTTGGTCCTTCTGTCGAGATCGTGAAACAAATTCAGAAACGGGTGGGATCAGATGAACAAATACAAGTATATCCGTGGGCAAGGGCTTACCAAAGGGCTTTGAATGAAAAAAACGTTGTATTGTTTGGGATGACATATACCAAAGCACGAGAAAATAAATTTAAATGGGTTGGGCCGTTAGCCAGGAAAAGAGACATTCTCGTCGCAAAAAAGGATTCAGGAATAAAAATCAGCAGCCTGGAAGATGCCAAGAAGGTAAAACGTATAGGAACACTTCGAGATGATACACGAGAACGGCTGCTGAAAAGTCGAGGATTTACAAATCTTGAATCTGTTTCAAATGAACAGTTAAACGCGAAAAAGCTGGCTCTCGGACGCATAGACTTATGGACCTATAAAATACCAGGACTAAAAACGGTTTGTGATCTGGCCGGAGTTGACTACACTGAATTTGAGGAGGTCTATCACCTGCGGAAAATTGATCTGATGATTGCTTTTTCAAAAAAGA
>JASJCE010000408.1 GCA_030066155.1 Desulfobacterales bacterium | reverse complement strand
TATCTGGTCGACTTTTCCGTAGGCATTAATGATGGCGGCTTTCATAGACATTAATCTCCAATAATCAGGTTTTTCAACTCGTCGGTATCGTCCGGCTTGACCGGGAAGTAGGCTTTCAAAATGGCGCCAATTTGCGCGACAGCTTCGCAGATCGCGTCGACCCGGCGCTTTTGCTTGATACCCCGAATCAGCCTCCCGACGATGTCTTCCCACTGGCCATCTTCGACCCTGGCATTGATGCCCTTGTCGGCCAGGATCCAAACCTTGTGCTCAAAAACCGAAATTAAAAGCAGCACACCGGTTTCATCACGGGTGCGGTACAATCCTTCACTGAAAAAGGTGGTGACGGCGGCTTCTTCGACCTCCTCATTGACTTCGCGCTCCGAAATGAATAGGCGCTTAAGCCACAGGGTGCGCTTGATAATTTCATGAAAAAAAATGAATAAAGCAGCTAGATAGCCGAGGAGCAACCACATATTCTGAGCGCCAATCCAGAGCCATTCTCCGGTCAGAGCCGTGAATATCAGGGCCAGCGGCAGGGCAAAGAGAGCGGCTCCGATGACATTTGCCATGGGATAGTGGTAGCTGGCCGAGATAATCTTGACGACAATTTCACCTGCCGTCATCTTTTCGGCTTCCCTGACGGCTTCCGTCACCCGATCCCGTTCATTTGCGGTTAGAAATTTTTTGGCCAGATCCTTCATTGCATTTCCCTTTTACCAGCCTCCTGAAGCACCTCCTCCTCCGAAGCCGCCGCCCCCGCCGCCGAAGCCGCCGGATGAAAACCCCCCACCGCCGAACCCCCCAAAGCCGCCTCTCCGAAAATGGCTATGGCCAAAGGTCAATTGCGGACCGATGAGGCTTAGGATCAATCCTGCTGCAGCGCCGACGGGTATCAGCAAGAGCACCCAGAGAAGATTGAAATTAAAAAACAGCGCCGCGGCTATTGGCGCTATGACCGCGCCGGCGGCAACACCTATAAAACGCCGTAGTCGGCCGAGCATGCTGATCAGGAACACGAATGCAAACAGGCCGAAAATGCCGGGATGTGATCCTCCCTTGCCGCCTCGGCGGGACGGAACCTTTTGAAGCGCTTTATATTCCCCACGCACCACACCGCTCATGGCCTGTATCCCATCGAGCACGCCTCGGTCGAAATTTCCGGCTTTAAATTGAGGTACAACGACATTGCGAATAATCCGCCCGGCCATCAAGTCGGTTAATGAGCCCTCCAGGCCATAGCCGACTTCGATGCGGACCCTGCGCTCCCTTTTGGCAATCAGCAATATGGCGCCATTGTCCAAACCCTTCTGACCGATCTTCCACTGCTCGGCCAATCTGATTGAGAATCCCTCCAGGTCTTCGCCTTCGAGGGATGGAATCGTCAAGACTACCAGCTGAGTGGAATCGGTTTTCTCGAGGTCGCGCAACAGACCGTCCAGCTGCCCTTCAGCATAGGATGAGAGCATTCCGGCATAGTCATTCACCCGGCCCTTCAGCGGCGGTATATCCAGGGCAAATAGCTGTGGACTTGAAAATAACGTCAACAGGAGGGCGGTAAAGATAATGTGGAGTCGAGTGTACTTCAGCGTTGTCATCGGTTTTTGCTCGTCCTGCTATCAGTCGGTGAACTTTACTTTCGGTGCTGTTTTAGCCCCTTCATCTGCCTTGAAGTACTCTTTGCGCTCCAAATGAAGCAGCAGACTGTTGGTCAGGGTGTTGGGAAATTTTCGAATGGAAAAATTAAACGTCTCCGCAGCCTTGTTGTAGCGCTGCCGCGCTACATTGATCCGATTTTCGGTTCCCTCCAGCTGGTTTTGCAGGTCCAGAAAATTCTGGTTGGATTTCAGATCCGGATAGCGTTCGACAACGACCATCAACCGGGAAAGGGCCGAAGAAAGGGCGCCCTGGGCCCCGCTCAGGCGCTGCATGGCTTCGGCGCTGCTGAGGTCAGATGCGGAAACATTGACGGAAGTGGCCTTGGCACGAGCTTCGATCACCGCCGTCAGGGTTTCTTTTTCCTGGGCAGCGTATCCTTTAACCACCTCCACCAGGTTCGGTATCAAATCCGCCCGACGCTGCAGGTTGGATTCAACGTCACCCCAGGCCTTGAACACCGCTTCCTCATTCTGCTGCATAGTATTGTATCCGCAGCTCAAAAAGAAAACACAGATTACGCATAGAATTGAGATTCTCAGTACTTTCATGCGCTTAATATCCTCCCGATCGATTGAGAAATGACATGTCATAAAGGTAATTATCGCTATCAGTATTTTCAATAATTTACGAAGTCAAAGTTTGAGAATTTTGGCTTTTTTTGAGGCCGTCTTGTTCCAAATGATTTACTGCTGACCGGGTGGCGGGAGCGAATCGAAAAACGCCATTATTGCCGTGCCCGCTTCCCTGGGCCAAAGGTGAGGATAGAATTTGCCGCGGCGATTGTGGTCCTCGGTGTGGGGGCACCAGACGACGGGATTCAGTGCATCGGGCGGACCGTAACACTTGCAGTTAAGGGATTGGGGCTCACAGGCCCGGGCGGGCGGCTTTAAGCCATTCTGGGACAGGGCATGATCCCGGGCTGTCAGCCTGCGCGAAACGGGCACCAGATCGTCCTTGGGGTTATGCAGGATCATGGCGGCCGCCGGACCGCTGCATTCAGCTTCCCAGATTCGCCCGGCTACCGAACCCACACCGCGGATCACCGATCCGCGGGCACAACCGAGACTGTTGGCAAAGCTTGCCCCCAGGGAATCGCCGACAACGAAAATCCGATCAAGGTCGATACAGTAGCTTGAGCGGAATTCATCCAGCAACGCATCGAAAAAGGCATAGTCCCGCAGTTGGTCCCGCGAATTGCTGCGGTCATACCAGCTATACTTGCCATCGGCAGCGATCAGGCCGGCGGGATAGATGAAGATGGTCGGTTTTATACTTTTTTCTTCGATACGATAGTACTTCCGCACCCGATGGTTCGGTGTGGTGCGGCCATGAAAGGCGAGTATCAGGCGATGGGGCACATTTGCATCGTAAGGTTGCGGTACAACAGAGATAAACTCACGCTGACGGCCTTCAACGGTAATGATTGCGGCTACTGCAGATGGAGGCGCGCCACCACAACCCCGCGAGCTAATGCCCGTGTCATCCGCAGCGCAGCCTGTCGAGGTGATTGAGACGGGGAGCAGAATTAGTGATCAGCAACGTCTTCCACACAGCTTGCCTTTCTGGTATTGCAATTCCGCCAAATATATGAATGGATTCAATTTTAACCTGGTAGAATATTTTATTTGATGTTGGTCATCCATTTGGTTCGTTTCCGTTTTGACCGGCCGCCCACGGCGGTGCTGCCTGCCCTCCGTAGCCTGAAAGGCGAAGGGGGGACACCCGAAACCTGAACCCTGAACGCTGAACCCTAAACCTTGAACCTTTGAACCTTTATTCCTGAAACCTCAAATCAGAACCCGGTCTCCTTCTCCACCGCCGTCAACGTGTTGTCAATGATTCCAACCATTTCATCGATTTCTGCTTCGGTGATAATAAACGGCGGGCCGAATACGATCAGGTCGCCGGCCTGACCCCGGTTGCAACCCCCGGAAGATTCGATGTGTACCCCGCGCCGCAGGGCTTCATCCTGGATTTTCTGATAAAACTGCAGCTGGGGATCCAGCGATTCCCGGGTCTTCTTATCCTTTACAAATTCCACTCCCAGCTGCAATCCCCTGCCGCGGATGTCTCCTACCGTAGGATGGATTTTTAAAGCTTCCAGTTTTGATGCCAGGTACTCTCCCATCGCAGCACAACGCTCCACCAGGTTGTGTTCTTTCAGATAATCGATGACGGCGCACACGACAGCGGCGCCAACCGGATTGCCGCCATAGGTGTGGCCGGATCCGAAAAAGCCGGAGGCGGCGGCAATCGTATCAAAAATGTGGGTTTTAACGACGGCCGCCCCCACCGGATAATAACCGCCGCTCAACCCTTTGGCCAGGGCGATGATATCCGGTACGACACCATGATGCTGGTAGGCAAACCACCGGCCGGTCCTACCGACGCCGTTCATCACCTCGTCAAGGATCATCAGGACATTGTATTTATCGCAGATTTGCCGGATGCGCCTGAAATGCTCATCCGGCGGGAATGCCGCCCCGAGAGCATAACCCGACACCGGCTCGGCGATATAAGCGGAAACCGTTTCCGGTCCCAGACACAAGATCTCATTTTCAAGGGCCCGGGCACACTCCTGGTCACAGCTGTCAGGCGACTTTCCGTACCAGCAGCGATAGCAATAGGTCGGTGGCAGGTGAACAAAGTCTTTCAGATAGGGCGTGAATTCGGCTCGCCTCGAGGTGAAGCCGGACCATGCCAGGGCACCCAGGGTGGCGCCGTGATAGCTCTGCCAGCGGGAGATAACCCGGAATTTTGATGGATTGCCGGCGTCGATGTGATATTTGCGGGCCAGTTTGATTGCCGTCTCGGTGGCCTCAGAGCCGCCGGAAACGAAAAAAACCCGGTCCAAATCGCCGTTGGTTGCTTCACTCACCTTGCATGCTGCGGCTTCGAGCTCGGGTGAGTGGAAGGCGCGGCGATAGACATAGGCAACCGTTTTCATCTGTTTAGCGGCAGTTTCCGCAATCTCTTCCACTCCGTGTCCGATACTGCAAACCACAGCGCCGCCGCTGGCATCGATAATGCGATTGCCCTGGTCATCGTGGAGATAGATTCCTTCTGCTTTTACAATCTTCGGCATTTGGCGGTTTAAATAAACACCGATAAGATGGTCCTGCAGGTCGTTGATATTCGACATCTCCTTTCCTTCCCGTTATTTTAATATTCAGTTGTTCACCAGTGGCCACTTGGCAGACATTACGCAATCCCATATGACTCTGATCTTTTTCTTGGAGTCTCTAACAGCCTTTTTGTTGACTGTCAAAATAAAAGCACTTGCCGTCGGCGACCTCGACGCCTACTGCAAATTGCCGGTATACGAGTTGGATTTCGATTAACTGTGTATGGAAAAAGTTTATTAAAGCAAAGTAATTTAGCTTTTTTATTGCAAAGTTTTTTTTTCCACAGTATTCACGCAAGCGAATTGAATCACCAACGGGTTATGAAGTATACATTTGCAGATATTGGTCTGATCCCGGAAGATTAATATCTGGCACTGTTCCTAAGTAATTTAGATTATTTCAACGCAGAAATTAACCACGGTAACTCCATTCGACAGGAGAAATCTATGTATTATCGAGAAATTAAATCGGCTATCCCGGTTGCTGATGCGGATGTCCGGCAACTTCAGGAAACGGTTAAATCTATTCTGGCCAGGGTAAAAGCTGACGGCGACAAAGCAGTCCGGTACTATGAAAAGGAGTTCGATAATTTCGACCCGCCGTCCTTCCGAGTCAGCGATCCACAAGCTGCCAAAGCCGCAGAGGAGTTGCCGGCGGAGGTGATTGAAGAGCTTGATTTTGCCATCGAGCAGGTCACCGCTTTTGCTGTGGCTCAGAGGGAGAGCATGGTTGAGTTCGAAAAAGAAATCCGGCCGGGCATGCGGATGGGGCAGCGCATCATCCCGGTTGATTCCTGCGGCTGCTATGTACCGGCCGGCCGCTATCCCTGCCTGACTTCGGCGGTCATGTCGGTCATACCGGCCAAAGTGGCCGGTGTCAAACGGATCGTTGCCTGCAGTCCGCCGGGCAATAGCGGCTTCATCAATCCGGGGATCCTGTATACGATGCACAAAATGGATGTTGATGAGATCTATTGCATCGGGGGCGCTCAGGCAATTGGCGCCCTGGCATTCGGGACCGGCACCATGGCACCGGTCGATTTGATTGTGGGGCCGGGCAATCAATATGTGATGGAAGCCAAGCGGCAGGTATTCGGAACTGTCGGCATCGACTTTCTGGCCGGTCCCAGCGAATGTCTAATCATTGCCGATGATAGTGCCCGGGCTGACTACATCGCCGCCGATCTGCTGGCCCAATGCGAGCACGATCCCAACGCCCGCGGTGCCCTGTTGACTACATCGGAAACTCTGGCCCAAGAGGCCCTTGCAGAAATCGAACGTCAGCTTCAGGAGCGCACCACCGAGGCCGTTGCCCGTGCATCCTGGGAAAATAAAGGTTTGGTTGTGGTTGTCGATAACCTCAAAGATGCCACGCGCTATGCCAATGAATATGCGCCCGAGCATCTCGAAATCCATACCCGCAAACCCAGAGAGCTGCTGCCGCTGCTGAAACACTATGGGTCCCTTTTCATCGGGGAAAACACCGCCGAAGTTTATGCCGACAAGATTGCCGGTCCCAATCACATCCTGCCGACCGGTGCGGCGGCCCGCTACACCGGTGGCCTGTGGGTCGGCATGTTTCAAAAAGTGGTCACCCACATGGAGGTCGATAAGGCAGCCTCCATAAAATTGGCGCGGTACTCGGAAACCCAGGGAGCCTTTGAGGGCATGGACGCACATCGGTTTGCCGCCAAGATCCGTCTGGATAATCTTAAATAATTTATCCGTCCGGGCAATTATATTTTTCAGTTTTGACGCTGCAGAAATTGAGCCAATACGGTTCCTTGAATTAGGCTGACGGATAAATTAGTAGTCTTTACCACCTAGATATATGGCGGGGGAAATTTCCTCCGCCTTTTTTTATGCTCAAGATCGATTTGGAAAACGAAAAGGTAACATTTGAAAATTTATTATGGGCCTGCTGGGTACCATGGAGCAACCATCAGGCTTTTCCTGGCTGATCCCAAACCACGTGCCGATTTTACTGCGACTTTCGCTGTTGCATGGCGCGGTGTTCAGCCGCCAGCTCTTTCAGCAGATCCTTGATCGGCCACGTTTCCGACGTCG
>JASJCE010000407.1 GCA_030066155.1 Desulfobacterales bacterium | reverse complement strand
ACCGGGCCGTGGCCCTTCCCGATAGCGTAATTCGCGCCGGCCTGGATGGCACTTTGAATATATGTTTTGGCCTGGCGGACCGCTTCCTCGATCGCGAAACCTTTGGCCCGATAAGCCGCAATCGCGGAAGACAGCGTGCAGCCGGTGCCGTGATTGTTACGGCTGGCGATGCGCGGCGCTTCAAAACGAACAAGGCGGTCTTCATCGACCAGATATAGCCAATCGGTGCAGCTGTCGTCATCCAGATGGCCGCCCTTTATAAGAAGGCTGCGGCTGCCGTACTCGGCCAACGCCTTAGCTGCAACCCGGGTATCCTCGCCTCCTTTGAGTCGGCGATCCAGCAGAACTTCGGCTTCCGGAATATTCGGGGTTACAACGTCCGCCAGCGGCATCAGGCATTCCTTCAGGGCCTGAATCGCGTCTTCCTTTAACAGCTTGTCGCCACTCTGGGCCACCATTACCGGATCCAGGACGATGCGGGCCACCTCAAATCTTTTTAGTTCTGCGGCGATCACCTCAATCAGTTCTGCCGAATACAACATGCCGATCTTGACGGCGTCGGCGCCGATGTCAGAGAGCACGGCTGCCATCTGCTCAGCGGCGAATGACGGTGGCACCGGATGTATTCCGGTTACACCGCGGGTATTCTGAGCGGTCAACGCCGTTATGACCGACAGGCCATAGCAGCCGATTGCCGATACCGTCTTCAAATCCGCTTGAATGCCGGCGCCGCCGCCGGAATCGGATCCCGCTATGGTCAGCACTTTTTGATATGTTTTCCTGTCCGCAGCTGGTTTCATCATTCACCTTTAAAGTGGTTCCAACCGGTTGATATAATTGCTGTAGACGAGTTGTCGGGATAAACAATTTCAAGCCCTTTTTTTTCCCTAATTTTGCCCATGGGAAACAACGGCCGCTTGAAGCACTTCTGAAAGTTATGCGCAGCAGCGTCAGCTTTATCCGGTGACATCGTGCAGATCAGGGTGTAGTCCTCACCGCCGGAGAGCGCATATTCAACCGGGTCGAATTTATGCTGTGCGCAAAATGATCTCAGTTCTCCGGAAATCGGTATTTGATCAGCAAAAAGGATCGCTCCGACCCCGCTTTGCTCGATGATGTGACCGAGGTCCGAGCTCAATCCGTCGCTGGTGTCGATGGCGGCCCTGATGCCCGGCTGCTGGGCCAAAAAGCGACCTTCGAGCAGATGAGGCTCAGGCTGCAGGTGGGCTCTGATCAAGCGGCGCAGGTTTTCGGAGTCGGCCGGCAGCTTATTCAGAATCAGGTGCAAACCGGCTTTGCTGTCCCCGAGAAATCCGGTCGAATAAATAATATCGCCGGGCCTGGCTGCATCCCGGCACATCATTTCGTCGCTAGCGATGGTTCCGTGCACGGCCACGTTAATAATCAAATCGACCTTGGAACCGGTTGTATCGCCCCCCAGAATATTCACATCAAATCGATGCGCCAGATCCTTCATGCCGTCGTAGATGGCGTCCAGATAATCCAGCGCACAGTCTTCGGGGATTGCGATGCTGACAAAGGCCTCACGGGCTGTTCCGCCCATCGCGGCAATATCACTGAGATTTACCGCAAGGGATTTATACCCGAGCTCAAAGCCGCTTATCGCATGTCTTAAAAAATGAATTCTTTCGACCAGTAAATCGGTGGTAATCAGTGAAATTTCCTCAAGGTCAGTCGTGAATGCAGCCGCATCGTCACCAATTGACTTGATGATATGCTGCGGCCGTATTAAACATCCCCGACTGACCTTTTTGATGAACCCGAATTCCCCGATCTGCTTTAATGTCATGATTTTCGGGCCTCATGGATAACCTGCATCAGATCACCGGCTGCCGTCGCCGGATCATCAGCCGCGACGATAGCGGATACGACCGCTATGCCGTCCGCTCCGTGTCGTATCGCCTCAGCTGAATTATCGCGGTTTAAGCCGCCGATACCTACCAGGGGTAATCGGACAGAATTCCGGATGGTCCGCAAACCTTCCAGACCTAACGGTGCTGCCGTATCGGTTTTGGTCGGTGTGGCGTAAATCGGGCTGACGCCCAGATAGTCGGCACCATTTTTTTCGGCTTCGACAGCGTCTTCGAGGGACTCAGCCGAAATACCGATGATCATCGCGTCCCCCAGGATTTTTTTGGCCATGGCCAGCGGCATATCGGTTTGACCGAGATGGACCCCGTCCGCTTCGACGGCCAGCGCGACATCCACCCGATCGTTGATGATAAGCGGCACCCCGCTGGATTTAAGCACATCTTTAAGCGCTAATGCCTGTTCAATGAATTCCAGGGTCGAGCAGCTTTTTTCGCGCAATTGAACACAGGTGACGCCTCCCTGAAGCGCCCTTTTGACGATCTCAACCGTTGAGCGCCCCCGGGCGAGACCCCGATCGGTAACGAGGTATAAAGAAAAGTTTATATTATGCAATTAGGTCTCCTCTATTTTACATCCCTCCCGCAATTCAGTCGGTGAAATGTTGTAAAGGGCATCCTGCATTTGGATCATAAAGCTTCCCGGCGCGGTGGCCGCTTTGCCGGCGGTTTCTCCGGCGAGTCCGAAAAATGCCAAGGCGGTTGCCGCTGCGCGAAGCGGATCTTCGTCGACGGCCAGGAAGGCACCGATAACGGTCGTCGCCGTGCATCCAGTGCCCGTCACAAACCCCATTAAGGGATCTCCGTTCGAGACCCGCACGATCCTTCGGCCATCGGTCACCAGATCGACCGGTCCGGTAATCGCCAGGGTGGTTTGCAGTTCTTCGGCCAATATTCTGGCCGTATCAGCGGCTTCGTCGACTGAGTGCAGTGAATCCACACCCTTGGTTTTCGATTCCTCATGCCGCAGAGAAAGTATTTCCGAGGCATTCCCTCGAATAACACTGATGTTGCTTTGATCGATAATTCGTCTGGCCGAATTCGTTCTCAAGGGCGTTGCACCTGAACCGACCGGATCCAGAATGATTGGCGTACCCTGCGCGGAGGCCTTGATGCCCGCTTTGATCATGGATTCGATCCATTCATCCGTCAGCGTGCCGATGTTCAGGACCAACGCCCCGGCAAAAGACACCATATCTTCAACTTCATTCCGGGCGTGGGCCATTACCGGAGATGCACCCATGGCCAGCAATGCGTTGGCCGTATAGTTCATAACGACAAAGTTGGTGATATTGTGAATCAGCGGCTTTTTTTCGCGCACCAGCGCCAGATTCTCAGCCGCCTTGTCAGATAGGTTGACCATAATATCTCCTCGCTATTTGGGTTTATGTCTTAAGGGGAACCAGGACGATGCTTAAAACAAAAAAACCGTTTCCAACCGGGAAACGGTTTTTAGCAGCAATACCAGGATGTGGGTACGCGTTTCCCTTCGCTGGAATTATCCAGATCAGGTTCGGAGGGTGTGTTCTCAGGCCGGTCAGCCACCCCTAACTATCTTCGAAGGAATTTAAAGGAAAGGGGGCCGGTTGTCAAGGATAAAGATCCGCATTCGATGTTGGACGTTTATCCGTTTCTATACCGATAGCTCTATCCCTTCTTTTACCTCACGCGATATCTATCGTCTTCAGGGCTCTCTGGACCTCTTTCTGCGGGTCGTTGTTGTCTATCCACTGGCTGGTGTAGTTCAGACAGTTGCAGATAAAGGTCGTGTGTCCGTGAGTCTTTCTGCGGCGATAATGTACATGACCGCTGACTGAATAATTTACGGAATAATCCAATGCCATCCGGCCGTATTGGCGACTGCCTAAAAAGGCATTCAGGTATCTCCAGAGCCGGTTTGGCGGCTGCACCGTAAACTCGACAATCGGCACGACATGCGTTACCAGGATGATGTTTTTATGGCGATTGGCGTCCAGCTGCTTTTGCAGCTTGCTTAAAAAGTACTGATGCATGTCGATGGTTGGTCGATCCCAGACGGCTTTGACCTTGTCCTGCCACAAGCGGCCCTCGATCTGCATGCGGTCAAAATCCGATATGGTATAGTCTACGCTGCCAAAAGAATAATCGTACCAGCCCATATCACCGATCACAGTCCAATCCTCGGACAGGGCAACCGGTCCGTTGGCCAGATTTCCGCCAAAGGACTTCAGGGCCTGATAGGTATCCCAGGCCGTCATATCCCGATGCTTTTCATTCCAAATGTCGTGATTGCCGGGCACAAACAAACACCGTATATCCGCTTTTAGCTCCACATCCCGCAGAAAGCCCAGGCTGACTTCGTAGTCATTGGCCACATCACCGGCAATAATCATCACATCAATAGCTTTAGTTTTGACGGCAGTTACCAGCCCCTGAAGGATTTTTTCGTAAATACCGTTTTTTAAGTCTACATGCAGATCCGAAAGGATACCGATTTTCAAGTTTTTCTCCTTTGACAGAATTCAGATGACAGATGACAGAAGTCAGATTACAGAAAAAGAGTTGCAGGTTATTCGTTATTTGTTACTGGATATTCGTCTGATCCTGATGAGTATTGCCAGCGGCCCATGACGGAATTTATAGCTTCGGGTTCAATTTTTCCGACAGGGAGTCCCCTAGGACGTTGAAGCTCAGTACCGTGAGGGCCAATGCCAGGCCGGGATAAATTGCCATCCAGGGTGCCAAAACCAGATAATTGCGGGCGTCTTTCAGCATCAGGCCCCAGCTCGGTTCCGGTGGCTGAGAACCCAGTCCCAAATATGAGAGGGAGGCCTCGATGACCACCGTCAATGCAAATGTGATCGAGCTCTGAACGATCACTTTACCCAGAAGGTTGGGAATAATGTGCTTATACACGGTTTTTGTGATGTGGCTGCCCAGGGCCCGGGAAGCCTCGACATAGGACTCGGTTTTGATGGCCATCGTCTCGGCTCTGACCAGACGTGCGAACACCGGGCTAAAAATGATGCCGATGGCCAGCATCACCTGCAGCAATCCATATCCCAGAAAAGACACCACCGTAATCGCTAAAAGTATTGTCGGGAAAGACAGCAGGCTGTCCATCAGCAGCATCAGCACGTTGTCCACATATCCCTCTGCCAATCCAGCCGCCAGGCCGATTAACATGCCGATGGCCACGGCAATGGTCACCGCTACAATACCCACCATCAGGGCGGAGCGCGAACCATAGATAATGCGACTGAGGATGTCCCGGCCAAAATTATCCGTCCCCAGCAAGTGCATGCTGTCCGGGGATTTGAAACGCTGCTCCAGATTCTGAACGGTCGGATGATAAGGCGCAACCAGTGGGGCCGCCACAGCGGTGACGCTCAGAATCACCAAAAATAGAGCGGCGCCATAAAAGATGATGTTGCGATGGTGATGCACTATGCTTGAGTTTCCTGATGCTGTAGATTAACCAACTGCCGAAATACATGGCCGAAATCTTAGCCAGCTGACTAATAAAATGACAATTGTAAATTGAAAATTGAATATTTGTCGATATCGCTCTCCGAGGCGTAGGCGTTACAACCCCTACGAGCCGGAGGCTTCGCTTCGTCTAATTTAAAAGAATGCACTTTACATTCGATCCGCCGGAGGCGAACCTTAATTATTCAATAATCAATCGAAAATAGTCATTTCTTAGTGGTCCATCGAAAATCGAATGTATCCAGTTTGGGCGTCATTCTGAAGCCGGAGACATTGGACCGGATTGCCGTATAGCGGAACGAAGATCCCAGATACATAAACGGCACTTCCCGGGCCATAATCTCGAGAGCTTCGTCATACAGCCGCTTGCGGTTTTCAAAACCGGACACCTTGCGGGCCTGGCTGATCAATTCGGCACTGCGCGCGTTGATCCATTTGACATAGCGTCCATCGGTTCCGTATCCGGCAAGGGTGCCGTCCGGATCAAGCTTGCCGGTGTGTCCGATTACGGTCAGATCATATTTCGCACCCCGATATACATCGCTGATCCAGGTCGACCAGTCGACCAATTTGATTTTTACATTCAGTCCGACCTTCCTCAGCATCTCCTGATACATTTCGCCGGCCTTGACATGCAGTTCATAATTCTGGGGCAGATACAGCTCGAAAACCGTGTCCCGGCCAACGCCTGAATCCGCCAGCAGCTTTCGGGCCTGTTCCGGGTCGTACGGATACAGGTCCGTAAAGTCCTTGTAGTAGGCATTGCCGACATCCATGAAGGTCCCGATTGGTGTTCCGCCGCCATAGGCTACATCCAGCACTTTTTGCTTGTCTATGGCATGATTGATCGCCTGCCGCACCCGGACATCCCGCAGTACCGGATTGCTGCAGTTCATGGACATGACCAGAATTAACGCCGTCATTGATTTATTGATTTGAATGTCCCGGCTTTTTTCCAGCAACGGCAGATCATCTTTGTCGATGAAATAAGACACATCGAGCTGCTCTGATATCAGTCCCTGAATCTGGACGGCCCGCTCGGGAATGATATTCATTCTGATCCGGTCGAGTTTTGGGTATCCTTTCATCCAATATGCCGGATTTTTTTCCAGAAGGATCTCGCTGTCCCGAATCCATTTTTTGAGAACAAACGGACCGGTTCCAACCGGCTGACTGCCGAAATCGTGGCCGGCATCGATCAGCTTTTCAGGCAAAATGGCGCCCCAACCCGAAGCCAACGACGCCAACAGGGGCGATGATGGTTCCTTCAACCGGAAGATGACGGTAAAATCATCGACAACTTCAATTGCGGCGATCGAGGCGAATTCCTTGGCCTTTGGAGAAGCCGTGTCTTTATTCATGATCCGTTCAAAGGTGGCTTTGACATCACGGGCGGTTAATTTATCTCCGTTGTGAAAACCGACGTTTTTCTGCAGAAAAAATGTCCAGACCAGCGCGTCGTCGGAAACCTGCCATCTTTCGGCCAGTGCCGGCACGATTTT
>JASJCE010000038.1 GCA_030066155.1 Desulfobacterales bacterium | reverse complement strand
AGAAATTTGGGTTGACAGGTGAAAAGGAAGGGCATCGCACCAAAACTTTATCATAAAAAGGAGGTGACCCCTATGCCTTTCCTTTTCCCCGGAAACAGAGAAGCAAATATATAGGGTACAATAAACACAATACTAAATCATACCCAATTGAAACTTTAGATAAAGGAGTTGCCGATATGAAAATTTCAGCCAATGACATCCAAATCAGCTATGAGTTAACGGGTCAAAAAAGTGCGCCGGTAGTGATGCTCAGCCATTCGCTCGCAAGCAGCATGGTGATGTGGAATCCGCAGTTGGATGCTCTGGAATCCCACTTCCAGGTATTGCGCTATGATATGCGCGGGCATGGCGCAAGCGATGCGCCGGACGGGGCTTACACACTGGAACTTCTGGCAGCGGATGCCGTTGCCCTGCTGGATGCCCTGGAAATCGATACCGTTCACTTTGTGGGGTTGTCAATCGGCGGTATGATCGGCCAGGGGCTTGGATTGAATTACGGGAATAGACTTAAAACCCTTACCCTTTGCGATACATCGGCGATCATGCCGGAGATGGCCCAGCCGATACTGCAGGAACGAATTGATGCCGCCCGTGAGAATGGCATGGATGATCAGGTGGACGGCACCCTGGAACGCTGGTTTACTACGGAATTTCTCGAGAAAAATCCACCCGAGGTGAAAATCATTCGGCAGCAGATTATGGCAACCCCGCTCGCCGGCTATATCGGCTGCAGCGAGGCGTTGAAGGGGCTGAACTACCTGGATCTTTTGTCCGAAATATCCCTTCCCACTCTGATTATGGTCGGAGAGGAAGATCCGGGAACGCCGGTTGAAGCATCCGAAGCCATTCACGAACGCATCGCCGGTTCGCAATTGATCGTTTTACCCGCAGCCCGCCATTTGTCTAATATTGAGCAGGCCGAAGCTTTCAATAAAGCCCTGATGGCTTTTCTGCTGAAATAGCTCGGCCGGAGTACGACATATTTTTTAAAACCTGAATATTGCATACTTGTAAAGAATCCTGGTCCATAGGGCCTGGTTTTGAGGCCACTCCGGAGGGGTTTGCAGCCTGAATCTGTGGACCGGTTGTACTCAGATTTCAGGTGTCAGGTGTCAGGTTTCAGGTTTCAGCAAAAAGATCCCACCCGTGGAGTAATTGTCGTCCACAAAATGCGTTAGCTTTCACTGGCCTTGGCATTCAATTTTACTCCGATGAGTTTGCATGATTCAGGAAGCCGGATTCAACGATACCTGACACCTGAAACCTGAAACCTTTCACAGATTGGGATTGTGCCACGGCCGCATGTCTCTGACTTGGCCCCGAAGACCTGTTTTTCAATTGCGAATTAAAATTATGCAAACTGGCGTTTTACGCTTATATTTTTTTTTATTGTTTTAGAGATTCTCCGGCTACTTCACAACGTGGCATTGTGTGGTTAATTTAAAAAGATATTAGCGATATGTTGATTTCCCTTCCGGGATTGATTGCGCAAAGAATCGCAGCGGGCGATATTACAGGGGTGAAATGAAAACAAAACCAAATCACAGCAGTTCTGTATTTGAAGATCCGATTGAGATCGCCGAAGGGATTTTCT
Source organism: Desulfobacterales bacterium (assembly GCA_030066155.1). Taxonomy (GTDB): domain Bacteria; phylum Desulfobacterota; class Desulfobacteria; order Desulfobacterales; family JAFDCJ01; genus JAFDCJ01. The sequence goes on along the minus strand of JASJCE010000038.1, from coordinate 21,953 downwards.
GGGTTGGATTTTACGACCAGCAGTCCGGACTGCACTGCAATCCATACCTGATTATCGACGGTGACGAAGCGCTGGTGATCGATGGCGGCAGCCGACCGGATTTTCCGACGGTCATGATGAAGATCCTGCAGACCGGTATCGTACCCAACCAGATTAAAGCGCTGTTATACCAACATTATGATCCGGATCTTTGCGGCAGCATCCCCAATTTTGAAGGGATTATCAAACGCAAGGATTTACACATCCTGTCCGAAACCGATAATCTCATGTTTATCCGGCATTATTCGGTATCCTCGCGGCTGGTTCCACTCGAACAGGTCAAATACCGATACGAATTCTCATCCGGGCGAACCATTGAGTTTATCAAGACGCCCTATTCGCATTCTGCCGGCAGTTTTGTAACCTTTGATCCGAAAAGCAAAATTCTATTTTCGAGTGATCTGTTCGGTAGCTATGGTACGGAATGGGAGCTGTTTTTGAATTTGCGGCCCGAGTGTCGAAATTGCGCCAAATTGGGCAACTGCCCCGAAAATCTACCGGTTTGCCCGATTAATGATATTTTAGATTTTCATCGAGCAATCATGCCCTCACGCAAATCGCTGCAATATGCTATTGAGCAACTCCTGCCAAAGCCGTTTGAAACGATAGCCCCGCAGCATGGCAGCATTATCACTGATAAAAAGGCTATGAAATACATTGTCAATTTGCTGATATCGTTGCAGCGGGTGGGAATCGACGGGATAATAGACGGTCAACACCAGTTTAAATTCGGCAACCTGGACAAACGCTTCAATACATGAACATCGAAGAGATCATTAGCGGCTATTTGCAATCGGACGATTTGAAAAGTCCTCATTTATCCGCGCTCACATTTCAACTCCTGGAATACTGGGCTGCAACCCAGGACTTCGAGATTGACAACAGACTGCTGCGGGATTTGGTGTCTAAATACGCGGCTTCGGAAAAAAAGTTAAAAGAACTCAATAAGGATTTGATCTGGAAACAGGAGCGTCTGGAAGAAGACCTGGCAGCGGCGGCCGATATTCAAAGAAGCCTGTTACCCAAAAATATTAATGCCATCGACCCGCTGGCAGTTGCCTGGAAGTTTAAACCCTGTGAAAAAATCGGCGGTGATATTTTTAACCTGGCCCAGCTGGATGAAAATCACTGGGGGATCTATATGCTGGATGTCAGCGGACATGGTGTCCCTGCAGCCATGGTGGCCGTCTCCGTTTTTCAGAATCTTCACCCCCAGACCGGCCGTATTCTGTTGCGATCGGCAGACTCGCAAAACCACCGCACCATGCGAAGCCCTGCCAGAGTCCTCGAAAAGCTGGATCAGGAATACACGTTTGATCGATTCAACAATTTCTTTACCATCAATTACGTCATATTAAACGCGGCCACCGGAGAATTCACCTGCAGCAGTGCCGGTCATCCGCCGCCGATCATTCTCCGGCGAAGCGGTTCGATAGACCTCATGACTTCCGGCAGCCCGCCCATCGGTACCCGTGATTTGAGATTGGTTGAAGAATCGGTCACCTTTCCGGAAGAAAAAATGAGGCTGAATCCGGGTGACAAACTGGTACTTTATACGGATGGCGTATTCGAGTATCAGAATCATCAGGGCGAGTTCTACGGCAACCGGCGGTTTCATCAACAGCTTTCAAAATTGAATGACGAATCGGTAGATGCGCTGGTTGACCAGCAGTTCCGGGCCCTGATGAAATTCGGCAAGGGCACCGAACCAAAAGACGATATTTCTATACTGGGGATTGAGCTAAATTGATTTCTCCGCTGATCCGTCACTCTAGCTACATTCCCCCCGTATTCAAAATTAACTGGTCACAGAATGTGCAAATTTTCCAAGGCGGAGAAATCAGCGGAGAAATCAATCAGTGGAAAACGCCTCGTCAAACATGCGGCCGGACGGTTTAAAGTCGACGTCCTTGACAAAAGCCGCAGCCTCCTCGGCACCAGCCTCGCGATCCATGGCGGCGTCCTCCCATTCGACAGATAGCGGACCATCGTAGCTGATCTCATTCAGAGCCCGGATAATCTCCTCGAAATCAACCTGGCCCCGGCCCAGGGATCGGAAGTCCCAGCCGCGTCCGGGCTGCCCAAAATTTAAATAGCTGGCGAGGATTCCGGAGGAGCCGTCTAACGTGACCGCCGCGTCTTTCATATGTACGTGATAGATCCGGTCGTGAAAGGTCCTGATGAATTTGGCCGGATCGACACCCTGCCATTCCAGGTGGCTCGGATCGAAATTGAATCCGAAGGCCTCCCTGCGTCCGATAGCCTCAAGGGCACGTTCCGCGGAGATGGTGTCGAATGCGATTTCGGTGGGGTGAACTTCCAGGGCGAATTTGACGCCGTTTTCGTCAAATACATCCAGAATGGGGTGCCACATATCGGCAAAATACTTGAAGCCTTTTTCGATCTGTTCTTCGCTGACCGGCGGAAACGAGTAAATCAGATGCCAGATGGATGATCCGGTAAAACCGTTTACGACTTTCAAACCCATGTTCTTGGCCGCTATAGCCGTTTGTTTCATGGTTTCCACGGCCCAGGCACGCTTCTTCTCCGGATCGCCGGCACAGTCGCCCGGCGCAAAGCCATCGGAACGCGCATCATCGTTCAGATCGCAAACCAGCTGTCCCGCCAGATGATGGGATATGGCATAAACGTTTAAGTTATTTTCCTTGAGGATGTTTTTTTGCTGCTCGCAGTAAGCCGGATCGGCTGCCCCTTTGGCTGGATCGAAGTGATCTCCCCAGCAGGCCAGTTCCAAACCGTCATAGCCCCAGCCGCTGGCCTTTTGGGCCAATTCAGTCAGGGGCAAATCCGCCCATTGTCCGGTAAACAAAGTCACTGGTCTTGCCATGATTTGTTCCTCCCTGTTCGTTGTAATGAGTTTACGGGTAATCTATTTCATAGGGGTTAATTGAATTCTTCAATTCACGTGAAGTCTTTCATCGGATACCATTTCTGATCGCTTTTGCTGCTTTCGACAGCGGATTCGATAAACGCCAGGCCCCTGGCCCCGTCTACTACAGTCGGGAAATCCAGTACCAACTCATCCGGTTCCTGGCCGAGGATTTTGGCTCGAATCGCATCGGTTGCATTCACATAGATATTGGCGAAGGCCTCTATGAATGCTTCCGGATGACCGGGCGGCAGTCGATTCGCGCGCTGGGCGGCATCGCACAAATAGCCGTTGCCCCGGCGATAGAGTTGTGCCGGTCCATCATTGGTTCGGAACCACAGATAGTTCGGCTCCTCCTGGTGCCATTCAAGGGCTCCATTGGTGCCGTACACCCGGATTCTCAAATTGTTTTCCTCACCCGCCGAGAACTGGGACGCGTACAAGATGCCGCAGGCACCATTATCGAAGTGCAGCAGGATGTTGCCGTCGTTGTCCAGGGGACGGTCCAGGATGCTTTTCAAATCGGCGCACATTTCAGTGATTTCCAGACCGGTGATGTAGTTGGCCAGATTTTCGCAGTGGGAGCCGATATCACCGATGCAGTTGGAGACGCCGGATCGCTCCGGATCGGTTCGCCATGAGGCTTGCTTCTGCCCATCGGCCTCGAGAGCGGTTATCAGCCAGCCCTGGGGATATTCAACGACTATTTTCAAAATTTCACCAACCTCGCCACCACGAACCATATGGCGGGCCTGTTTGACCATGGGGTAACCGGTATAATTGTGCGTCAGGGCAAATATAATCCCGGTTTGATTGACGATATTTACCAGGTCTTTGGCTTCCTGCAACGTGTAGGTCATGGGTTTGTCGCAGATGATATTGATTCCGGCATCGGCAAAGGCCTTAGCAATAGGAAAATGCATGAAATTCGGCGTGACAATCGAGACGAAATCAATGCGATCGCCCTCGGGCAATTTGGATTCCTGCGCTGCCATCTCCTGCCAGGTCTCATAGGACCGATCCTCGCCGATTAACAAATCCCGACCGGATGCTCTGGCCTTCTCGGGTTCGGATGAAAGTGCGCCTGCAACGAATTCGACCTTTCCGTCCATCAGAGCGGCATTACGATGCACGGCGCCGATGAAGGCATCTCTGCCGCCACCAACCATTCCCATTTTTAACTTTCGATTAAGCTCCATAACCTCTCCTTTCGAAAGCGGTCTGTGGTTATCATACAAAATACAGGTTTTAATTCATCGAATAAATCAAATAAGTTCGATTTAACTTGCATCAAAGCCGAAATTTTGTCAAGATGATTTTGATTTTTGCAGCCGAACCTTTAAAATATCAATATTCATAATGGGTTTAGCGGAATAGGACTTGATTTGAAAAACAGCCTGCGATGTCGGACGCCTGCCGATCAAGCATGAATTAATTTAATCTAAGAATCAAAAGAAACCGAAATCCATGGAAGTCGCAAATCGTGAACTGACCAAGGCGATCAATCAATTCAATATCTTGAATACAATTCGCAAGGCCGGACCGATATCCCGGGTGGAAATCGCTGAATTGACCGGTCAGAGCCGGGCGGCGGTAACCAATATAACCGCTCGTCTGATCAAAGAAAAAATGATTTTTGAAAAGGAAACCGAGCCCTCGGCGTCCAGGGGCAGGCGGCGTGTTTTGCTGGGATTGAATCCCGCTGCCGCTTACGTTGTGGGGGTCAAATTATCCGCTTTTCAGGTCAGTTTCGCCGTCACGGACATGCAGGCCGATGTGCTGAGCTCTTTGATCGTGCCGGTCAGGATCGGCAAACGTTCAGTGGAGTTCGTCGCAAATTTAATAGAGGATGGCATTCGCCACTGCGTTGCCGAAGCCCGCTTGAATATGCGCAAAATATCCGGCATCGGTATTGGCATTCCCGGCCTTGTAGACAGCAATAAAGGGATTACGTACTGGTCGCCGCTCTATCGGCGGGGAAACACAACCCTGAGGGAGCTGATTCAGGATCGTTTTAAGATCAAAACCCTCATCGAAAATGATGCCAATACCGTAACCTTGGCGCAGCAATGGTTCGGTGAAGGACGCGGTGTTGATAATTTTATCGTGGTTACTGTCGAACACGGCGTGGGGATGGGGATCGTCGTCAATGGACAGCTTTATCGGGGTTTAAACGGTATTGGAGCGGAACTCGGCCATATGGTTATCATACCCGGCGGAGCTCAATGCCGCTGCGGCAAGCGTGGCTGTATCGAGGCTTATGTGGCCGATTACCGCATTCTGCAATCTGCCATCGAAGCCGGCAAAGCCGGCAGGTGGAAATGCCCTGACTATTCTTCTCTGACGATTGAAGAGGTTACCGGTATTGCCCGGAAGGGGGAGCCTGCATTGCGAAAGATCTTTAAAAAAGGCGGGGAAATCCTGGGCCTGGGAATTTCCGGTCTAGTCCAGATTTTCAATCCTGAAAAGGTCATCGTTGCCGGCGAGGGGGTCAGGGCCGGTGATCTGCTGTTTAAACCGATGCACAAAACGATTGAGAAGCACACAACGCCGGAAATGTATGAAACCCTCCAGATTATCATCCAAAAGTGGCAGGACACGGACTGGGCGCGGGGTGCCGCCAGCATGGCGTTACAGGAGTTGTATAAGTCCCCTTTTAACCGCGTCAGACCGGTCATTTGAATGACGAATGACGATTGTCGAATGTCAAATGATGGTATTCTATCTATTTAAAAAAACAGACTGAGTGCAGCAAAAGGATTATTCCCCTGCGCCATCTTTCCAACATTACACCAATCCAATCTTTAAATTCCGAAATCCGCAATCGATTAACTCCATCACTCCAGCTCTCCACTACTCCAACACTCCATTGCCGTTAGGGTTCTTGAAACATCGGTGCCATCATTTTGTTCAACTGCAGGTATTTTTGATATATCTCATCATATCTCTCGGTGGTCGATCCTTCCGGTTCGGCCCGGGTGGATTCATCCAACTTGATGTATTTTTCCGTCAACTCCTGCAGGGCAACTTTACCTTCCGTCTGATTGAGATAACACCACATGGCCTGCAGGGCAGCTCCCATCGCGCCGGCTTCCGAAGATTCGGGGCAGACGATCGGGCATGCAAATATGTCGGCCACCATTTGACGCCAGAGAGAACTTTTGGCACCGCCGCCAACCAGACGGACTTCGGTTGGGGTGAGGCCCTGTTTTCTCAAAACATCCAGTCCATAGCGCAGTCCCAGGGTTGCGCCCTCCATTGATGCCCGGGCGACATTTTGAACACGATAATTCGTGCTTGTTAATCCGAAGAGAACTCCGCTGGCGTTCGGCAGGGCCGGTGTCCGCTCACCATTGAAGTAAGGCAGCAGTAATATGCCCTCCGAGCCGGCCGGGGCGGCAGATGCCCGGGTATTGAGTTCCTCCACCGGGAGGTTGAGAATCTCCCGGGTGAGTTCGGTTGAAACGGTCACATTCATTGTGCAGACCAGGGGCAGCCAGCCGCCGCTGCTGGAACAAAAAGCGGCCAACTCTCCATTCGGGTCAATTACGGGCGTGTCGGAGTACGAATAAATCGTTCCGGAAGTTCCCAGACTGGTCGTCACGACACCCGTCACGACATTGCCGGTGCCGATGGCCGCCATCATGTTGTCCCCGCCGCCCGATGATACGATAACGTTCGGATTGAGTTGAAACCGTTCGGCGATTTCGCTCTTGATGGTTCCCGCCGGTTCGTCCGAACCGATCAACTCCGGCAGGCAATCCTGCAATTTGCCGCTGTCGTCAATGGCATTCAGCAGGGCCTGGGACCAGGTCCGGGTTTTGACATCGAAATAGGCCGTACCGGACGCATCGCCGAATTCCGTTTTTTTCTGACCGGTCAGCCAGAAATTGATGTAGTCGTGGGGCAGCAGAACAGCAGCCAGACGATCATAGTTCCGGGGTTCATGCTGTTTTAGCCACAATATTTTAGAGGCGGTGAAGCCGGCGGCAATCGAATTTCCGATCAATTCGACCACATCTTCGGGCCTGCCGACGCGGGCCGTGATTTCATCGCACTGGGATGAGGTCTCCGTGTCGCACCACAGTTTGGCCGGCCGGATTACATCGCCCTGATTGTCAAGCGGCACCATCCCGTGCTGTTGACCGGAGACCCCGATGGCGCAGACCTGGTTTCGGGACGCCGCCGTCTGGCTCAGAATCCGGTCGATGACATCGGTACAGGCGTCAATCCACCATTCCGGCTTCTGCTCCCGCCGTCCGCCGATGTTTTCAATTAGCTCATGCTCGGTGGAAGCCTCGGCAAGAATCAAACCGGTTTCCCGGCTGAAGATAACACCCTTGGTGCCCTGGGTGCCGCTGTCAATTCCGATGAATAATTGGTCAGACATGGCTATGCCTCGGCGCAAACTTGATACGCCCGTTTGAATTAGATCATCGTTTTACTTCACCAATGTCAGAAGGCAAAGAAGCTGGGAAGCCTGGAAGCTGGAAGGCTTGGAAGCACATAAGCTGGGATGCTGGAATGCAAGAAATTGAGAAGATGAGAAGGTGAGAGGGTACGAAGGTAAGAAAAGCTGGAAAGATGGGTGGCAGTAACGCCTGAAGGCTCGGAGGCGTGAGGGCTTTAAAGCCGGGAGGCTTGGAAGCGATAAAGCTTCCCAACTTCCGCGCGTCCCGGAATTTCAGCATTCTTAAGTTCCCCACTTTCCTATCTTCTCATCTTCTCAATTTCTCATCCTCTCACCTTCACAACTTCTTATCCTCCGGTCGTCCTACCTTCCCAACCTCTCAGTTTCTCGTCTTCCAAGCTCCCAGCCTTCCAGCCTCCAAGCCTACCAGCGTCCCAGCCTACACGTACGAATGCAGAATGCTTTCCAGCATTTCCTGGCGACCGCTTTTGTAGGCCGGATCTCCCTGTTGCAAAATGAACTGCTCGATGGAATCGAAACTCTCCTGACCGTCAATGATGCTTTTGCCAAATCCTTCCGCATAGCTGCTGTAGCGCTCTTCAATGAAATTGTCCAGTACCCCGTCCTCGATAATTTGATGGGCAGCCAGCAGCCCGCGGGCAAATGTGTCCATACCGCTGATATGGGCATAAAACAGGTCGATTTCGTCGAAAGATCCTCTGCGCGGTTTGGCATCGAAATTCAGCCCGCCCGGAGCAATGCCCTCCTGTTTCAATACCACCAGCATTGCCAATGTGCATATCGCCGGGTCCGTCGGAAACTGGTCGGTGTCCCATCCCAATAGCGGGTCGCCGATATTGGCATCGATGCTGCCCAGTTTGCCATTGATGGACGCCACGGTTAAATCATGTTCAAACGTGTGGCCGGCGAGCGTTGCATGGTTGGCTTCAATATTCAATTTGAAGTGATCGAATAAATCGTAGGCCCGCAGGAAACTTAAAACCGTTGCGGCATCAAAATCATACTGATGTTTGGTCGGCTCTTTGGGTTTCGGTTCGATCAGGAATTGGCCTTCAAATCCGATTTGTTTGGCATAGTCGACGGCCATGTGAAAGAAGCGGGCCATCTGTTCCTGCTCACGTTTCATGTCGGTGTTCAGCAGGGTTTCATAGCCTTCGCGCCCGCCCCAGAATACGTAATTGACGCCGCCCAACTCCTTGGTCGCCGCAATCGCATGCTTGACCTGAGATGCGGCATAGGCAAATACGTGGGCATCCGGATTGGTGGCGGCGCCATGGGCATATCGCGGATGACCGAACAGATTGGCAGTCCCCCACAGCAGCTTTATACCGGTTTCGTCCTGTAACTGCTTGGCTTTGGCCACCATCTTCTCCAGATTTTGACAGGATTCTGCGAAGGTTGCGCCTTCGGGTGCCAGATCGCGGTCATGAAAGCAGTAAAACGGAGCGCCCAACTTTCGGGCAAATTCGAAGGCTGCTCCGACGGTATACTCGGCCTGCTCCATTGGTGTTTCGGCCTTGATCCAGGGTCGCTCAAAGGTCGGAGCGCCGAATGGATCCATTCCGCTGGCCTTGAAGGTGTGCCAATACGCGACCGAGAATCGCAGATGTTCCTGCATGGTTTGCTGGCCCACCATCTGCTGTGGATTGTAATACTTGAAGGCCAGCGGATTTTTGGATTCCGGTCCCTCAAACGGTATCGCCTGCTGAATATCGGGAAAAAATTCATTCATTCTTACCCCCATCCATTTAACTTTTATTGTAGGCTAAAAAATTAACTTTTATCCTAGGCTAAAAAAAGACAATCACGAAAGCACGAAATTTAGAAAACACGAAAAAGGGCACGAAAGTTTTCGCACATTCGTGATGATTTTTTTTAATACAAGAACATTACAATTAAGACACGAATAACCAATAACGCTGGTTCTTTCTAAAACTCCGGCAGCCTAATCGTCTCACCACCTTTCAGGGCCGACTCGTGGGCCAGGATACCGACACTGGTCCAGTTGGCTGACTGGGCCGCATTGGGAAAAGGATCGCGGTCTTCAACCAGACTCATCAAAAACTCATGGGCCAGATGCGGATGCGACCCGCCGTGCCCGGCTCCCTGGGTGAAAGACAGATGCTGCTGCTCATCCAGGTCATAAACACCTTTTGTTGTGAACATCTGGATCGGCTCCGGCAGCAGATGCGCATAATCCGGAACTTTAACGCGTTCGGGGATTTCCGGTTCGGGTCTTTTGGCGGTATGGATCACCGGATCTTCACCCTCGATGAGCGGCCACTCATAAGCCTTTTTAGTTCCGTAGACATCGAAACTTTCGCGGTATTGGCGGGCGGTATCAAACAGCGAACGATAAACCCGGGCGCACAAATCTGAATCTTTGAATTTAATGTGAGTGGTTTCCACCGCAAACGGAGAATTGTATTCCGGAATCAACTCTTCCCGTATCGTTCCGGAGCCGAAGCAGGAGACATATTCCGCGAGGGAATCGGTTAACGCCAGACAGGGACCCACGCAGTGAGTGGCGTAGTGCATGGGCGGCAATCCCGGCCAATAATCCGGCCAGCCATCCATATCCTGCTGGTGGCTTGCCTGGAGAAACTGGATTTTTCCCAGTTCTCCTTTTTGATACAGCTCCTTGACCAAAAGAAACTCGCGGCTGTAAACGACGGTTTCCATCATCATATATTTTTTGCCGGTTTCCCGGCTCAGGCGCGCAATTTCCTGGCACTCCGCTACCGTCGTTGCCATGGGGACGGTGCAGGCCACGTGCTTGCCCGCTTTCAATGCTTTGATGGATTGCGGTGCATGGTCGGGAATCGGGGTGTTGATGTGCACGGCGTCGACTTCGGGGTCCTTTAGCACGTCATCATAATCGGTATATCGTTTTTCGACCCCGAAGGCATTGCCGATCTGATTCAGCTTGCTTTCGGTTCGCTGGCAGATGCTGTGCATACTCGCGTGCGGATGGCGCTGGTAGATCGGGATAAACTCAGCGCCAAATCCAAGTCCGATGATAGCGATATTTACTTTCTCACTCATAACAAACCTCCTGGTGTAAATAGTCGACAATATACTGGTTAATACATCGAAGATGAACCAAATCAAGCGTCTCCGGGAGTGCAACTGGTAGTAGTTATTTAGCTAATTGGTTGACTGGTTGATACGGGTTTAAGTTTCTTTTATTTATTGATAATTCAGCCAATCAAATTACCATCCTTCAAGTCTCCTACCAGATGAAAAATAAATTCCCTTTATAGAGAATGGCTGTTTCGCCTTTTACCTTGTGCCTTATACCTTGCACCTTATACCTTAAACCTTTAACCTTTCGGTATTTACCAGCGTTTGGCAACTTCTTCTTTTAAAAATTTCAGGCCGTCTCTGGCCAGCTGCTCCTCCGATTCATACATACGGCGCCATATCTTGGTGGCGGCGGCCAGATCACCCAGGGATTGGCCGAAGGCCTCGATGGTCATCCAGCCGTCGTAGTCGACTTCCTTCAATGTATCAAACGTTGTATCCCAGGCTATGCCGCCGGTCCCCGGCGTACTGCGATCGTTTTCCGAGGTGTGGACATGAATCAAGTGATCGGCGCACGAACGAATCGCTCCGGCCACATCCTTTTCTTCGATATTGGCATGAAAGGTATCATACATCATACAGCAGTTGGGATGGTCCACCGCTTCGACAAATTTGACCGCATCGGCGGTGCAGGTCAGAAAATAGGTTTCAAACCGATTCAAAAATTCAATTCCAAGTTTGACACCGCACTGGCCTGCATGTTCGGATACGGTTTTAAGACTTGCGACGGCCCAGTCCCATTCCTGCGGTGTTGGTCCCTTTCCGCTGAAAACGCCGAGTCCGGAATGCAGTGGCCCATTTAGCGAGTAGGCGCCCACGGCCTGACAACAATCCAATGTCTGCTTGAGCAGGTCGATGCCACGGGATCGCACTGTGGGATCCTGACTGATCGGGTTGGCGGTCTCGTTGCAGCAGGTCACCGCTGTTCTTTCCAGACCCAGATCGTCAAGGCGTTTAGCCCAGGTCTTCCATTTTTTTGCATCGAGATCGAAAATCGGCAACTCTACACCGTCGAAGCCGATTTCTTTCAGTTTTTCTATCACGGGCAACATGTCATCCCGAACATCATCAGCCCAAAGAAATAAGTTCATGCCAAATTTCATCGGATCAACTCCTTCATAAATTATTGGCCGAAATTCAGGTATATCCTGATATTGCAAATCCAGGTTTTAATTCAGTCAATAAACTTTTGCTTAAAATGAAGTTGATGTCAAGTTATTTCTCAGAGACAAAAAATCACAAAATTCAGCCGTACTTTTTTGCAAATAATTGATAATATATATAATTATGATAATAATAGATGCTCGGCACAATTCGCGAGGACAAAAATATTAATTTTATCTCTAAATATTAATTTTTTTTATAAATCAAAAAAGGGGGAAAAATGACCTTTGCTAAAAGAGTTGTAGTTATAACCGGGCTTTTTGCCATGTTTTTTCACGGAACCAGTCGAGCGGCCCCAAGCGAATCCATGCTGCAGGCCATGAAGGCACCTATCAGTGTATTTGATTTTGTTCTGTTCCAGCTTGCCTATGAACTCAAATTTACCAACGTCGATGGTCGGCACAGTTATCTGAATGAACTTAAATATCGAGAAGATGACGATCTCATTCAATTTGTTTTTGTTATGCCTCAGACCCATATGCGTTGGATGACATTCAAGAACAGTGACGAGCAGAGGAAGGAGAAAATTCTGCGGGCGGAAGCAGAGATTCTAAATTCTTTCATCCGACGGTTGATCAGAAGAATGCAGATTCGCAGAATCTGGCATGCTGTCAATATTGATGAAGATGCCCTGAAAGCTGATCTGTCTGACAGGTTGACGATTACGCTCAATGCGCTGGACGTTCAGGGCGGGTTTTCTTATCAGATTAATCGAAGTCATATGGGGGATATTTCGTATCACAGAGAAGATCTCTTGAAAAAACGGGAGGAAAGACTGTAAGGGTTCACAGGTTCACGAGAATAAGGTTCAAAGGTTCAAGGTTTATAGGGTTCAAGGTTCTGATTTTTTTGCATCATCATTCCGCTTGCCTCCTGACACCAAACCTGGCGCCTGTTGGGCGGACCAGGTCCTGGTCCGCCCCACGGGCTCTAAAACCAGAGATTCTACAGCTCGGCCAGGATCCTTTACTTTTCTTCAACCGGATACTTGGCTCTCGACCATTCTCTCCAGCCGCCTTTCAGGGCATAAACGTTGTTGAATCCCAAGCCTTGAAGCTTCCGTGCCACACTGGCACTGGTGTACTCATTCGGTCAGGCGCAGTATAGAACCAGTTTGGTGTCTTTGTTAAACTGTTTATTCCAATCTGCAACCTTTTTGGGATCACCGTGAACGGCGCCTTTGATTTTGAACTCACTGGAGGTCCAATCGCGCCCCTTTCTGACATCAATTATAGCGACATCGGCATCGCCCATGATCGGCTTCAACTCCTCCTTGGTTATGAGCGGAATCTTTTTGCCGAATACCATTGATGTCGGGGCCAAAATCAGAAACGTCGCTACCAGGGCCAGGCAAATCAGTTTTTTATGCGTAGTTGTCATTATATTGCTCCTTGATGTTTAAGGGTTAAAATTTAACGTTTAAATACGGCACCCTTTACTGCAGCGGGTGCTTCTACCGGCTACGATAGAGAATCGTATCGAATAAATATACAACAACTGCCAGCACAGCAATTACAAATACTGAGAACTTTAAGAGTTGAACCGGTTCCGGCTCTATCAGAATAATACCGGTACCTGCCAGGGCCAACACCGCGATGGAAAATAACTTCAGAGGCAGATTCGCTGAAATCTTTTCCCGGGATGACGAAGCGGAGCCTTGGCGCAGGGCCCGGATGGCTGAAATATTGACGACAATATAGTATATCAGCCACAGGGTAATGCTTGCCCGGATCCAGGTTTCGAGATGCGGTTCTCCCGCAAACCCCATGGCCATCAGAAATGCGCTTGTACCGGATATCAGTAGAACTGTCGCCGGACGAAAATTTGTCGGGTTGTCAGAAAGACGTTGATCATAGTACAGATTGGCCAGCTGACCGGTCATCAGGCTCACTGAGTGCATCATCGAGTTCAGCACGCTGAAAACCGCAGCGATGGCCACCGTTCCCATAATATAGCGCCCGGGCTCACCCAGTGCTTTTCGGGCTGCCGTCATATAAGGAACAGTGCTTGATTCGAGCCTTTCCGGGGAGACAACCGACATCGCTGCCAATCCCCAGAGGGAAAGTATCAGGGCACCCGCTATCACTGCGGCGACCATTGCGTTCGACCTCCACGATTCGTTGCGATCATCTCCGTGAGCATAGAGCCCTAAGTCGTAACCGATCAGCACGACAAATGCCGCCGCCAGGTACCGGTAACTGAAGTTGAATTTGAATTCATGCCCGCTAATTTCACCGGGTAAGTTTGACAAACCGGCTCCGCTCAAAATAATCAGGCCGATGCCAACGGCTGCGACTGCAATCACTTGCATCGTTTGTGCTGCCGTTTTCGATATCAGGTTTAAAGCCGCTGTTGCTCCCAGCAGCAGAAATGCAAACGCAAAATTTGGAAACCAATATACAAAAACTTCGTTAAATACAAATCCCGCTGTAACCGCCAGGGCCGCCGAGGTACAAACGGCAAACGGCAATTTTCCGCATAGTAAAATGACCGCGGCAGTGCGTCGTCCAATATAGTCCTGGAATCCTACGAGATGATTACTGGCCGCATCAGTTAGCACCTTAAAACTATGGATGGTGATCAAGTGGACGATGGTCGCAACCGGTATTATCAATCCAAAGAACCATCCGACTGCCCCGAGACTGTTGCCGAATAGGGTCAACATGTCCGGATTAAACATCAACCCAGCGGCCAGTGCCATTGAAGGCAAATATAAAGTTTTTATAAAGCTGAAAATGAGAACTCCCTGTTTAGAGCCCTAAGCCGGCTGAGCCGGAAATGAATATTGAATATTGATTATTGAATATTTTATGGTTTACTTCGTCGTTCAGGCTCGCAAAATACTTACAGTATTTGATCTTTGACGGCCCCGTAAAAAGTCGCAATTCTCGAATTTTGACTTCGCAACCTATTTAAAGTATTAAGTGTAAAATTTGGCTTTTGTGCTTTTTGCGCTTTTTTTCAGCTATATCATCTTCAAAATTATGAAAAAAATGGTAATTATACCTGACTTGGGTGTCAATGATTGAACGCAAATCTAATGAATTAATCCGCCCTGAAGATATTCTGTAGAGAACCGTTGATCAAATTTTATTCCAATTTTTATTTGCAGAAACTGATCGTGTAGTCGATAATCAGATCGAAATCGGATATCAAGGTCTCGAATCCATGCGTCGGCAAAAAGAAAACTCAACAATCTATAATATTTATACAATGATTAACCACATCCTTGGAGATTCGGAGAAAAATGCATCAGTTTGATAAGGATTTGACACTGGAAAAGATCGATTCTTTTTCCTACGCAGGACAGGTTTCAGACAATTGGTCTGTTAACGGGGTTCCCGACGGCGGTTATTTAACTGCAATGCTGGCGAATGCCATGATGCAGAACAGCCATAAGAACGCCACCCCTATTGTAACGGCCAATTTTTTAAGGCGCTGTGAACCGGGCGCTGTTGAAATCGAAATTGAAAAGATGGCTGCATCAAGGCAATTCGATCGATTTCAGGCTAAGCTGATTCAAAGCGGAGCCGAAAAAATCAGGGCCTTTGGCACGTTTGCGAAAGAGAATCTCGAGTGTGGTGTGGAAAGTTGTGAAGCGCAGTCCATAAAAATGGATGGACCGGAGGATTGTGTTTTGGTGCCCGAAATTCCCGGGTACACGATATTCCGGAACATGGACCTGCGATTGGAGCCAGGCAGCGCCGGCTGGATGTCCGGGCATCTTTCTGATCGATCGGAGATAAAGGGCTGGATCAAATTCAGAGATGATCGATTTTTCGATGCACCATCAATATTGCTGGTTGCAGACGCCTTTCCGCCGGCGGTTTTGTCCCGGCATGGCATGGTTGCCTGGGTCCCGACGATCGAATATTCCGTAAATATTCGCAATTTGCCGACTTCGAAGTGGCTGAAATGCGTTTTCCGGACCCGTTTCATTACCTGCGGACTGCTTGAAGAGGATGGTGTTATCTGGGACCGGAACGACACCGTAGTCGCCATTTCCAGACAGATTGCGCAATATCGGGCCCGTCCCAATTAGCACAATCCTGAATATAATTGACAGGAAAAGTCACTTAGCTTACCTTAGTTCATGATAAATTTCGCACTGGTTGGATTCAATTAAAAACAGTATCCATTGTCTCGCGAATTACCGCGATTGACTTCTTCCATAGACTTTTCATTCAAGACCCGAAATCGATCTGATTATCCGCGTGGGACCGGTAAAAAATTTCAATTATTAACCCGAAGAAAATCAGGAGAGACTCGGAAATGAAAGAAATTCGAAAATCGACATTTTCATAATAAGTGGTATTTAAAATATGCGCAAAACGCCGATGTGGCAATTCACGAATGCTTTATCGCCGTACCGGACCTGGTTGAGAAGATGAACTTTCCGGTGTCGAGGGCGCTGAATGTCGGCACCCAGATTCACACGGCCCCGCCTGCATTCGGGAAGGTCATGAGCGCGGTAAAACCAAGACTGGCGATTGCCTACCATTTCTTCAACGACTTCGATACCGCTCCCAAAATTCAGGAGGGTATTCGATCCACTTATGACGGGCCGCTTACGCTCGCCAACGATATGATGGTCTGGAACGTCACCAAGGATAAGATCACGGTCCGGGACGTTGTATTCAACGAAGACGTCTGGTCACCGCCTCCGGCTAAAAAGCCGCCGCCGGTAGACCGGAGCATCATGCAGACCACCTCGGACTGGATCAATCAACACAACATGGATTTAGGCGACATTATTCAAAAAATTTACGATAGGGCCAACAAGTTGTATGGTACGAACGAGAAGCCGGATATTTAATCCAAAATAGAAATCCTGGTTCTCCCTCCGGGCTGCAGGCCCTACGGGCCGGAAGCGTGGCCAGTCGAAGATCCCGTGTTCTTTGCGGGGGTCAGAGATAATAGGCTGTGCCGTGCATGAATGCAGTGGAATATTGGAATACTGGAATGTTGGAATAATGGGATTAGCAGAATGATGTCTGATTTTATGATGATTGCGGAAATCAGAGATTAAAATCAGACTATCATCCGTTTTTGATACCCAATATTCCATTGTTCTCTCCGATCCGTAGGCTCTCCGAGCCGGAGGCCGCAATTCCATCATTCCACGCGCTGTCCAAAGTAAACTGCACCCCTCTCTCCGAGCTGTAGGCTCTTCCCTCCGGCCAGCAAGCGGAGCCGGAAGCTGGGGTAAAATCAAAGCCGGGTCCTCGGTGCCAGGTCAGAGACAACTGGTCTATGATGTGCTTTTCAACAGGGTAGATCTTCAAACTTCCGGGCTACGATAGTGAACCGAATCGCCGACATACCCCCGTCCGATGTAAACGCTGCCGACACCGTCTACATCGCAGATAAGCATCTCAATGTCATTTACACAAATGGTCGTTGGGAAAGTTTCGCTCTGAATAACGGCGGCGACAAGATCCTGGATCCGGGTTGGGACTCAAACATTTTGGAAAACGTGAGCGGCAAGGAGAAAGAGCGTTGGAAGCACATCTATCGTTTGCTGCTTGAAGATCGTATTCCCCTTCACAAAGAAAATTTCATTTGCTCATCACCCCTCGAGAAGCGAATATATCAGCTTCGCATTACGCCCAGGAAAGACGACGACGGTAAAGTGGCCTGGCTCGTCCATCATATCCTTTGGGTCGATGAATCCCGGGATGCATTGCCCCGGCTCGGCAAGCGGCTCGGTGATCTGGAAGACCCCCATCGGGTAACGCGGGAGTACCAGCAACGGATTTTCATGCGGACGATTCGAATTCCCGGATTTCGTGCCGCACGGCATTTCAGGCCCCTCGAAACCATCGGCGGTGATTTGCTCTGGCATCGAGAATTCCCGCAAGGCGTTGCGCAGTTGACGCATGCCGACGCCATGGGACATGGAATCGCTGCCGGCCGATTGGCAACCCAAATGGCGGTAATCCTCGACGAGATTGCCGATGCAGACTTAGGACCCGGCGCTTCGGTGTCCACACTCAATCGGGCGTTGCTCCAACACGCCATCGGCGATGAAGTTGTTTTTGCGACGGGGCTTTTTTTTCGCTTCGACCGGAGTGGACGGCAATTGACGTGCTCGAATTTCGGGCATCACAACCCTATTTTTTCGCGCACCGGGCAACTATACATTGATGGCGGACCTCCGGTCGGCCTGGCTGATGAGGTCGAGCCCTGGCCGCAGATTCATATCGACATGCTGCTGCACGGAAATCGATTTCTGGTATTCTCTGACGGTATCACCGAGCAATTCAATATTGAGGGCGAAATGTTTGATACCCAACGCCTGCTCGACGCGTTTCAGCGTCATCTCGAGTTGCCGCTGGATAAAATGATTGCCGCAATTATAGGGGAATTGAACCATTTCCGCGGCCCGGCTTTGGTGAAAGATGATCAGACACTGCTGGCTTTGGAGTTTATTGGAGATAAAACTGAAGTTCAACACAAGTGAAAGTAAGTCCGTTACATTAGGGACTGCGACCCAACGGGTCGAACTTTTTTGCTGACACCTGAGCATGGCTGGCCACGGTTATCCTTCCTAATACCCTTACTGACCGAACCGAAGCAGGCTCATCTGGGATCGGATTCTAGCTCCACCCAGACGGCGCCGTTGTTGGAGGACTCGACTGCTTTCGTGATGAATTGAATTCCGCGCAACCCATCGTAAACCGTGGGGAAATCGTAGTCTTCGGATTTCATTGGAGCGCCGTCGATGTGGTTGCGGATGGCCTCGACCGCTTTGCAGTAAATGGTGGCAAAGGCCTCCAGATATCCTTCGGGATGCCCGGTGGGTATGCGGCTGACATCCCCGGCAGCGGCTGATACGTAATCGCTGCCACGGGTCATAGTTTGCCGGGGTTCCCCGTAGCGGTAAACTTCCAGGTAGTTGGGGTTTTCCTGGCGCCAGACAATTGCACCCTTCGATGCATAGACCCGAATCCAGAGATTGTTTTCCTCTCCTGTTGCAATCTGGCTGACGCTGAGCACACCTTTGCCGCCACCGCTCAGATGCAGCAGTACGTTGACGTCCTCATCCAACTCCCGGTCCGGCAGAAATGTGCTTTTATCGGCACAGATCCGTGTCACCGGGTCACCCGTTATGTACTCCATCAAATTCAGCGCGTGGGAGCCGACATCTCCGAGGGTCCCACCGAGGCCGGCCTGTTTGGGATCCACACGCCAGATTGCCTGCTTCATGCCTTCTTTTTCATGGGGATACATCAGAAAATCCTGCAGATACTCGACAATGACTTTGCGGACGTTACCCATTTGACCGGAGGCAAACAGCTGGCGTGCATGCCTTACCATGGGATGTCCGGTGTAATTGTGAGTCAGGGCGAAAACCAGCCCGGAATCTTCAACGAGTTTGACGAGTTCTTGAGCCTCTTTGAGCGTATAGGTCATGGGCTTATCGCAAACCACGTGGATGCCGGCCTCCAAAAAGGATTTGGCGATCGGGAAATGGGAATCGTTGGGGGTCACGATTGAAACAAAATCGATGCGCTGGTTCGGCGGCAAACTCACTTCGGCTTTCGCCATTTCCTGGTATGACGGATAGCACCGGGCCGGGTCCAGGTAAAGCTGTTCACCGGTCAGCCTGGTATTCTCAAAATCCCGTGAAAAGCAGCCCGCAACAAACTCGACCTGCTGATCGAGAGCAGCCGCCATACGGTGTACCCAGCCGATAAAAGCCCCCTGGCCACCACCGACCATCCCCATTCGTAATTTGCGTTTCCATGATTCCATTGGTTGTCATCCCTCCTTATTGATGTGCTGTGACCGGTGTATTCTGAAGTTAGGAAATAACATGTACCTGTTTGACAGTAAATGATGACGAAGGATTCAGGTTTCACGTCAGTGTTCAGGTGTCAGTGTTCAGGTTTCAGGAAAAAAAGTTCAAGGTTTAGGAATAAAGGTTTAAGGTTTAGGGTTCAAGGTTCAGGGTTCAGGAGTAAAGGTTCAGGGTTCAGGAGTAAAGGTTCAGGAGAAAGGTTCAAGGGTTAAGGTTATTTTCAGGGCATTGATGGGCGTTTAACTTGTCAACAAGGTACGGTTTAAAATCACAAATTACAAATCCCAAATCTCAAATAAATCCCAATGATTCAAATTCAAATATCCAAACGATTGTATCAGAGTATTTCCAACATAACTCGGATAACTAAGTCTTTGACCTTAAAGGAAAGAAATTTTCTGGTCATCCTCCCGCTGCCGTCGGATTCCGGAAATTAATTTCATTAATTTATTTGTGATTCCGGATCGGAATTTTGCTGTAATAAATTTACCATCGGTTCCAATTCAAAATTGGCGTTCCGACTCGAAAAGTCAAAGTGGGTATCGGTAATTGGATATTGGATTTTGAAATTTATTTGTAATTTGGTGCTTGTGATTTGTAATTTGCCCTACTATGCGACTTCAGCTTCTTCCTCGATCAGCCTGGTCCCTCGCGGTCAGAGGCGAAGCTCGTTTTGGGGCCGCAACCCGCTAATCCAACCCCAATATCCGCCTGTTGCGGGCGGTGTCGGTTTCTCCGCCGGCGAAATCGTCAAAGGCCATCCGGGTGGCTTCGATAATGTGTTCGCTAATAAAGGGTGCGCCTTCCCGGGCACCCTGTTCGGGACTCTTGACACAGCACTCCCATTCCAGGATGGCCCAGCCGTCGTAATCGGCTTCCGTCAGCAGCGTGAATACGCCTTTGAAATCGACCTGACCGTCTCCCAAAGATCGAAACCGGCCGGCCCGCGTGTTCCAGGGCTGGTAGCCTCCGTAAACGCCCACTCTGCCGTCAGGCCTGAATTCGGCATCTTTTACGTGAAAGGCCTTGATGCGCTTACCATAGAGTTTGATGAATTCCAGATAATCCAGTTGCTGCAATACAAAATGGCTGGCATCATATGTCAGGCAGGCGGCCGGATGATCGTCTGTCTTTTCCAGGAACATTTCATAGGTCGCACCATCAAACAAATCCGAGCCCGGGTGCAGCTCATAGCCGAACGTTACGCCGTTGTCGGCAGCCATATCCAGAATCGGTCGCCACAGGCGGGCCAGTTCGCTGAAGGCCTCATTGATGATGCCGTCAGGCCGCTGCGGCCAGGGATAGATCATATGCCAGGCAAACCCTCCGGACATGCAGGATATGTGGCTGGTTCCCATGTTGACCGATGCAACGATTGACTTTTTCAGCTGATCGGTGGCCCATTCCACCCGCTGAGTTTTGTCGAGCCCGTCAGGGAAGAATGGCTGAAACATGGTTTCATAGGCCGGGTGGACGGCCAGGACCTGCCCCTGAAGATAAGATGCCAGCTCTATCGGCACCACGCCGGCAGCTTCCAGCGTCTCCTTAATGTCATCGCAATAGGCTTTGGATTCGGCGGCCTGATCCAGTTCAAATACCCGCGTATCCCAGGTCGGTATCTGTACGCCTTTATAGCCCATATCAGATACCCATTTGACAATCCCCTCCAGATTACTGAACGGTTTTTCATCCCTTAAAAACTGTGCCAAAAAAATGCCCGGTCCTTTGATGGTTTTCATTTTATGCCCCGCTATAAATTGAAGATTGAAGATTGAAAATTGAATAATTTCGGAAAATAAACTTATGTCAATTGATCTCTCACAGAGACCACAGAGTTCTCAGAGAAAAAGCAAAAAAGCTCTGCGTGCTCAGCGGGCTCTGCGAGATATTTGGTTGAAGTTTTCAAACGATCAGCCGATGTAATCTGAGAACGCTGGATCGATGATGCCGGGCTGATTTGTTTTCATGAATGCCGTCAGCTCCTCAAAAGAGACAGGCTGGGTGGCGCCTTCCTGTTGGGCGACTATGGCGCCCAGTGCATTGCCCAGTCGGCAGGCCTGGGCTAGTGATTGACCGTCGAGGAGGGCGTGGATGAAGGCTGCGGCAAATCCGTCTCCCGCACCGCAGGGGTCGACCAGATCTACCCGATATCCGGGACTGTAGACATTCTCGCCCTCTTGTGAAATGGCGAAGGCGCCCCGTGCACCAAGCGTTACAACCACATACTGCAGTCTCGAACGTTTGAGAAGATCCTCGGCCCTATCCGGCGGCGTTTGGCCCTGCAACCCGAGGATGACTGCCAGATGAGCCAGCTCCTCATCATTCAGCTTGACGGTATTGGCCTGCTCAAGAGAGCTTTTTATCGTCTCATAGGAGTAGCAATTTTTGCGCAGGTTGATATCGAGCAGATTAAATCTGCCGGTGAATTTGGATAATAAATCGTTCAGGGTTTGGCGAGAAACTGCGCTCCGTTGGGCCAGGGTCCCAAAGCAGAAGCAAGCGGCATTTTCGATGGTCTTGGCTATTTGGTTGTCGAATCG
>JASJCE010000406.1 GCA_030066155.1 Desulfobacterales bacterium | reverse complement strand
GCTGAAAGGTTTTCCCCTGCCGGACCGATACGCAGGATGGTCCGGTGGCCGGAGCCACCGATCATTTTGCGAAGCATCTTGCCGGATTTCTTCAAGTCAACACCCCACATGTAGTGAACATCCTCGAGCTCAAGATGCCGCGATCCGATGGAGAGGTAGCTGGGTCTATTCGCCTTGCCGCTAATGACCAACCCGTCCAGATCGGCAAAACGCAGGGAAAAGGCAGAGCGGCCGCCGGCATGGCTTTCCCCGTATTGATCGTGGTACGGTGATTTGAAGCCGCACACCGTTTTACTCATCAGGGGAAAATAGCCCGTCAACGGACCGATGGCGAAGATCAACGGTTGCTCCGGATCATCCCACGGCCTGTCCGGGTAACCATATTGGTTGAACAGCAATGCTGCCAGTCCACTTCCCCCGGCTTCCGTATCCCGGCCCTCGAGTGTAACCACTTTGCCCTTGCCCGATGTAATGTCCACAGTCAGTATCCTGAAATGGTCCCTGATCATGACACCGCCTCCTTTCCCGCATCTTCAGGTGAGGGCTTAACCGGAACTTCAGCCATTTCCAGACATTCGTGGGGGCAGTACGGCACACACCGGCCGCAGTGAATACAGACAAAGGGCTCCGAGGTGGCGTCAAGATAGATGGCGTCGACCGGGCAGGCCGGGGCGCATTCCCCGCACTGTATACAGAGTTTTCTTTTGACACGCACCCCTCCCCCCTTACGTTGAGAAAAAGCCCCGGTTGGACAGACCCGCGCGCAGGGGGCAGGATCGCAGGCCAGGCAGGCTTTTGATTCAAAGCCCGTAGACATGCCGCCTGAAGATACAATCCGAATACCCGCCGTGTCCCAGGATAATTTCTTATTCACCAGGCGGGCACAGGCCAATGAACAGGCATGACAGCCAATGCATCGCTCCATGCGGGGGGTGGTCAAAATCTTCGTTGAAGTTTTCATCTTGGTTGCCATATAATCCTCCTTTTACTGAACCACATCAGGGCCCTTCCATCGATTACCATCAGTCCTAAAAAGATGCACCCCATACCGGCGATTTCCAGAACTTTTACCACCTCGCCCAGTAGGCCAACGCCCAGTAACAATGCACTAATGGGAATCAGAAATGTGACGAGCAGCACATTTGTGGCGCCGGCCGTCGCCAATATCCGGAAATACAGCAAATATGCCATTGCCGTGCTGATGACCGCAATCCCAAAAACTGCCGCGACAGCTCCCGGTGAGGGGCTAATGGACCAGGGTGTATCAATTATTGCGGCTAACGGCAACATCATCAAAGTGGAGCAGATCAGCATTCCGGCCGAATTGACCATAGGCGCGGTTTTTTTCAATCGTTTACCATAAATTCCCGCGCAGGCATATGAAATGGCAGCCCCAATCACGGCCACCTGGCCCAGTCCGCGCCAGCTGAAACCATCCTTCAACTCCGGTTGCATCATGATGTAGACGCCGGTGAAACCCATCAGGACACCCAGAACTTTTCGCACCGTCAGTCTTTCATCCGAGGTCAACACGTGGGCCAATAGTACCGTAAAAATGGGAGTGGTGGCATTGAAAATGGAAGCCACTCCGCTTTCAATCCGTGTTTGTCCCCATACAATCAAGCTGAAGGGAATTGCATTGTTGAGCGCCCCCATAATCAGAAAAGCCAACCAAACCTTGAGAGACCCGGGCATTCGTTGCCCTCTCATATAAACGACCCCGATCAATATTGCTGCCGCCAGAGAGACCCGCAGAAATACCAGCGTGAAAGGCTGAAAATCCAGCAGTGCTATTTCCGTGAAGAAAAAAGACCCGCCCCAAAAGATCGACAGTAAAATCAGCATACCCCACTCGGTTGGTTTCATTGAACTCATTGTGATCGCCTCCTGTTGATTTCCGGGACCAATATAATACCAGTCGAGACAATTTATCCACCCAATTCTTGCGGTTGAATTACTAAATTGCATCTGGAAAATCCGAATCGTTATTTTTCTTGCTGTTTACGCCAGGGTCCGCTAATTTAATCCAATGCTGAGTTTATCTACCTCATACCTTGCTGACGGGCAGATTCGCGGCCTGGATATTTTCGAGCGGTTGATGGCGTTGAACATTTGCAGCCTGGAGTTGAGCTACAAAATTGACATGGATCTTTTCCAGGAGCTTCGGAGTTTCATCAACCAATCAAAGCTCATCGTATCCAGTGTCCATAATTTTTTCCCCATCCCCGATACAGCACCAAATGGCAAAGGCGGCGGTGATATATTTCTACTTTCCGAACCGAGTGAGGACGCCCGGAGGGAAGCCGTACGCTGGACCCGGCGGTCGATTGAACATGCCGGTTCGATCGGAGCCAAAGCGCTCGTTCTGCATTGCGGACGGGTTGAAATGAATGTCGAGCGCAAGCGATTGTATACTTACTACAAAAACCGGCAAATTCAGACATTCGAAGCCAGGAATTTCATTCACAGCAAACTGGGTGAGCGCAGGAAACGGAAGTCTGCCTATCTCGATAGCGTTTTGCGAAGTCTGGCAGAACTCCTGCCAACCGCCGAGCAGCATAATATCATTCTGGCTCTTGAAAACCGTTATCATTACCATGAATTGCCCGGTCCGGAAGAGTTCGACCTCATATTCGAGAAATTTACGGGAGCACCCGTCGGCTACTGGCATGACACCGGGCACGCTCACGCCCAGGAGGCTCTGGGAATCATTTCGCAAAACGAGTTGCTCGACAGGTATCACGAACAGCTGGTGGGAATGCATCTGCATGACGCCCGCGGATTGGACGATCATCTACCACCGGGTCGCGGTCAAATCGATTTTCATAGAATCGGAACCCGGATGAAAGGGGACACGTTGAGGGTTATTGAACTGAAGCCGGGAACATCGGACAGCGAAGTTGCCGCAGGTATAAAATTCCTGAGCAAATGGGTTATCTAAATTCGGGACGAAAAAACGCTCTCTATTTTTGCCGCTTCCATCAGTTGAACAAAGACAAATTTACGATCTCTTTCCAATGCGCCAATAATTTGCGGCATTTGTCATTTGGAGCCTATGGCGTTTTCGTAGACATAATCAAATATCTTTTTGCACTCCGAATATGCTGTCCCTTCGTTCACGTAAACTACCGTGACATTATTGTTATCCGGGTACACATTAAAAAATTGGATTTTTTCCAGCAGATTGTCATCCATCGTTCTGAACGGGTTGGGCAGCCTATTTTTTCTTACAATGCTTGTCTCTTTCCAGCCCTTTCTATCTTTAACCGGCCGGTGCACTCTGATGATATGCCAATTGATCTTGTTGTCCGGATAGGTTGTATATATCAATCCGTCAAAACCATTTGACTTGTTCAGGCTCATGGCACTCTCCAGTTCCTGCGGATCTCCGATAATGATTTTGTATAAACCGATTGAACGCAGTCGCCCATCTTCCGAAAAATGCCGGACACCATACTTTTCCAGGATTACCTCGACCAGACCTGTTTGCGGTTTGCCCTCAGCAAGACCTGTCGTCATTTTGGCGGCAATGGCTGCCGGCGGTGCGGCAATTATTAATATGACCAGCGATATAATGAAGCGTATCTTTTTCATCATTCACCTCTCTTTCAGCACCTGCCGGTGCTATTCGAAAACTAATCATTTTCCGCAACTCTTTAAAGTATATATCGGCATAATAACCGCCAAACTGAAGTCGGGAAAATTAAACGTCAATATCGACCCAAAGGTGCCGGCTTTGGTCCACCCCGGAAGGGTGATGTCTGCAACCAGGTCGCCAATGGAATATTGATATAGCCGCAAAAAGGCGCAAAAAGCACAAAAGTCAAATTTCACTCTCAATATTTTTTAATAGGTTGCGAAGTCAAAATTCGGGGATTTTGAACTTTTTACGAGGTCGTCAATATTGGAATGACGGGCATCAAAAGCGGAGGTCGGTCTAATATTACTTCGAAGACAGGGCCACAAGTTATCAATCGATCTCGATCCATCCCGGTTACCGCTTTACTGCGACCAGCGTGGCCATCTCGTCGTTGTTGTCGCTTTCCGGATCGACATCTTCGCGGTAATAGATGATCCGCATGTTTAAAAATGCATGCAGCAATTCATTTCGTCGCAGCAGATAATCCCGGCAATGTTCCCGGTTTCGATGCGTGCCGCTCGTCTCCAGCAGGGAATGAAAGATGAGGACGCCGCCTGGGCGCAGGCCCTCTTGCAGGTAGGGAAACAGGCGGCGGTTTAGAAATTTGACATTGATAATAAGATCATAATGGGAAGGCGGGATGTCATAAAGATCCAGGTCGACACAGATGGCGCGGATATTGGGATGGACGCCTGCGAATTGAGATAATCCGACCTCGGATATGTCCACCGCGTCCACGGTAAGACCATTGCGGGCCAGGAAAACCGAATGTCGACCGTTGCCGGCGGCAATATCCAGTGCCTTTTTTGCAGGGGCCAGCCGATAGAATCTTTTTACGACGTCAGCCGCTTCAGACGGATGAACCTCGGTCCGGTACTTTTCATTCCACCTGCAACGGTCTTGCTCCGTCATGTCAGATTCTCCACCCCGGCCGACATCGCCTGCCAGGAATCCAAACGGTCGCTCTGCGTGTAGACGCGTTCCAATTCCCCCAGCACATCCGATACATATTCTTCCCGCCGCATACCGATCAGAGTGCAGGTTACACCCGGGGTGCTGCGAATTGCGCGGAGTGCCTTCTGGCTGAGTGTTCCGTCTTCCGCCCAGTCCCGATCGGCGGCGGCCATCGCCTGCCGAATCCGATCGACCTTATGGGCGGCCTCTTCGGCGTAAATGGCGGCAACCGCCGTGAAAGCCGCGTCAATTTTTTCCTGATGTGAAACCATCCAATTTGACAAATCGTCATTCTGTTCGGCGTGAGGCCGCAAAAAGTCCATAACCCCCTGTATTCTGGGCAGCAAATTGCCGGTTTTGATTTGGCGCCAGCGCTCATAGCTTCCGAGGTTGAGCCAATGATGTTTCAGGGTATCGCCAATGGCCATCTGTTCTTTGATGCGGATCCTGAGGCCCGGCGGAATGTCTATTTTCGGTAGAAGCTTCATCCACAGGCCCTTCTCGGATTTGGACAAATACTGTATTTTGCGCACGATTTCATCCTTGGGCAACAGCTCGAAAGCGGGCACTTCCGCCAGTCGAAAAAGCTGGTTGTTATAAAAGGCATTCAACGGCCGGTTCACCAAAACCCCCAATTCATTCTGATGCGCAAATTCGAGTACGCTGACGTTTGCGGGTTGATTTTTTTCTAAAACGGCTCCCCGTTCCATTAAATTGAATGGCAGCTGCAGCAGCCTGAAATGGTGTGATGAATCCAGTGATTCGGCAATCTCCCAGATCGTTTGGATGCAGGTAAATTCCGGCTGATCGGCGGCTGTGGGGAACGTATTGGAGCTGATGCCGTAATAACGGACGCGTCCCCGGGCGACTTCTTCCTCCAGGTATTCAAAGGCCGCCCGGATGCGACGATAGTATTCTTCCCGGGCCGGTTCCAGAGGCTTTCTTTTTTTTGCTGCCCATTCAAGGTAGTATTCGGGGTTGTGGAGCAAGTAGAAATCCAGCGCTTCCAGGTTGAGGCGTTCCAGGGAACGATTGAGTTGATCCTGCAAGAATTCGGGATGAATGCAATGCTCCAGGCCCTCTCCGTATTCCACCAGTTCGGGGAACGGTCGTCCCGCCTGTCGGCGCTCCTCGCTTAAAGCATAGTTTTGCCCTTGCAGGTAGCCAACTTTCGAGACCACTGCCATTTCATTGCGGGCAAGATCGCCCGAGTCGATCAGCTTCGCCAACACTTGGCCCACCAGAGTTTCGGATCCCCCGTCGGCGTAGTTGGCGCTGGTATCGATCAGGTTGATACCTCCCGTCAGGGCCTTATGCAGCGCTTTCTCATGGTGCGTCACTCCGGCACTGATCCGGTAGCAGCCGAAACCGGCCTGGCTCACAGTGAGCCCGGTTGTGCCGACCTGGTTGTGTGCCAGTGGCTGGTGTTTTTTCAAGAAATCACGGGTTGCTTGCGGCGTTGCGTATCCAGGTATCATGTTGGGCTCCTTCTACTTGTATTCGCTAGTCCTATAATAAGGCAGAATAGATATAATTTGCGGTGTTAGATATTGTATCACGTAATGGTTTAAAGGTTTCAGGTTTCAGGAATAAAAAGGTTTCAGGTGTCAGTGTTCAGTGTTCAGTTTGAAGACGACAGATAACAGATAACAGATGACAGATGACAGATGACAGACGACAGATGACGGAGGTCAGATGAAAGAGGACAGATGACCCTTCTACGCCTGCGGCTTCCGCCTTCGCTTTTTAAGCTTGGTCGAGACATGTCACCGTGGCACGCAGATGACAGAGAACAGAATAGGCGGATTAGATAGCAATCTTCATCTCTTATCTTTTGCCGTCTGACTTCTGGCCTCTGACTTCTGACTTCTAACCTCTGACCTCTGGTTTCTGACCTCTGACACCTGAACACTGAACACTGAAACCTATTCCTCTCCTGACACCTGAACACTGAAACCTGAAACCTCTAAACGCCTAACAACCAACGCATCTGTTTTCTCCCCGGCCGCTTATTGGGAAAACAACCATATAAGGGCAACGGTCAGCTCCGCTTGATATTTACAAAATCTCTCGTCTGCGCCGTGAGTGCTTTTTCGGTGGGCAGCCGCTCCATGGAGGAAGCCCCGTAAAAGCCATTGCACTCCGGGCAGCGTTTCAGAACGTATTCGGCATCATCCGGCATGGAGATCGGTCCTCCGTGGCACAGAATGATCACGTC
>JASJCE010000405.1 GCA_030066155.1 Desulfobacterales bacterium | reverse complement strand
TCCCGCAACTTAATTCCCCGCGAACCCTATTTAAAATAATTATTGGGAGGTATTTTATGGCCAGAAAACGGTACACCATTAATACAGCCTGCCCGCAATGCGGCTGCAGTGGAGCACAGGTGCTGTCTGAAGAGGAAATGAAAGAGCGCTACGGGCATGTCGCGAATTTCGATATGGAATGCGGCGAGTGTATGCTCAAGTACAAAGAGGAAATGGAATCTGCATGCCCCGAATGGGATCAGGAATGCAAGATGCAGGAATAGTCTTTTATCAGGATGAGCCAGATCATGGAAACATCGCTGCAGAACCGTTTCAGCGGTCTATCGCGCCTGAAACTTTTTTTTGCCCTGTCCCGGACACCCCACGGTCTGCTCGATATGTGTACTCCGGGCTTTGGTGCGCTGCTATGGCTGGGTGAGTTTCCCTCTATTTTCGTGATTGTCATTGGTTTGATCACGACCTTTGCCGGCTACACAGCAGTGTACGCCCTGAATGACGTCATTGATTATAAAGTCGACAAGGAGAAAGCAGCGAAAGGGGGATTGTCGAATACCGACGGAGATCTCGACGGAATTCTGGTTCGCCACCCGATGGCCCAGGGCTACCTGAGTTTCAGGGAAGGGGTCTTCTGGTCGGCGGCCTGGTCATTGCTGGCTCTCATCGGGGCGCTGATCCTCAACCCGGTTTGCGTGGTGATATTCGTCGGGGGCTGCGCGCTCGAGACGGTTTATTGCCTCCTGTGGCGGGTCAGCCCTTTTCGCACATTCATCAGCGGTGCCGTCAAAACTTCAGGTGCTCTCGCAGCGGTATTTGCCGTGGATCCGAATCCCTCGGGAACTTACCTTGTCGTTTTATTCTTACTGCTCTTCTTCTGGGAAATCGGGGGGCAGAACATCCCCAATGACTGGGCCGATCACGAAGAAGACAGCCGCATGAGTGCCAAAACCATCCCTATCCGCTGGGGGCTTTCCGTCGCCAACCAACTTATTCTGATCACCATCATTTTAACCCTGGGAATGAGTGTGATTGTATTTTCGTATTCCAGGTCCGACTATGGTATCTTCTACAGTGTTCTGGCCCTTGCGACGGGCGGGTATCTGCTGCTGTTGCCGGCTTTGAAATTGAATAAAACCCGCGATCGTGCCGATGCCATGGCACTTTTCAACCGGGCCAGCTATTATCCTCTGGCATTGCTCGGGATTGTACTGGTAAAAATTTTTATTTGAGGAGACGTAAATGAAAGAATTTGATGCCGACGAGTTAGCCAAATTCAATGGTGAGGACGGCAACCCGACCTACTTTGCGTACGACGGCAAAGTCTACGATGTCAGTGAAAGCAAGCTCTGGCGCAAGGGACAGCACATGAATCGGCACCGCTCCGGCGAAGATTTAACCAATGATATGCAGGCCGCCCCCCATGAAGCCGATGTTCTGGAGCGCTATCCCCAGGTGGGTACGCTAAAAAGGGTTGAAGTCGAGGAGCAGAAGATCCCGCAACCCATCGCCTGGCTGGTCAATCGATACCCCTGGTTTAGACGGCATCCGCATCCCATGACGGTTCACTTTCCGATCGTGTTCGTGTTTTCAACGACATTTTTCAACATCCTGTACCTGGTTACCGGCATCAAGGCCTTCGAACTCACCGCATTGCACTGTCTGGCCGGCGGGATTATATTTTCCGTGGTCGGTATAACGACTGGGATCTATACCTGGTGGCTGAATTATATGGCCAAACCCCTCAAACCGGTAAAAATTAAATTGCCGCTTACCATTACGATGTTCATCACCGAGGTCATTATTTTTATCTGGCGGATCCTGCAGCCGAATATACTGGATGCTGTTACTGCCGCCAGTGTCATCTACTTCCTGCTGGTTCTGGCGCTAATTCCTATGATAACGGTGATCGGCTGGTATGGTGCGTCGATGACATTTCCGGTGGAGAAGCACTAGGACGAGGGGTTTCAGGTTTCAGGTTTCAGTCCAGCCGCTGGTCGTGAAGCGGCCAGTTTGATCGATAAAGTAAATCAATGGTCGTCCAACATCGAAAATCCAACACCCGCCTGCCATGCATAAAAGAGTTAGATATACCTTATGATTAAGCTATAGCGTAATGACAGAGGCAATCTGACGACTTTTTAACGGCATTGCGGGCAAGTCGAATATTTGACATCCAATATATAAGCTATGCCAAGTTTCCCATAGCTAAATACCGAATCCTCAAGATTGAACATATATAGGGGTGGAAAAGAAAAGTATCATTTGGGGAAAATGAGCCATTTTATGAACTACTGAGGTCCAACGGGCTGATATTTTTCGCTGAAACCTGAAACCCGACACCTGAAACCTTAACACTTCCAGTCACACGAATCACTCTTTTAAACCTTACGGCATGAACAATTACTCCAGAACTTCTTAGCCTTTGACGGCTACCCCGATGATTCCCATTGTTTTAACTTCGAAGCTGTGAATCAGGTTCAGACTCAAGTCCTGCAATGCCTGTCTCAGATCATGGCTCTTGAAACGATCTTCTTCGGGATGCTTTATCAGGTGTTTGGTGATGATGTTCTGGTAAAGTTGTGGATAAAATTCAAGCAAATAATAGACTCCACCCGGTTTGATGATACGAGCCACATCCGTCAGACTGGTTCGCCAACGGGGCACGTGATGTAAAAATCCAAATCCGAAAACGGCATCAAATTTCTGATCCCCATATGGCAATTTCGTCGCGTCCGCCTGGCAAATGTGGACATTTGATAGATTCCGGCTGCCGGCATAGGACCGGGCGCGCTTGACCATTTTTATATCCAAATCGGATAAGTAGAGCTGTGCCGGATTGAAACTCTCCAGGATCAATCCACCACCAATGCCGCCGCCACATCCAATTTCCAGGATTTCGCCGCCGGAATCCAGAGGAAATTTGTCTTTAAACCACCTGATTTCCATCCTTTGCATGAGCACGCGGATGGGGCTGGTCACAAAAAGACGCTCGATCCAATTAAGCTTCATCAGCTACTTCACCGCGAGATGGATGACAGCAACTCCGTTTGTCAGGTTGCGATGGCTGACATCGGAAAACCCAATTCCTTTCAACAATTGGGTTAATTCATCGGGCAGGGGCCACATGCGAATGGTTTCGGGCAGATGGGTATAAGCCGTGCGCGAGCCGGCAATCATCTCCCCCAGCCGCGGCATGATGTAAAATGAATATATATCATACAACCAGCGGAAGGGGGTAAAGGTCGGCTTCGAAAATTCCAGACACATCATTTTGCCGCCGGGTTTCAGCACCCGGTACATCTCCCGGAAACCGTTTCGTATATTTGTCACATTGCGGATGCCGAAGCCGACCATGGCTGCATCGAATTTCTCATCCGGGAAGGATATGGATTCCGCATCTCCCTGAACATAACGGACACGTTGCTCGACATTTTTTTTGGCAACTTTATGGAGACCCGCCAGCATCATGGCGCGATTGATGTCATATATCACAACGCGGCCTTCCGGTCCGACCGTGTTGGCTGCCAGAATTGCCAGGTCTCCCGTTCCGCCGCAAACATCCAGTACAGAATTGCCGGTTGTGAGGTTTATCATCCGAACCGCTGCCGCCTTCCAGAGGTGGTGGATCCCGAAGCTGAGCAGGGTGTTCATGAAATCATAATGCCTGGCAATCGAGTTGAAGTGATCTCGAACTTTACCGGACTTTTCCTCGACGGAAACCCGCTGAAACCCGAAATAGGTTTCCTCTCTGCCATCTTCCAATCTTCTTATCTGATTTTTACGGCTTTCCGCATTAAGCCATTTTTCGTTTTGCGTCGACATTAAACCCGTCTCAATTATCTGCTAGGACCTGATTTTTTGCGCTGATACTACCTTTTTCACAACTCGTTGGCATTCCCGAACATATCAACACCTGTCTTTTTTTCAAGAAACCTGGTTTATAAAAACCCTCTGATTTCCGAAAATATTCATCGTCAATAAAATACAATTAAAAATCAAAAGATAAAATAAGCAGGCTAAATTAGACTTCAACCGGAAAACGGTTTTTGGTCAAGCTTTTGGCGCATTTTGTCGGCCTTCGAATCTGTAATTGGCAATCTGCGGGGCCAGGAGATTTACAACCTTCTGATATTAAACCAGTTCTGGTTTCTCTGGACCAATGGCACAAATAGTGCTTCAGTAAATGTCAAAATCCGTTTTCGTTATGACTTACGGGATCAAGAAAACTCCGGACAGACAGATATAAATCCTGCCGTCGCACATCTTGCTAAGTCTCAGCTTCCGGAACCAACCCGTGATTATAGAGGCAATCGGAACTTTAGCGATTATTGCTATTAAGGAATTTCAAATTTGACCGATAATAAAAAACAGAGGCAATTCCGGAATTGGCGAAGAAAATGACTAGATACGGTCACCGGCAATTTAAGTGAAAACCGATCCCGGGTCGAACAACAGATCCAGAATGGCTCTACGGGATTGGAAGATATAGAATGGATCTTGATCACAGAAAGGAATAGATAATGTCTCACGCAGCAGTTAATTTTTGCAGACGGGAACGGATGTCGGTCTGTACTGCCGAAAATCAAAAACAGCAGAGCGGTTGCAGCTACTATGAAAAATCTCAGTTCGCCGAACGGTGTATGTACTTTATATTCGAAGAGTATTGTGACAGCCTGACGGCCCAGATGAACGCGCAAGAATTGAGAAATTGAATATTGATATAGCCGCAAAAAAGCGCAAAAAGCACAAAAATATGCGCAGCATAAAATAATTAATCCGCAGACCTTCCAATTTAGAAGATCGTGGTACAAGGCTGCACGCCGCAATTTTGAACAACCCATTTATTAGGGCGGATTAATTAGGGGTTCCCAAATTTTTTGGCCAGATCGTTGTCAATGACATACATGCAGACTTCTTTTGCGCCCTGTTCCAGGTACTGGTATTTATCGCAAAGGTTGTTGATCAGATAGCTAACGTCATCGCGGATGCGCTTATCGTAGGTTTTAAATGCTTCTTCGTTGTAGTCCTTGATTGCCCGGCGAAAGTTTTCATTTTCCAGAAACGGGTCCAGTACTTTTTCCTTCAGGTTATAAACGTAGCGGTCGTGCATCGCTTCGAATATCCGGGTTTCGGTAATCGGCAGGCCCTCAACCATTATCTCCTGGGTTAATGTTCGGGATGTGTATTCTTTCTGGGACGCTTTACGAAATTCGATTCGCTGACCGCTGTCCACCTTGCTGCCCAGCAGGCGGCGTTCCATTTCTGCCAGGAACTCTTCATTAATGTCCAGTTTCTCGCCCGTGTAGGTGCAGGTTTCCACCGAGCCGATTTCAAAATTTATCGCAAATAAATAATTTTGTATATCCCGGGCGATCTGCTCTTCGTTGTAGTAGTAGAGGGATTCCTTGACCTCCTGCAATATCGTGTAATCATACATGCGCAGCAGCGAATCCAGGAACCCGCTGGGGATCAAATCTTTGACGTCCTTGTGGATTTTGGTGAAAAACTTGCATAAATCCGACATATTAATCAATTTGTCCTCTTTGGCATAGGCTGAGTAAAATTGATTGAAGATATTGATGGAATCACGACCCGAAATGCCATGCTCGCCCTCCCTGTCGGATTCGGCGATAATCATGCGACGACGTTTGGCGGTCAATCGCTTACGATCTTCTTCCTTGAGCCAGGCCGGAATATAGCCGGTGTAAATCTCCATTTTGAGCAGTTGCAGGTTCTCATCACAGTACAGCCGATATTTGTTTGCATCGCCGATCCATTCGAGCAGGGCCTCGGATTTTAGATTGAGGCGGGAGGAAATAATCACCCGGGCGAAATTGTGCAGTACTCGCGGCAAAAAGCGATTGTCGATGTGTTTGCCGAATACATTGCGGTAGATTTCCACTTCGGTTGAAAGATCCATGACATACGGGATATTGATATATTCCACGCGATCGAGGAACGACTGAAACCCCTGGATGTTCTTTTCGTCTTCCGGATTCATGACGGCCAGCAGCAGTGAATTGACGTTTTCTTCAATGTCTTCGACCTTATGAACGCCTTCACTGATAATGTTGTGAAGTTCGATCAACCGTTCCGTATTATGGGATTTTACATCCATCAGGGCGTAAATCCCGTTGTTGGTTTTCGCGTACTGAGAAAATATATATTTGACTTGGTTGCTGTCCCGCAGCAGGCTGTTGATCCGCCGCTGGAGAATGGCATTGCTCATGATACTCTCGCGCAGGGGCTTGTCCCCCGGATTGAAGACACTGATTCCCTCACCCAGTCGCCGATTAAACCGGTAGGGGCGTGCGTAGAGCATGTCGAAGACTTTTTCGGGACTTTGCAACCGGTTCAGCAACGCTTCGTACAGGGCGCTGCATATCGTGCAGGGATTATCCCGAAAAACCCAGTCATATTCCTTTTCAGTCGAAAGCTTCCACTTGAATTCGTCGTTTTTAAACAAATCATCGAAAAACTCGCGCCGATGCTGCTTGGGAATCATTAAAATCGGGTTGTCATGGCTGGGGCAGGGAACTTCCACATAATCCCCAGCCAGGTAATTGGCGGCTACAAATGCTTCAGAGCCCTGCAGGGAGTTGTGCGAACTCTCCTTATTCCTCAGATTTTCCCCATCTGACAGGGAGTTGTCCAGCAAATGAGACAGCCGGTCCAGCACCGGATGATATTCGAAATCGCTGAGGCTACCCAAAATCTTGCGGTCGAAACGCCAGACGGCCTCGTAGCGCAGGCCCGCATCTGTGTTGGCGTATTCCTCGAATTTCATCAGCAGATTGTTGAGAAAGGTACTCTTGCCGCAACCGGGGGGG
>JASJCE010000404.1 GCA_030066155.1 Desulfobacterales bacterium | reverse complement strand
CAGCAGCAGAATCAGCATTATTCCTTTTCGTATCATGCTATAAGCATAGCCGTTGGGAGAAAAATTTTCAACTTTATTGGCGGCAAGCTTTGCTCACCGGGAGGGGAAAATCTTTCCACTTCCGGGTATCCAGAATATGCTGTTAATTATAACAATCTGATAATAATTTAAAAATTTGCTCAGCGATTTTTGGAACAATTGTTGCTTGAAAGTCGGTTATTGTATTGTCAAAACGACTATGTCATTCGAAGGCTGGATCAATTGAAACATATTGATGACAACCGGTATAACGAAGAGGGATAAATGTCATCGGGAAACCACAATCTGACGATCAGGGATTATTTTGATCAAGTGCTCTTGGGGAGGCAGGAAACCAGGAGACCATTTTCACGCATAAAAGCCGACTCATCCGGCAGCACGACGTTTCACCGGCTTCTCACCTCTCTGGGCAACCGGCAGGCCAACAATCGCCACAACCATCCGACCGGGCTGAAAGCATCGGATTACTTGAGCAATCCGGTGCGGGTCAAATGCCATTACACGTATCGGACTTCTCCATCCCGTTCCGGCAAGAGCACCGAAGCTGCAGAAAATTCTCCTGCCGGTCAAATATCAGCCCCCAATGCAGAATCTGCAGAAAAAAGAATCCGAAAATCACAAAATAAGAATTCATCGGTGCCGAAAACCGAATCAACAGCCCCCTCACACGACCAGCCGAACCTGATCGAGTCTCTTGCTATCGAAAAAAACATTCACGCCGCGGCCCGTAAATATGATCTGTCCCCCGAATTGTTAAGGGGCGTTATCCGGGCAGAATCAAATTTTGAAGTCAGGGCAGTTTCACATGCCGGGGCCCAGGGATTAATGCAGTTAATGCCGGAAACGGCCAGAGAACTGGGAGTCGACAATCCCTTTGATATTGATCAGAACATCGATGGCGGTGCGCGTTACTTGAGGAAAATGCTGGACAAATTCGGCGGCGATATCAAGCTGGCACTGGCGGCATATAACGCCGGTCCAAGAGCGGTCGAAAAATACGGGGGGCAAATACCGCCATATCGGGAAACCGAGCTGTACGTAAATAGGGTCTTGAGGTTTTCCAAGCTGCAGGCATAGTTTCAATAACCACACCTGTTTGCATGAATTGAAAAAATTCCAAAAACCAAAAAAGATATAGCCGCAAAAAGGCGCAAATAGCGCAAAAGTTAATTTTCGCTATCAGTAATATCAATAAGTTACAAAGTCAAAATTCGACAATTTTGACTTTTTACGAGACCGTCAAAAAACAAATCACAAATAAATCCCAAATTACAATAATCAAATTCGAAACGTATTTAGCTGTAAACTGAATAAAGTCGATACAGCGAGCTTTTACGAGCATTTTCTAATTCAATTTAGACCAGTTGCTGAGTTTTGGGATACGTCAGAACTCGTTTGGGTCATTGGAATTTTGAATTTGGGTATTGTTTGTTATTTGTTTTTTGGTGCTTGGATTTTTTTATGATTCCCCATAAGCCCGGTTAATCGTAAAACCGAATTAGGGAATCTATGGGGGTATGAGATCAGGCTCCTTTATTTTGACAACTACCACGGTGAGATCATCTTCGGGCTTCCTGCCGCCCTGGAATTTTCTGATTTTGGAAATTACGGTTTCCATGATTTCAGCAGCCGCGCGGGAGGCATGCTCACGGATGGTCTCATTGATTACCCGCTTCCCTAACATCTGCCCGCTGGAATTGCGGCTTTCCCAGATGCCATCGGTGCCTAAAACGATTATGGTGCCGGGATTAATATCAGTCCGCTTATATTCCCCGAACAGGGCATGCCGTTCAACTCCAAGCGCAATGCCTTCGCCGTCCAGTTCTTCAAATTGATCCGATGCCGGGTCATAGAATATTGCAGGCTCGTGGCCGGCCCGCATCCAGAGAAGGGTTCTTCCGATCGGATCCAGGGCCAGGAAAAATAGCGTAATGAACTGGTTGGAATCCTCGATATCGTCCGTCAATTGCCAATTCACATCGGCCAAAACCTGCGAGAAGCTACCGGGCAACGATAAGCGCTGCCGGAGCGAGGCACGGGCGGCTGCCATGATCAGAGCCGAGGAGATCCCATGGCCGGAAACATCGCCGACCACAACACCCAGATTTTCCTTACCGTCGCGGTAAATCGGCATAAAATCAAAGTAGTCGCCGCCGGTTTCATCGCAATATAGGCTTCGGCCGGCAACATCCAACCCGCTGATTTCTGGATTTCCCTTGGGTAGCAGCATCTGCTGAACCTGGCGGGCTAACTCCAGCGAATGGCGCAGCCGATCCCTTTCCTGTTCTCGCTTTAGCGCCGCCTCTTCGGCCAATTTGAGCGCGGTGATATCTTCATGACTGATCACCACCCGAATGGGATGACTGTCAGCCACTCGAATTGCCCGCACATAGTAGAAATGGCGGCCATCCGGACCATGGCAGGGGTAGTCATAGGTAAATTCCTTGATTTCGCCCCGGATTACAGACCGGATGCCGGCCGCTACCATCCGGGCATCTTTGGCCTCCTTTCCGGTTGTTGCATCGCAAAGGTCTAAATAGTTGATTCCGATCGAATCAACAGGTCCAGTCATTTCACCGGCAACTGCATAGTCACGCCAGGCCTTGTTGGTTTCCAGTATGGTTCCATTCTCATCAATGATGGCGATATTTGCCGATAGAGAGTTTAAAACCGTTTTGGCCAGCTGCTCAGAAAAACTAAGCGGTTGAACAGCTGAGGAGTTCTCTTTAGAATCGCTTTCTGCTATTTCGGAATATTTTGCCATGGGATCGTGCAAACGCATGCTAATATTTCAAACTTTTTTAGCTGTTTGAAACGTAATCACGATCTATCGGAATGCACAGGAATTCGATCTAAAATCGGAGTTTGAAAACCGTTTTCTCATTTGGTTTTGATGAAACACCGATGGTTGCTTTATGCAGACGGACAATCTGGCGTGAAAGGCTCAGTCCAATTCCGGATCCCTGTGGTTTCGTTGTAAAAAATGGGATAAAAATCTTCTCAACCACCTCATCTGTTATTCCTTTGCCGTTATCACTCACTTTGATGACCGGGTTGCCGCGCCCATCTGTTGCAGCTTTCAATTTTATTTTGGGTTTGAGTATGCCGTTTACCGCTTCGATGGAATTTTTACAAAGATTGATCAAGACCTGTTCGATTAGAGCCGGATCGGCGGTTATCGTCAGGCTCTCGGGATCAATCCTTTTCTTGAATTTGATCGAACTGCGTTTGAACTGGTCCTTTAGCAAATATTCGACCCGGTCAAAAAGGTCTTTAACCTGAACCAGCTTGAAAGCCGGTTTGGGGATGCGGGTTAGCTTGCGGTAATTTTCTATAAAATTCAGCAACCCACTGCTGCGTTTCTCGATCGTGTTGACGGCATGGCGCACATCATCGATGACTTCATTCATGGATTCCGGCACTTCACATTCTTTATTGTCTTTCAGCAGACCCTGGGCTGTCGAGGCCAGTGATGCAATCGGCGTGATGGAGTTCATTATTTCATGCGTCAGAACCCGAATAAGGTTCTGCCAGGATGTCATCTCTCTTTCTTCCAGTTCATGCTGGATATTTTGCATCGCAACAAGCGTTAGCTGTTGTCGTCTCAGGATGAATCCGGTGGCATAGACGGACAGCTGCAACAAGTCGTCACCCTGCTGCAATTTAACCAGGTCTTTATCTCCCGCAGAAATGTTGGCCAGCTTCTCAGCCAGCCGGCGGCTCACAGATTCAAGCTCTTTTATATTTCTAAGGCGGGGAATTTTTAGCAGTTTCTTGGCAGCATTGTTTAAGAGCTCAATCTCACCTTCAGAATCATAGGCCACCAAGGCAATGCCAACATGATCAATGATGGTTTGAAGGAATCGAAAATGCTCCTCCTTCTCCAGCTTGGCCCGCTGGAATTCTTTGCTGACCTCGCTGAAAGCCGCGCTTAATTCATCAAAACCGGCGCCACGCAGGTTATTGGCGTAAGATTGCGAAAAATCGGAATGCTTGATGGACAGTAAAAATCGATTGAGATCTTTGTTGGTTTTTGTAACGAACTTGATGAGCGCATAAATTTGATAGGCCGCAACCAAACCAAGAAAAATTGCTGCGGCGATAAAATCGGTTTTACTTAAAGTATAGGCCAGAAGACCGATTGTGGCACTCAGGGCGAGCACCCGGATAATGCAGTTTATGTGAAATCTTCTCAGAACCATTAAATTATATTTCGGATTTTGGATTG
Source organism: Desulfobacterales bacterium (assembly GCA_030066155.1). Classification (GTDB taxonomy): domain Bacteria; phylum Desulfobacterota; class Desulfobacteria; order Desulfobacterales; family JAFDCJ01; genus JAFDCJ01. The sequence continues at coordinate 2,563 of JASJCE010000404.1, read as the reverse complement.
CGGATTGAGGATTTTATAAAAGGTAAAACTCCAGTTTTTTATCCGTCATATTTTCTCCAACATCTGTTTCCTGTGATCTGACCTATGTGCTAAAACTATGAGCTATCAACTATGAGCTCAATTATCTGTCATCTGTCTACTTTCCTTCCTCTATGCGCTATGCTCTTTGCACCATGCCCTATGCCATCTGTCCTCTGTCGCCTGACCTCTGCGTGCCGCGGCGTAGCTCGAAGAGCGAAGACGGGTCGTCTGTCCTCTGTTTTCTGTCATCTGCCGTCTTTTTTCTGTCGTCTGCCGTCTGTCTTCTGTCATCTGCCGTCTGTCTTCTGTCGTCTGTTTTCTGTCATCTGTCGTCTGTCTTCTGCCCTCGGTCCTCAATGATCAGTCATGTTCTTCTTCCCACTTCCGCATTCCGCCTTCCGATTTCAAAGTCGATATTTCTCCATCCTCCTATACAGGGAGGTCCTTGTCAAACCCAGTTCTTTTGCGGCATGCGAGATGTTGCCCTCGTGTTTTTTGAGTGCCTTGCGGATAACGGTTTTCTCAACATCTTCAAGGTTATAATTATCAAAAACAACACCTTCAGTTTCTTTCTCCGACTCTGGGAACAGAAAATCCATGGGCTGCAACATTGAGGTGTCCGCCAGAATAATGGCCCGTTCCAGGGTATGTCGCAGCTCCCTTATATTTCCGGGCCATTTATATTTTTCCAGTTTTTTCATGGCCGGAGCGCTGACGCCGGTAATGGCTTTCTGGTATTTCCGGGAAAACATTTTCATAAAATAATCTACCAGCAGTGGAATGTCTTCTCTGCGTTCATTCAATGCCGGAAGATTGATCTCAACGGTGTTCATGCGATACAGTAAATCTTGCCGAAATTCATTTTGGGCAACCATTTCATAGATGGGCATGTTGGTTGCGCATATCAAACGAATGTCAATTTCCCGGGACTTACTTGATCCTAAACGCGTAACTTTACGTGTCTCTAAGACACTCAACAGTTTGGCTTGCATCGCCAAAGATAGATTGCCGATTTCATCCAAAAATAGGGTCCCCCCCGACGCCAGCTCAAATCGCCCGGGACGGTCTTCCCTGGCATCTGTAAAAGCACCTCGCATGTGCCCGAAGAGCTCGCTCTCAAAAAGCGTCTCGGCAATGGCGCCCATATCGACGCTGATGAATACTTCAGCAGCCCTTTTGGATTGGCGATGCAGTGCCCTGGCCACCAGTTCCTTACCGGTGCCATTTTCGCCCAGGATTAAAACATCCGCATCGGTCGGGGCTACCTTGTCAATGGTCGCAAACACATGCTGCATGGCCGGACTGACGCCGATCATATCGTGGTATCGCTGATCAATGTCCTTACTAAGCTGCTGTTGCTGAGAACGAAGTTTATCAACCTCCAGCCGCGAATAACGCAGATTAAGGGCCGATGATATCGTAGCCAGCAGTTTCTCATTCTGCCAGGGTTTCAGTACAAAATCGACTGCTCCGGCCTTGACGGCTTTTACGGCCATCTCCACGTCTCCAAAGGCCGTTATCAGAATAACAACCATAGAGGGGTCTGACTGGAGAATTCTGTCAAGCCACATAAAACCTTCGACACCGCTGGTGGAATCCATTGTAAAATTCATATCCAGTAGGATAACATCATAGTTTTCATTTTGGAGCAGTGTCGGTATTTTTTCAGGATCATTCTCGGTATGGACCAAGTAGAAATGTTGTTTCAAAAACAAGCGGGCGGCTAAAAGCAGATCTTCATTATCATCAACAATCAGTATATTCCCTGTTTTTTTTGACATAAATTATTCCTAATTAACCCGCCCTGCAAACTAATGTGTGTTGGATTGTAGATCGTGCTGTCTCCGAAATAACTTGTCGATTTGAAACGGCTGCGGCTTAATTACTTTATGCTGCGCATTTTTTTTCTTTTTTTTGAAAATATCAATTGCGAGAAGTGTTCCAAAAAAGCACTTTGTTTCAATGATCAAAAACATCTTTGTTTGCCAAATGCAATGAAGTCTATCTAACTGAAATCATATGATATATAGATATTTACAAACCGATCTTCAAGCCAAATTTGATTACAATAATATCGATGCTGGATTATGTATAACACAGGTGTACGAATCCGTACACCACCTGTATTAAAATCGGACAATGTATCAGGCAGGGGCAAACAGTCTGAACGCAAGCCAGAACCAAAGCTCACCCAGCGGTCAAATTTTTCCATATATTTTCAATGACTAAATAAGATGCTGGCGGCCAAATCAAGGTTGTTTGTACCTTGGCACAACCGTTGCTCTTACAGATTAAGGACACAGAAGCTGTTCAAGTCTGTAAATCTTGAAAAATAATCTGTGTTCATCCGTGAAAATCCGTGTCCGCCATAAGTTAAAAGGAGAATTCAATTGATCAAAACCAAAAACCTCACCAAAGTCTTTACCACTGAAGAAGTAGAGACCACGGCATTGAACAATGTGAATGCCGAAGTGCAGGCCGGCGAATTTGTCGCCATCATGGGGCCTTCCGGCTGCGGCAAATCGACCTTTCTGCACATCGC
>JASJCE010000403.1 GCA_030066155.1 Desulfobacterales bacterium | reverse complement strand
TCGGATACCTGGGGGGTGGAGAACTGCCGTTTGAAGAGAAATTTCCGGGAGCCAGCTTCATTCTGGCTTTCCGGGGGCTTCCCCTGGTATTGCTGATGAGTGCGTTGTCGGCACTGCTGTTCTACTGGAAAATACTGCCTCCCATCGTGCGGGCCTTTTCCTGGGCCCTGCAGCGAACCATGCGGCTGGGCGGTGCCGAGGGCCTGGGGGTATCGGTCAATATCTTCGTGGGGATGATTGAAGCGCCGCTGTTCATACGGCCGTATTTGGAAAACATGACCCGCAGCGAGATATTTACCATCATGACTTGCGGAATGGCGACCATCGCGGGGACGGTTATGGTGCTTTATGCCAGTATACTCGGCAACACCATTCCGGGCGTGATGGGCCACATCCTGACCGCCTCCATCATCAGTGTCCCGGCCGCCGTTATGATGTCGAAGTTAATGGTTCCTGAGACCGGAGAACCGACTTCCGGGAAACTGTCATTGCCCGAAAAGGCCGTCAGTTCCATGGATGCCGTGACCAAGGGGACATTGCAGGGCGTTCAACTGCTCCTCAACATTATAGCCATGCTGGTCGTTCTCGTGGCGCTGGTTCATCTGTTAAACGCGATTCTGGAGCTTTTGCCGCAGATCGGCGGCCAACCGGTCACATTGCAGCGGTTGATGGGGTATGTTATGGCGCCGGTGGTATGGCTGATGGGGGTTCCCTGGCCGGAAGCGACCACCGCCGGTGCATTGATGGGCACCAAGACCATCCTCAATGAACTGCTGGGTTATCTGCAGATGAGCCAGTTGAAACCGGGCGCACTGAGCTCAAAAAGTTTGCTGATTATGACCTACGCCATGTGCGGATTTGCCAATCCCGGAAGCCTCGGGATCATGATTGGCGGTATGGGAACCATGGCTCCCGGCCGCCGGACCGAAATAGTATCTCTCGGGCTGCGTTCCATCATCGCCGGCACCCTGGCGACCTGTATGACCGGTGCCGTGGTGGGAATAATCGGGGGGTAGGAAAATGACGAATGTCAATTGACGAATGTCGAATTGTTGAATTCGCTTCGCTCAATCGATCTTAGCGTTATAGCTTCCCGGCCTCCAGGCTTCCCAGCCCTCTGCCTTCCATCCTTATAGCGTCCGGTCATCCAGCATAATTCTCGAAGGTCGAAAGCTGAACCATAGGAATGACGAATGACGAAATAATGAATTCTGTCTAATTTTAGGGATTGAATTTCTGGTTAAAATCGAGTTTGGGTTATTGGAACATTGTAATTTGGAATTTATTTGGGATTTGTAGTTTGTTATTTGGGATTTAATAATTTCACGAATCCGAGGCGCTGAGAGATTTAGCCCGGAAATATTATTATTTTGACGTTGATACCAGTTCATCAGCCAACTTCACCACACCTTCCAGATCGAAGTCTTCAGCCAGCTGTTCGATTGTATTTCCGATTGGGATGAACGTGCCCGATTCGGCCCGCAGGGCCTCGGCAATGGATTTTAATTCGGTAATATTTCCCATATCCGCAGCCTTGCGCAGTCGTTCAGCGGTATGCTCGGCTAACTCGGCCGGCAGCGACGGGATTGGCTCCGTTTTGGACTGAAGATCCGGTTCCGGTGCGGAGGCGCTCAATCCCTGACAGGATGTCAACGCTTCCTCAATGGCCGCTTTTAATTTTTCCAGGGACGGCTCCAGCTGATCTGCATCAATATGATTGCCGACCATGACCTGTTTGACCTGTCCGTCCATTTCGGTTGCCGCAGAATGAAGACGGGTAGCCGCCAGGTTGCCGGCAAGTCCTTTAATGTTGTGTACCAGACTGTGGACCTGATCTATGTCGCCGGTCGCCAGGGCTTTTTGAATCTCAGCACCGATCGAATCATAACCGGCACTGAAATCCAGCAGCAATTTGCGGTACAACCGTCGGTTGCCCTGCAGCCGTGCCAGACCGGCCGCCAGATCGAATCCCGGCAGGTCTTGGGGAAGTCCGTCATCATCACTGACGAGCCGGGGTGAGTCGGCCGCTGGTTGAGGTGCCGCAGCCCTGGATGTCGTCGATCCGGAATCCGGTTCCTGCGCTGCAACGGGTTGAATCCATTTTGCCAGAGTCGTAAACAGATCCCGGGTATCGATGGGTTTGGTCACATGATCGTTCATCCCGCAAGCCAGGGCTTTCTCGCGATCACCGGCCATGGCATGGGCCGTCATGGCGATAATTGGGATATTTTGGATATCGGATTCTTGTCCGCCGTCTCTTTGGCGGATCGGATTTCGGATTTCGCGCGCAGCGGCGTATCCGTCCATGACCGGCATTTGAATGTCCATCAGCACGACATCGTAATCGTGTGCCTGAACCATATCCACGGCCTCCTGTCCGTTAACCGCCAATGCCACCTGCAGGCCGGCGTTGGTCAATATTTCGGTTGCGACCTGCTGGTTGATTTCATTGTCTTCCACCAGCAGAATCCGGGAACCTTTGATTTGTCGCAGTGCATCGACGGGTTCACCGCGCTCAGCTGAATCGCCGGGCTCACGTACGGCATCTTTTCCGAATACATCCATAATGGTGTTGAGCATGACCGATGGATTAATCGGCTTAATTAAAAAACCCTCCAAGCCGGCGGCTTCGGCCTGCTGCATTATCTCCTGCCGGCCGTAAGCCGTCACCAGAATTATGCGCGGCATAGCGGAACCTGCGAATTGTGCCCGGATTTTGCGGGCGGTTTCGATACCGTCCATTCCCGGCATTTTCCAATCCATTATGATCAGATCGTAGCCCTGGCCGCGCTCGGTTGCTGCAGCGAATTCTGTGATGGCCCTGGCACCTGAATCGGTAGCGGTGACATTGAAAGAAAATGACTCCAGGGTCTCCTTGAATATACCCTGGGAGGTTGCACTGTCATCCACCACCAGCACCCGCAGACCTTTCAGCGTACCCACCTGTTGCGTCCGCTTTTTAATTTCCTGGTCCGCCAGCCCAAAAACGGCATGGAAAAAGAATGTGCTGCCCTCGCCGGGTTCGCTGGTGACACCGATGTCGCCGTTCATCATTTCAACCAGTCGTTTGCATATCGTCAGCCCCAGACCCGTGCCGCCATATTTGCGCGTGGTCGAGCTGTCGGCCTGGGTAAAAGGCTGAAATAATTTGGCGGACTGTTCGGCGGTCATGCCGATACCGGTATCCCGCACCGAAAATTTAAGGGTGGCAGTGTCAGGAGCTCTCGTTACCAGCTCCGTCGAAACCACGATTTCTCCCTTATCGGTGAATTTAACAGCGTTATTGGTCAAATTGAGCAAAATCTGACCCAGGCGCAGGGGGTCCCCGATCAGGGACAGGGGGACATCCGGGGCGGTGGCATACAGAACTTCCAGCTGCTTTTCACGGGCTTTGGCCGGAATCATATTGGCCATATTTTCCAGCACTTCCTCCAGATTAAACTCAATGTGCTCAACATCGAGTTTGCCCGCCTCGATTTTGGAAAAATCGAGGATGTCGTTGATGATCCTGAGAAGAGAGTGGGCACCGGTTTGTATTTTATTCAGGTAATCTTCCTGTTTGGACGTTAACTCCGTCTGCAGCGCCAAATGTGCCATCCCGAGAACCGCATTCATGGGTGTCCGAATTTCATGGCTCATGTTGGCCAGGAAATCGCTCTTGGCCTGATTGGCCTCATCGGCCGCTTTTTTGGCTTCGATTAATTCAGCCGTGCGCTCCTCGACCAGGTCTTCCAGGTTGTCGCGATGCTTTTTGAGTTCTTTTTCGGATGCCTTCAGGGCAGCATCCGACCGCTGGATATTACCCATCATGTCGTTGAAAGAATGGGCCAGAAGTCCGATTTCATCATTCGTTTCAATATCGATGCGGTGGTCCAGCTTCCCGGTGCGGGTGATCAAGCCCGTTCCTTCTTCCAGCTTTTTGAGGGGCTTGATGACGAACCGCTGCAACCCGATCAGGGTCAGAACGCTGAGCATCAGGAGTCCAAAGCACAATGCGGCCACCAGACGGTAAATGGTCCCCTTGATTTCATCCTCGATGGCGTCGACCGAAACGACGATTCCCAGTTTCCACCCCAGTTCAGGCGATGTATGGTGGATAAAATATTTTTCCAGCCCGTCCATGATAAATGTCTCAGCGCCCTTCTCGCTGGTGTAAACCGGTTCTATATCGAAGTCGTATCGGTCGCCCATGTTGTGAAAAAGACTGCCGGTGTTGCGGCTGGCAAGAATGGTACCTGCCTGATCGAGCAGAACCATGTACCCGCGCCGACCGAGATCGGCCTGCCGGATGTAGTCGGTCAGATTCACCAGGGTAATGTCGATTCCGATGACACCGTATATCTGACCCTGATCATCCACCAGGGCCGTGACGATACCGACATTGACATCGGATGATGTGACGGACCGGTAGGGTTTCGTACGCATTACTTTGCCCGGGTTCTTTTTTGCCAGCACGTACCATGGCCGGAGTCGGGGATCATATTGGGTCGGCTTATTGCGTCTGTGGGAGCGGACAAAACTGCCGTTTTCACGTCCCATGTAGACGGAATTCGTATACGGGTGATGTCGCCTGTATATTGCGAAGATTTCGATAATGGCCTGCTCTGTGGGGCCGATATTGTATTCGAACGTCGCCGGATCAGCTTCAAGAAAATTGGTGAAGCCGGCATCATCTTTTGTGCGTACAGCTTTCACCGATGCGAGGGTTCTCAAATCGGCCTCGACATTTTTGACCGAGCGCGAGAGCGCGAAATCGACGTGGTCCAATTGATTCTGAAATTCGATATAGATGTCCTTGAGGATCAGCTGCTCCAACTTGTAGGATACAAACCAGCTGATGGACACAATAATCAGAATGCTGACCCCGACATACAGCAACAATATTTTATACTTCAACTTCATGATGGACGATCAAACACTGAAATGGGATTTCAAGTCACGGCTAATATGGCCCAATATCAATCGCTTGTCAAAGTAATTACGTAATCAATCCGCCCCGTTAACATCTCACAATCCGGCTAAATATCGTGTTTTCATGATGAAGATTTGTATTTCATGAAATGCAAAGAAATGACATTTAAGATTCCAATAAACAGTTAATTGATTGGAATAAATAGAGGTACTGGCTTATCAAAATCATGAAAATTCCAAGCACCAAAAAACAAATCCCTGGTCCAGACCGAATTAACGCCTACCATATTTATTGCCTCTAACTGACATTCCAACACGGATAAAGGTTTATGCCAATCAAGTCGCGCTCTCCGAGGCGTAGGCTACCCTCCGGGCTGGAAGCGGAGCCCGAGGCCAGGGGGGCTCAAATAAATGCCAATGAGCGAAATTCAAAATTCAAAACAAACAAAATAAAGTGAAAACTCCGATAAGTGATTGTAATTTTTTTAGATCATTGGAATTTGTCATTTTGATATTGTTTGTAATTTGAGTATTGTAATTTGGGATTTTAGTGAGGTATGCAGCAAGAACAAATCGCTTCTATCCAAAATCAGTTAGAGTTAACTTTGACGTTTCCCTGTCTAACTCCCGATCCTTCTTGACACAAGTGCCGAAATTCTCTATTCTACGGGAAAAAAATTTTACCATTCAATGGAGGAATTTATGGCAGACCAGATGAATTATGAATGTGTCGATTGCGGGAATACAGCGCAGGCAAGCGCTGATGCAGATCAAGCTCCTGAATGTTGCGGAAAACCGATGCAGGAACAGGAACCGCTTCAGGTTTGCCAGGCGCCGGCGGGAGCCGAGCATTCGCGTTTTGATGACCTTGAAGACCCCTGCGACGACGGTAGAGCCGGAACTTGATCGTTCTGCCCTTGTGCCGGGTAATCCTTTAGACCACCGTTACCATGACCCATGTAGAAGTCCGTTACAGCGGACTTTTATGTGGGCTCCAGCCAAACGCCTCCGCCTTTTATCTTTGGGTATAAATTTGCGAATTACCTTGCCCATACGAGACTCTTTTTTATAATGGATAATTAATTGAACGTTCGTTTTTTTCTTCCATTTAATGATCTGCAAAAGTCACTTGTCCATCGTCATTCCAAAAAGGGGGCATCATGCATAAACATACAATTAGCGCAATTTTATTGATTTCATTCGTTTTCTTAGCCGGTTTCAATACCGATAATGCCATTGTTCCACAGTCTGAAATCCTGTCCGGAGGGCCACCCAAGGACGGTATACCCGCAATCCTCAAACCCAAATTCGTGGACCCCGGCAATGCCGCTTACCTGGAAGATTCGGATGATGTCATTGGCCTAAAAATAGGCAACGAAACCAAAGCCTATCCGATTAAGATCCTAAACTGGCACGAGGTGGTCAACGACACGATCGGCGGTGTGCCGGTTGCCGTGACGTTCTGACCCCTCACTCAAACGGGAGTCGTGTACTCCCGCACAGTGGAAAATCAGCCCCACACATTCGGTGTATCCGGCCGACTGTACAAAAGCAACGTCCTGTTATACGATCATCAGACCGAGAGCCTCTGGTCTCAATTGATGGAGACAGCTATTTCCGGGCCGCTCGCCGGGCGAAAATTGGATATGCTGCCCTCCAGCCGGGTAAATTGGAAGACCTGGCGCAATCGAAATCCGGCCACCAAGATCCTTTCGGAGGATACCGGATTTTCTCGCAATTATGCCATCGATCCCTATGAAGGCTACTACCAGATCGGGTCGCTGATGTTTCCGGTGGGTAATGTGCGCAGAGACATGGCTGCCAAGGAACTGGTCCTGGGGATTCAAATCGGCAGTGATGCCAAAGCCTACCGCATGAAACAGCTTCGTGCCAGGCCCGGGGTTCACAACGATGTGGTCGGCGCCCGTGC
>JASJCE010000402.1 GCA_030066155.1 Desulfobacterales bacterium | reverse complement strand
CAGGGTTCAAGCCCGCCCTGGCGCGACAGGATGTGGATATGAAATTTGTTTCGCCTTTCATTGTCTCGGCCTCCAATTATCACAACTTGACAGTCCAGGTCTGGGCCAGGGGTTCAAAGGTTAGGGGTAAGGTCCAAATCTAACCCGATTTTTTCTTAAAGCCAGTTTTTTGCATTCAGATCTGATATTGACAATTTTCCAATTGCGCGATACATATTTTAAAAACGAGATACATGGAGGTTTTCCCAATGCCAATAAGTCTCAGGATTCCGCCCGACAAAGAAAAAATTATCCAGAGATTCGCTAAAAAAGCCGGTACAACCAAGACCGCCATCATTCTTAACGCGGTGGACGAAAAACTGGGATTGACAAAAACCCGGGAACAATTGATTCGAGAGCTTGCCGGCTGGTTGACCCATGAGGAAGCCTGCGAACTCCGAGAAAATCTTGCTGTGTTTGATCGAATTTACGAAGGAGACTGGGAGTGAAGCTTGTCCTGGATACGAATGTATATTGCGATTAGGCCGAAGGTATTCCAAATACGGTTGACTTTATAGCCATCTACGGCGATGAAATTTTCCTTCCTTCTATCGTAATTGGTCAACTCATCTATGGTTTTATGAAAGGAAGCCGTCAAAAATTCAACGAAAGAAAACTGCAAGAATTCCTCAAAATACTGCATGTAGAAACTATCGATGTCAATCAGAACGTTTCCCGAAAATATGCCCTCATCTATTTATCCCTGGTTAAAAAAGGCAAAAAAATTCCTATTAATGATGTCTGGATTGCTGCATGCTGCATGGAGGTTGGTGGAACGCTTTTGACCAGAGATCGCCACTTTCAGCACGTCGAGCAAATTGAGGCCATGGTTTTGGATACCTAATTTTGTACGAGCCCTCAGGTTATTCGTTCTCTCTTGTCTTCTCTCTTTATCTTGTCTGACCAAGCTATGTGTCTGGATTGTAACAATTTGGTCCCTCGCAGAGCCCGCAGAATGCACAGAGAAAAAAATTTTAGTTTCGTACTACTTCTTTCCTGTTTGCGCTTGTTCTCCTAAATTTCCCCAATATTTTTTATTAATCAATAGACGGAAGACGCTCCAGCAGTCTCCGGACTGCAGCAGCGCGCAAACTGTCGGGGTAGGCGGTCAGGAATCCTTGGCCCATAATCTGGGCCTGGTTTGCGTGGAGGATCTTTGAATCGGCGTCAATCGCTCGATGTGCGGCACGAATGTGGTCAACAACCAAAATGAAATGAGCCTCCTCCCGGTTGCGGAATTCGGGATAACGGGCCAGAAAATCCTCGACTTGCTTGATTTGAAAAACAAGGTTGGGCCAATTGAGATTTACTGGCTGCATGGGATCGTAAATAAAGCTGTCATAAAAGCGGCCCTGAAAGATACGAAACACCGCCTCCGGCCTTCTGGGACCCTCCGGCGTTAATGCCAGGTATTGGATGAAGGGTTGTACATAGCTCATGTAGCGCATGGCTTCCGGCCAAAATGTAAGCTGAATTCCCTGACTTTTTAGCTCCTGCACCATTACCGTGTTGGCGAGGCCAGGTTCGCCTTGGTGCGACATCAGGTCGCGGTTCAAATACGCAACAATGTAGGCCACTGCTTCTCCAACTAAAAAATGGGCCTCGGCTCTTTGATCAACTGAATTTCTTGGTGCCAGAGCCTGCTTTTGATCTCGAATTTGCTCCAGGTATTTCACGGCACGCTCGATGTCGACCAGATCGTGCCCCAGCCCTCGAGAAACACCCAGCAGCACAAGTATTAACGCAATGATATGAGCTCTCAAGGGTCTGCCTGTGCATCGGGTGCGGTCAGGGATCAATAGGCTCCCCTCCCAATTCCTGAAGTTGACGTCCCTCGATGTAGGCAGAGGCGCCCGGGTGTAACGGCACTGCGGCGGTTGTTTCCGCCGCCGTCTGCGATTTTCCCATATAAGCCGATGGAAGCTCTGTGCGGTGGCTGGTTAAGGTCTTGGCCACGAGGTATGCATGCCGCTCGGGAAAGTCATCGCGGCACACCAAGAGATAATCGCCAAGTTTGATAATGGTTCTAAGTGGCACCGGTCCGAATTCTTTAAACGGCGCCGACCCATGAAGCATGGCAACGGCATAGTAACGCGACAGCAGCGCGACGTCGAACTGTTTGGTACTGATCAGACTGCCGATGCGCTCCATATTCGGCGCACGGGTTACCCGCGCTCGGCTGTCCGGCAGATGCTCAGCGAGAACTTGCGCCACGCTTTTGCCAAGTTCATATGATGTGCCGTCGGTCCGGCCCGTGACCACGAACAGATGTCTCTCGCGAAATACGACCCACTGCCGGTAGGGCGTGTGGCCCGTGCCGAGCACCCATGTCAGGGCGAGCAGCGCCAGCATGCCGAACACCCCGCTCGTCGAAACGTTTTTTCGCGCCGCAACGATACTCATTTTTTAAAGATGTCGAGGGGCAGGACGGCCGAGACGATGTAGTTCGGCACGTCGACGAGCTGTCCGATCCGGAGGTCAACGGCCACGCTTGCAACAACGTAAGCCTGTTCGGGCGTCAACCCTTTTTCCTTGACCATGTAATCGATGATTTCTATCAGGGCATTGCGGGCCGCGACCGCCAAGTCCTCCGAAAGGTTTGTGAGCGGCGCGATCTTCGTGCCATCGATATAGGTCGAGTAGATCGGAATCTCCCCCGCCGGTTTTAACGGTATACCCGTGGTGGCATAAAAAGACGTGGGTGCCAACTTCTTGAGCTGGGCCCCGCCCTTGAAATGCGGCATCTTGACGAAAGCGGCCATACCCTTGAGAAGCTCAACCGTCACAGTCACTTTCGCCCCCATCTCGATAGCGGTCCCGGACACCTCGCCGTCCCCCTGGGCGTAATGTACGTCGCCAACGAAAAGGCCGGCGCCGTCAATGAATACCGGCAGGAGCAGCGTGGTGCCGACCTGCATCTGTTTGACGTCCATGTTTCCGCCGTTCTCCCGGGGCGGTATCGTTCTAAGGCATTTGTCCTTGTGTGTGCCTTCAGATCCGCAGACATCAGCCGGTAAGGCACCCAACGGTTGCGGGGTCAGGGCAATGCCGCCGGCTTCTGCTAATTGGGCTTCACGTGCCAGGATTTTCTCGGTTTCAGGTTCCCCTGGAAGCACGCCTACCGATCCCATAAACCCGTTGAATGGAATAGCCACTGCGGGAATTTGCTCGGAAGTCGCCTCCAGTCGGGTGAGGCGCCAATTGGCAATGTACGGTTTGGTAAATTTGTCGCGCAGAAAGCCGAAGCCCGGGACGATCACCGTGTATCCGTAATCATCGGGCTCGATGTCAACCAGCGTAACGGCCAGCACGTCGCCGCGCTCGGCTCCTTCGATATAGACCGGCCCGGTCATGGGATGAACCAGGTTCAAGTCCAAGGCGGTTACATCGTCCGGAATCGATTGGAAGTCCAAATCGCTATCCAGCGCATCCCGGGTCTCGAATACGATCATTTGGCCGGGCTTGGCTTTGACCTTTGGTTTGATAGCCGGGTGGTATCGATTGAAACAGTTTGCATCATCTTTACAATGGGGCCCGCTTTTCTTGACCACAACCTCCGGTATCCCTTTGACATCTGATGTGTCTGCCCACACAATGGCGGCAATCGCCGTCACCACCAATATAATCCCAATGACCCCTATTCGTTTTTGACGTCTCATGTATTCCCCCCTTTCTTGAATTTATCGATCTGATTAAGTGTCGTCTCCTCGACCTCAATATAAAAGCAGCTTTGAGGGTATTATTTCTTAATGTTCTGAAATAACGATGTGATTCCTGATCATCGAGTTATCCCTTTAGGTGAAATCACAGAAGTTTGTTGGGGAATGAATGAAAAATTCGCTATCTCGGAATTGCGGATCAAATTCAGCTTCCGATTTCGCTCTCAGAGCTTGAGGCTTCGCTTAAAAGCTACGACCCCACAAGACGACGGGACAAGGCAGATCAACATGTGAATAAGCATAACTTGCGGAAACAATGAGTGTTTAGTTATCGGATACGATTTTGGTTGTCAAGGGAGATTTTATCCCTAATGGGCTCGTTCTCAAATCTTTTATACGATGTCAATTGAACCATTTTAAAGTGTGCAATTTCATTTTGCTGTTGGGCTTAAAAAAAGGTTTCATAGCATGCTGGACAGCACCGCGGAACCCGGAATTTGGGATAAGGTTACGACCATTTCTGTCAATCGTCAAAAGAACGCACTCAGCAACCTCCGTTGCGGCTCATTCCTCCAAGCTATCGAGACGAGCTAGGGCCTCCGGGGTGGCATAGGTTCGAAGCCGGTTTACAAGTGAATCTGCCTTGCTAAAATCCGTGCATGGAGAGCCGTCCGGCCAGAATGCGGATACAATTTCGGTGTCAAAAAAGTCCTGAAAGTCTTGAATTAGCCCGCCTTCAAGCTTGTACCAGGCAACCCCGCGATTCAGATAGCGCCCCCCATGGGCCGGTTTGCCTGTGGTAAACCAGTGCACCGCGACCATATCATCCTTGTGAATCGCCCATTTGTTGTGGAAGCGCAGGGTATTTCCCATAGCCGTCTGAACGCTGCGGAATAGTTCGATGATTGAATCGCGACCTTCGACACGGTTAGGAAAGCTACTTCCGGGAAAGTCGAGAACACAGTCAGGGTGCATCATACGGGCCATTGTCTCGAAATTTCCAGTTGAAAACGCCTCGTAAAAATCCAGTATGCCCTGCTCACTGTTGATGGGGATGGGTGTCTCGTTCATCACAGTCTCCTTCTTGATAGAGGTCATTTGTTTGTCCAAGTCAAGTATCCTGCAACTGAATGAAGGCAGCTGCCAGTGCCGGTAGCTTCAGGGTGCCGGCCTCCAGATTTGCACTAAAACCGAAACAATCCAGCAGGGTTCCCGGCAGGACCAGTTCCAGCTGCTGCGCCCGGTCACTGAAATTCAGGACTACCAGGATACTGCTCTGCCCCTCCATTGAACGGCGGAATACCAGAACCTGCTCATGTTCGGCGAGCTTACCCAGGTCAAAATCCAGTGATCCGGCGATCAGGGCCGGATACTGTTTGCGCCGGCGCAGCAGCTGCCGTACAAAATTCAGGACGGAATTTTCGTCCTGTTCCTGGGTACTAACGGCATAAGCACGGTGTTTAGCCGATATTGGAAGCCAGGCTTTGTCAGCGCTCCCAAAACCGCCCAACTCATCCCAAACCAATGGTGTGCGACAGCCATCCCGCCCCTTGTATTCCGGCCAGAATTCAATGCCATAGGGATCCTGCAAATCCTCAAAAGCCACCTCGGCTTCTTCAAAGCCAAGCTCCTCCCCCTGATAAATACAGGCCGAGCCGCGCAAATTGACCAGGAAGGCCAGACTCAGCTTGGCATAGGCTACGCGATCCAAGCCCTTGCCCCAGCGGCTGACACTGCGCACCACATCGTGGTTGCTCAGGGCGAAGCAGGGCCAGCCATCATTGAGGTGGGCTTCGACGGTCTGAATGGTTTGACGAATAAAGGGGACTGAATTCTGCTCCCCCAGCAGCTCAAAGGTGTAGGAGGAATGCAGCTTGTCGCCGCCGGAGGTGTATTCGGCCATGACTTTCAGGCCCCGGGGGGCACCGATTTCACCGAGGGTGAAGCGATCTTCATATTGATCCATCAAGGTCCGCAGCCGCTTGAGAAAGGGTAGATTCTCAGGCTGTGTCAATTGATGACAATGGTATTGATAGCTCCAGGGATTATCTTCCGGGGCACCCACAAACTGCTCTTCCGGGTTACTGACAGCAGGATTATCGCGCAGCTCTTTATCGTGGAAATACATATTCACCACATCCAGACGGAGGCCGTCCACCCCTAAATCGAGCCAGAACCGGGCCGTTTCCAGCACCGCCTCCTGAACCTCCGGGTTGTGGAAGTTTAGGTCTGGCTGCGAGCTTAGAAAGTTGTGCAAGTAATACTGCCGGCGGCGGCTGTCCCATTGCCAGGCCGAACCACCGAAGATACTCAGCCAGTTGTTCGGCGGCGTACCATCTGCTTTGGGATCGGCCCAGACAAACCAGTCCGCCTTTGGGTTGTCTCGGCTCCGGCGGCTTTCTTTAAACCAGGCGTGCTGGTCGGAGCAGTGGCTGTAGATTTGATCGATAATGACTTTAAGCTCCATCTCATGGGCCCTGGCCAGCATCGTTTTAAAGTCCTCCATGGTGCCGAATATCGGATCGACATTGCGGTAGTTGGCCACATCGTAACCAAAATCCTTCATCGGCGAAGTAAAGAAGGGGCTGAGCCAGATGGCGTCCACACCCAGGCTGGAGATATAAGGCAGCTTTTCGATGATGCCCGTTAGATCACCGATGCCATCGCCATCGCTGTCTTTAAAACTGCGTGGATAGATTTGATAGATGACGCCGCCGCGCCACCATTCAAATGTTGACATATCAGCCTCGCTTAATGAAGTCGTGATTTCCGATTTTTAAGGCGATGGATCCTGGCGCGGATCTCATTCGCGGTTTCGTGATTGTCTATTGATGCGATGTATTGCTCCCAGTCATCTGCGGCCCGGGCCGGATTGCCCATGGCTTCATAAAGCAAGGCCCTCTCTGCTAGCTCTGCCGGTGCACCCGGCTGAAGGGCCAGTATCCAATGAATCATTTTGAAAAGCATGACATCATCACCCTGCCGGGCATAGATCGGCTTCAGGTTTCGGAGCATGCGCGCCAAAATCTCGGAATTGGTGACCGGCTTCAGCCAG
>JASJCE010000401.1 GCA_030066155.1 Desulfobacterales bacterium | reverse complement strand
GGCGAAAAAATTCCGGATAATCCTGATAATCCTGTCTAAATATAAATAATAAAAATCGAATCCATTCCACTTCAACTTCCCGGGGGGGACCAAAATGGCGACTATATCAATCTTCAACTCCGACGTTGCCTGGATTAGGCGATCTTCGCGAAACCGCCAGGCTTAAATATGTGTCTTCTTCCTGAAACATCAATTTTTTATCGACCATCATCCGCAGGAAAGCGATGATCTGATCTTCTGCAAATTTGGAGAATCGATTACGAATTTGAATGAGGGAACGATGCCGCCTGCAAAACAGGTAGATTTTGCGGGACGTTCCTACCAGGCGGTGTTTGATCGACTCTTTCTGCAATCGTCGCTCCTTGATGATCAAAAAGTTGTGACCATCACGATAACTCAATATCGGAGATTTTGCCCCGTCTTGCTGAAGAAGATCGTACGATCGCTGCCATTGTCGAATTTTATTTTTGACCGGTCGCCAGAGATTTTTCTGCAACCCCATATCTCCACGATAGGTCTGTATCACGAATTCTACCTGCCGGCATATTCTCCTTGGAAATAGGCAGGACCAGTTGGGATGATTATAGATGGCTTTTATCCCGTAGCGCTCCGGGTTCCGCCAAACGGGACTTCCATGTCCAAGCCAGAAATTGACCGGCTGCAGCGGGTGGAAAGGCAGCGCGAACTCCATGTTGCGCAGCGTTTCGGAGACATCCTGTTCATCGCTGCCCGGAAAATTCAAAATCAGATTGGAACGATTGATGATGCCCAGTTCTTCACAATTACGCATGATTTCCAGATTCTGTATGGCATGGGTGCCTTTTTGAAGCTTTCTGAGCAGTGATGTGCTGATTGCCTCGATGCCGATTTGCAGCTCATGCATTCCGGCACTTTTCATAACGGCCAACTCCGATGCCGATGAATTGGCGCGAATCTCTGCAAAAAATTTCAAATCCTTTCCCAGCGCCGTAACCGCTTTAAAAACGTCCATGGAAGACGTTTTGGGCAGCACATTATCGACAACGGTCAGCGAAAGATTCTGGTACCGATTCGTTAAGTGGTCTATTTCGGCTACGATGCGGTCCGGTTTTTTGCTGCGATATCCCTGCCATTGGCGGTTTAGGTTACAAAATGCACACCCACTTGTATAAGCGAAATTGTTTGGTTTCAGCCTGCGGTTTGTTTTGGTTTTCTTCCACCAGCAACCCCGGGAGGTTTCGATCGGCAGGATTGGAAAAAAAGTCTTGTCCGGGTTGAACGATTGCAGCAACGCGAAATAGTCGTCGAAATCCGGAATTGGAAGCGGGTTTAGATCGTCCAGTTGATTGAAATCTGTTTGAGGTCCCCCGCTTTCTGTAGTTTGCGGGGTTATGACGCCTTTGATGGGTGGCAAATCGGTGATGTCCGGTGTTGTCATCAGGCTGCTGATCAATTGACTCAACGGCAGCTCTCCTTCTCCGTTGACCACCGCATCGATTTCGGGAAATACATCGAAAAAGTGGTCGGACACGGTTCCGGAGAACGTGGAACCGCCGACCACGATGGCCAAATTGGGGAACCGCTTTTTGATCTTTTTAATGAAATACAGACTTGATGTCAGCTGGCAGAGCGAGACTGAAAACCCGGCCAGCAGATAATCATTCCACTTGAAACTGGCGATAATGGCATCAGTTGCCTGCCTTGTTCGGGTCGCAATGTCTTTCAAGCCGGTTTGGTTCAAGAGGGAATTTGATTTTATTTCACGTTTGAACAAGGCCTCAATTTTTTGAAACTGATTCGGATAGAGAAGGGCGGCGTAAATACTCTCCGCCAGCCACGTCCGTTCTGAGATATGCCGATAAAGCCGATACCCCAGTTTTTCCGCCAGCTTAAGGTATACGTGTCCGGCGTCGATTTCCAGATCCGGGTGTGTCGACCGGAGGTGGGCCTTCAATGCGCCCAGCTGGATTGAAGGGCGATTATAAAGGGGCCAGGGGGTGGAGACGAGAACAATACGGTTTTTTTTCATCGCTTGCAAGTCCGGCAAAGAAGTAACCAGTTGCTCAAAGTGAATCAGCGGTATGATCGGAAATAATGCCCTTTATTAATGCATTTTCTTGATCCTGAAAAATCGCCATGGCGGTATTCATTTTTTTAAATCCGAGTCCCGCATAAAAGCCTTCCTTTCCGGGATTCGCATATAGAATGATTTTTCGATGCCCATAGGACTGTTTGATCAGGTTTTGAACAATTTTCTTTCCAAGACCCAGGCCCTGGTAGTTTGGGAGGAGCGCAATGTCGCAAATATAAGAACAATCCAGTCCATCCGCCAGAGCTCTGCCCACACCAATAAGCGTCTCGTCATCATAAACAAAGCACTTGAACCTGCTGTTTGAAAAGACCGTCTCCAAATCCGCAGGTGATTTATGACCGAGGGGAGCGAGTTTATACAATTCAGATAGCTCATCCCAATCGGTTTTGGACTGATCAAAGCTCCACGTAAGATTCACTTGAATCCTTCCTGGCCAAAAAATTACCATACAACTATTCGTCTCTACGGCTGCAACCGACTACTTTTCCATTCATGATGCTGAATTTATGCTGCCAGTGTTACCATAACCATCAAAATGATTATTGCCAGTTCACAAACAACGCCTTGCCAACCGGTTGAAGATAATTTATACATAGCCTCGATGGGATCAACCTGGCAGTTGGAATTGCCTTTTGGCATCTTTACGCCACGAATAAGCACGAATGAACACGAATGAATATAAAGAATAAATTAATTTCGAAAAAATTTGTGGCTAATTTTAAATTACAATTGGAAACTTTCCTCGCATGTCTGAAAAACCAGATTTAAAAGTCGATATCGGCGGGCTGCAGCTTCAAAACCCGGTGATGACGGCTTCCGGCACCTTTGGTTATGCCCGGGAATTCGATCACCTGGTCGATTTGAATCGTCTGGGTGGGATTATCGTCAAGGGCTTGTCCATCGCTCCCACTAAAGGCAATCCGCCGCCGCGAATCGCCGAAACCCACGGCGGCATGCTGAATGCCATCGGTCTTGAAAACGTCGGACTGGAAGCCTTTGTGGACGAAAAACTTCCGTTTCTAAAAACCCTGTCACCACCGCTGATCGTCAATATCTACGGCAAGCTCGAGGACGAATACGCCCGCATGGCGGCCCGCATCGATACGGTCGATGGAATCGACGGAATCGAAGTCAATATTTCCTGTCCCAATGTTAAAGCCGGCGGAATGGCCTTCGGGGTCGATCCGCGGGCGGCTCACAGTGTTGTTCAGGCCGTTCGCAAACAAACCGACAAACTGTTGGTGGTCAAGCTGTCTCCGAATGTCACCGATATTACCGAAATTGCCGGAGCCGTCGAGGATGCCGGAGCGGATTGCCTGTCGTTGATCAACACCATTACCGCCATGGCCATCGATGTCGAAACCCGGCGTCCAAGGCTGGCCAATATCACCGGCGGACTTTCCGGGCCGGCTATCAAGCCGGTGGCCTTGCGCATGGTGTGGCAGGTTGCGCAGGTCGCCAAGGTTCCTGTGATCGGCATTGGCGGCATCATGTCGGCCGAAGATGCACTGGAATTCATGATTGCCGGGGCGTCGGCCATTCAAGTGGGAACCGCGAATTTCGTTAATCCCCATGCGACCACGGATATTGTTGACGGCATCGCACGATTCCTGGCGGAAAGACACATCGACAGTATTGCCGATATGATCGGCACGCTCGATATTTAGATGCTGGAGTAATGGAGTAATGGAGTTTTGGAGTGATGGAACTAAAGCGATTTGAGAATTGGAATCATGAATAAATTTCCTGAATCGGATTTTGGATTGCAGATTTTGGATTGACGGGAAGAATGCGAAGGGCACAGCGCATGGTGCAGAGAGCAGAAGTCAGAAGACATCCAATTTCTGATGACATGAAACCCATCTAAGGTAAAAAGCTGATATTGATCTTGAATGATATAAATGAAAGGGAGGATCCCAAATGAATCACGCAAAATTACTCGTCATGACTATCTCCATTACAATAATGCTAAGTTTCACTGTAACCCCCGTGCTTGTGTTGGCGGATAGCGAAGAAGAAATCAAGGAGGAAAAAGCAGAAATCCGCAAGATGGCAAAAGAAACGTTGGGCTTGCTATACGACGTGCGGCCCTCGGCTCAAAAAGCAATTTCCGATTCTGCCGGATAGGCAGTTTTCAGCAATTTGGGATTGAAAATATTCACCGCCGGCACCGGCACTGGAAAAGGCATTATCATCGATCACAAGACCCAAAAAGAAACTTTCATGAAAATGGTCGAGCTGCAGGCAGGACTCGGCATGGGCATTAAAAAGTTCAAATTGGTATGGGTGTTCGAAGATCATAAGGATGTAGCTGAATTTATCGACTCCGGATGGGAATGGGGAGGTCAGACAACTGCTGCCGCACAGGCGGATGATAAAGGCGGTGCTTTTGCCGGTGCGATTTCAGTCTCCCCGGGTATATGGCTGTGTCAGTTGACTGACGACGGCCTGGCACTGGAGCTAACCGGCAAAGGAACCAAATATTATAAAGATGATGATCTCAACTGAAAAAGCCGGTTGTTGACGCCCCCCAAATTGAATCGGGTTTCAAAACATTACGATCTCCAAAAAAGATAGAATTCAAAAAATCTATTGTGGCGTGGAGCAGCGAAAAGCGTTATTGATGATGCTAAAACACCAGAAAAGAGAGGCAGCATTATTAATGAAGCTGTGAACCAAATCTTGAAAAATTTCCCACCGACACAATGACATATCTACAAGCAAGAAAGACGAAATATTGAAACCTTATCAAATTGAACAAAAAAATTGCGATCTGTATCTATATTTTGTTTCAGCCGCATTGAAACTCGTAGATATGCGAAAATTACATGCACTTTGGCCGGATTTCATGTATTGGCAAGATCTGTAATAATCGTTTTGCTATTTCGAACGCGCTTTAACCATTTTCTTGACATTTAAGCAGATTTCAAAATATTGATTTGCGTCTATGATTTTTCGATCTCAAATCTGAATTTCTATCTCATTCTCAATTTATTTCGTTCATTTTATCCGACAGCGGACCCGATCCCAGAACTCTTATTCTTTTTATTCTTCTCACCGGATATAAATATAGGTTGGTCTCCCCGAAACATTAACCTAAAAATAAAGCAAAGATTCGATGGAGAAACCGCTCAAATTTTGCTGCCTTGCTCATGATAGGAGCTATTATGTCCTGTTGTGAGCCACAAATTAATTTTCTTTACCGTTAGATAGTGCCGAAGCGGTTGCGTTCTTCAACATCAAATACTGATTAATTTTGATTCCAGAATAGTTTTGTCTAATACACAACAAAAAGGAGGCGACAATGGGCGCATACGGATACAAGTACGAGATGGAGTATGTGATGTCCTACATCGCTATGCTGGAACAGCCCCAGGTGATTGGACCGGTGGCAGAGGGTTTGCGGATCAACTTCAACGTGACAGGCGGTACGGTCGAGGGGCCGAAGATCAAGGGGAAGTTCATTCCGGTTGGGGCTGACTGGCTCACAGTGCGTACCGACGGCATTGGCGTGTTGGACGTGCGAGCCACCATCCAGACTGAGGATGATGCTTTGATTTACCTGTACTACAAGGGCCTTCTTGACCTAGGGCCGGATGGTTATAAAAATACTATGGAGGGCGCACCGCCTCCTCCGGAAGGAATTGAAATACGCACCAATCCCTGGTTTCAGACTGCACATCCCAATTACTTATGGTTGACGCGGGGTTTCTTCGTCGAGGTTGGTAAGGTCTTCCTGGATAAGGGCGAGGTTTGTTATGACATCTACCAGGTGAGATAACCAGCCTTCTTTCCTACGGCCCAGCTACTATCTAATGCTGGGCCTGTACTGTCAAATTTATCAATTTCGATCTTCAAGGCGATGGTGGCGCTATCTGCTATCTATCTTTGGTGTTGATATCGTTCACATCCCGGCGATATACAAAAAGTATATGGAACTTTTCGGGACAAATTTTGGCATTCAGATGTCAGAGATCTGAAGGGTGTGATCAGGGTTGGGTAATTAGTGATCTGTGTCCCCCTGGCCTGCAAATTAGCATACTGTAAGCATTGCGCAGTGCGTGATACACAACCCAAGAACCGTATCACGCACTGCTTTTTAAATTTCTGACTTTCTATGCCTACCATCGCAAGCCGCTAAAGGGAGTCAGGCTGGCGCATTCCCAATTCCGAAGTCAGATTTCCCTATGCACTATGCTCTCTGCGTTTTTCCCTCTGCCCTTTGCGCTTCGTCTCACACTCCACGCTCAAAAGTCCGGATACCGCTCCTCGAACCTCGCACCCCGTGCCGCGTTCCTCGCAACGCGCAACCCGCAACCCGCAACCCGGTTCACACCGGTGATGTCTCTTTGATCGGATGCGTCTTCAAGTACTCCAGCCGGTTGAGACCGTTTATGTATGCGCGGGCGCTGGCGGTGATAATATCCGGATCGGAACCTTTGCCGAGGGCCATCAGCCCGTTTTCCCTCAGGCGCACCGTGACCTCACCCTGGGCGTCCGTACCGCCGGTGAGGGCGCTGACTGAAAACCGCAGCAATTCGGACTCGGTGTCGGTTAATATGGCAATGGTGTTGAAGGTGGCATCAATGGGACCGTTGCCGTATCCGGCACTTTGGACGGACCGACCGTTTATCTGCAGTTTGACACTGGCCATGGGCAATACCGTGGTTCCGGCCGTTACATGCA
>JASJCE010000400.1 GCA_030066155.1 Desulfobacterales bacterium | reverse complement strand
ACGCCGTACCAGACCGGGTTGTAGCCCAGGCTGATGACCAGGGGGACATAAAGGGGTGCCACGATGATCAGCATGGCCGTGTCGTCCAGAAACATACCCATCAGAATGTAGGACAACTGCATCATCACGAGCACACCGAAGGGGCTCAGTCCCCATCTTTCAATAAACAACGACTTGATGGCATGCACGGCCCCCAGGCCATCGAATACGGCCCCGAAGCAAAGCGCCGCCAGAATCACCCACATGAACATGCAGCTGACGCTCAATGTATTTTTTAAGGTCTCGTCCAGGACCTTGCGGTTTAGCCGGCCCTTGACGAGGGCCGCGATGGTCGTTGCGGTGGCCCCGGCTGCCGAGCATTGAACCAGGCTGGTGATACCCATCAGAAAAAGACCGGTCATGGAGAAGATAATGACCAGGGGCACAACCCCGGCCCTAAGCAGTCGCAGCTTCTGCCCCCAGGTGATTTTTTCCAGTTCTTCCCTGGCCAAGGTCGGGCCCAAGTGGGGCTGGATTCGGCATCTGATATAAATGTAGGCCATGAACAAGCCGGCCAGCAGAAAGCCGGGAAAGACCCCGGCCAGCCACAATTGTCCGACCGGCTGCCGGGCAATCATGCCGTAGAGGACCAGGACCACGCTGGGCGGGACCATAATGCCCAGAGAGCTTCCGGCCTGGATAACACCGGTTACCATGACCTTATTGTAGTTGCGCTTGAGCATTTCAGGCAGAGCGAGGCTGGCGCCGATGGCCATGCCGGCCACACTCAGGCCGTTCATGGCGGAGACGGCAACCATCAGCCCCATGGTGCCGATGGCGAGCCCCCCGCTGACCGATCCCATCCAGACATGAAACATCCGGTACAGATCGCTGGCAATGCCTGATTCAGAGAACATATAGCCCATGTAGATGAAAAGCGGCAGGGTCAGCAGCGGGTACCAGTTCAGCAAGGCGAAGGCCGCATTAAAGGGCATCTCGGCCGCACCTTTGCCCCACAGCAACAGTGCGAAAATCGTGGCGACCCCTCCGATGGCGGCAAAGACGCGCTGGCCGGTGAGCAGCATGAGCATCATCGAGGAAAAAATCAGTATCGCGATCAGTTCGTAACTCATCTTACAGCTCTAACCCCCTTGCTTTGGCCAGATCCTTGAAAAAGGTGGCAATTGCCTGCAGCAGCATCAGCAGGACACCCGTTCCCATAATTATTTTGATCGGGGCCATATACGGTGCCCACGCGGATCGATTTTTCTGGCCGTACATGACGGCGTACTCGATGCTGGAGTAAGCGCCGACGAGGAGAAATATCAGATAGAAAATCATAAAAAGACCGGTGAAAACGTCGACGGTCGCCTTTTTCTTCTCCGACCAGCGGCCGTAAAGCAGGTCCATTCTGACATGGCCCTTGAGCATCATCGAGAACCCGCCGCCGAGCAGGTAATATGCAGCCATGGTAAATTGCGCCATTTCAACGGCCCAGATGCTGGACTTATCGAAGAGGTTTCTGGCAATCGGTTCGTAAAGCAGGATCCCGATCATCATAAAGACGAGATACATGGCGAACGTGCCCACCACCCTGTTGATTGCATCAATAGTGCGCACGAATTTGACCACTACTTTCGGCATCATTACCCCTTTCCATTAGTGCCCGACCCGAAATCAAATCGAGCGATTTCTTCCCCGAAATGGACCTTCCTGCCGCATATTCCCACCGGCGGCAGAATCGCAAACCTCAATTCGATACCCGCAAATATTTTGCTTTTCATCGAATATGCACGAGTATCTCAGCCCAATAACCGGGAACAAATCGCTCAAGCTGAACTTGAAGCAAATAAATTGATGATACGCCTTCTCCGGCATTTGTTTAAAGCTCGCCGGAGAAGGCATCACTGTATAGCGATTAAAAGTTGGTTGCACAAACCCGTCGCAAGATCAGTACCGGTAGGGAGGACCGGCATCCCGCATGGTTTGCGCGTAATCCTTGAGTATTTTGACGACTTTAGCGCTTCGCTTGCTCTTTTTGGCGGTCTCGTCCCAGAATTTAAGCGCGGCGTCTTCGACCTGCTTCCATTCTTCAGCCGGAATCGAGGTCAGCTTCAACTTCCCGCCCTTGGTGCGGTAGTGCGCCTCACCCCACCAGTACCAGTGCTGGCGGTAGTAGTGCGAGCTGTCGATCTGGAGGCGGAACAGGGTCTTCAGATGCTCCGGCAGCGCATTCCAGGAATCGGAATTGGCGTAGTACGATCCGGCCCAGGCCCCGGAGATGGGGTTTGTCAGGTAATAGTTGGTGACGTCGGCCCAACCGACCGTGTAGTCCTCGGTGATGCCGGACCAGGCCACCCCGTCCAGTTCACCCGTCTGAACCGCCATCTCGATGTCTTCCCAGGGCAAGGCCACCGGGATGACCCCAAATTGCTGCATGAATCGCCCGCCGGTGGGGAACATAAACATTCTCAGCCCCTTGAGGTCTGAAAGGTGCCGGATCGGTTTGGTGGTGGCAAAATTACACGGGTCCCAGGCGCCGACGCTCAGCCATTTGACGCCCTTGACTTCCGCAAATGCTTCTTCCCAGATCTCGTTCAGTCCATACCAGTGGAACAGCGCCGGAACGTCCAGCGAATAGCGTGACGCAAAGGGGAAATAGGCCCCGAACACGGATACATCAACCGGTGCCGCGATGGAGTCATCGTCGCTCTGAACGGCGTCAATCGTGCCTTTCTGCATGGCCCGGAACAGTTCTCCCGTAGGAACCAGCTGATCAGCGTTATACAGTTCGATCACCATCTCGCCATTGGCAACCTTATTGAACGCGTCAATGGCCGGTTTGCAGACGTGCTCGGACAACGCCGCACCGGCATAGGTCTGCATGCGCCATTTGATGGTCGTCTTTTTGGCTGAATGCACAAAGGGCGCGTTGACCGCGGTGGCCGCCACTGCAGCTGCTCCAACTCCTGCTTTTTTGAGAAAATCGCGTCTTTTCATTTGACCTGGCTCCTTTCGTCGTGTTGTGGGTTAGATTGAACCTAAATCGAGCATAGGTTTGAATCGAATCGACGGTGGGAAATCGATTGTCCGATGGCACGGGAAATCCCGTCGATTTTCCGATTAAAAACTTTTAGCTACATTGCCCGATCAGGTGTTGTCAAGTTTTTTGTGTCCAGCCCTTCCCGGGGGTTGCCATCCATCGACGGAATGTCGCTTCGTTAATTTACGACACTTCCCGTCGAAGCCTGGACCGAACGGACCCAATTTGTTACAACCGGCATCATCAGACTTCAATACCGGTTAAAAAAGGGATTGACTCCGATTCCGTGTTGGAATAAATTTTCTACTTTCCTTAATAAAGCTGTTTTTTTCGAAACGATCAAAGGGAAGAAAAGGAGTGGATATGAGCAACGCAACACGACTTTTGGATCAGGAATTTACAGTGGAAGTATGTCATCAGCTGCTGCCGGAATGGAAGGACCTTGATATCGATATCACCGAATTGCGTGGCGGCATTACCAACAAGCTGTATCGGGTCAAATCGGAAAAAGGTGATTACACGGTGCGGATCTATGGTGATAAGACGGACCTGTTTATCAATCGTGATTATGAAGCCGATACCATCCGGGAAATGGCCAAAGTTGGGGTAGCCTCCAATTTAATCAAGTACATGCCCGAGATCGGGGTAACCATCGTGGAGTTTATCGGCGATTCCATTGTGCTGACCAACGACCACTTTAAAGACGCATCGCTTCACTCTAAAATCGTGGAACCCGTCCGCAAGATCCATTCCAGCGAGGTCCAGCTGAAACAGATTTTCAATCCCCTTGTGGAAGTCATGAAGATGTCGGCCATTCTCAAGGGGCTTGACGTGCAATACAAAGAGTTCGACATTGCCGGGACCATTCAGAGATTGATCAAACTGTCGAGCATCATCAATATTCCGGAAAGTGAATATACGCCCTGCCACAACGACCTGCTGGCAGACAATTTTATCCTGATCAATGAAGATGCCCGGGACCGATATGCCGACCCCATGTATCTCATCGACTGGGAATATGCCGGCATGGCCCCGAAGTATTATGACATTGCGGATATGTTTCAGGAAATACTGGTGCCCCGCGATACTGAAAAAAGTATTGTTGCGGAATACAGTGCCGGAAACAATTATGATCGCACGCTTTTCCTGATCGATCTATTCAAACCGTTTCCGGACATCTACTGGTTTTTGTGGAGCCTGATCCAGCTCAATATCTCCAAAATCGAATTCGACTATTACACCTACGGCAAAGTCAAATACGAGAATGCACTGGGGAATTTTGAGTTTGTTGACAAAGAATATGGGGTTGCGGTGTAACTTATTCGCCCGGGAAATATGTCCGCAGTGGACCCTGGATCTCACGCTGAAATTGGAGAGTAGGCTGCTGTCATCAGGTTGACGAATAAATTAATGATGCTCTTAATCCACCCGCCGGTGGCTAAGCCCTGTGAACCGCCCGGTGGCATTGCAAAACTCTCGGGTGCGTTTGGATCCCACGGTATCGCACATTCGGTTTTGGACGCGAATCTTGAGGGCCTTATGTACGTCATCGACGGGCCCCTGGCGGCAAGCGACCGCTGGACGACCCGCGCCTTTCGCAATCGCCGGAAGCACCTGCGGGCATTGAAAGACCCGGCAACCTATCGCACAACCGACCGGTATCGACGATCGGTGTCGGATCTCAATCGATTAGTTGAGATGGCTGCACGCCGCTGGTCGATTCAAATGAGCCTGGCGAACTACCAGGACTCCATCCGATCGCCGCTTCGAAGCGCTGATCTCCGTTATTCCTTCCGCAATCCCGAGTCAAACCCGTTTTACGAATATTTCAGCGGCCGCCTGACTGAATTGCTCGACCGGGATCAACCGGGAATGATCGGAATTTCGTTGAATTACCTGAGCCAGGCGCTGTGCGCGTTTGCGATGCTGGGTTTTATCCGCCGGCATTGGCCGGAAGTCGCCCTGGTTCTCGGCGGCGGGCTGATCACCTCCTGGATGCAGCAGCCTGCCTGGCAAAATCCGTTTTCAGATCTGGTGGATCATCTGATAGCCGGCCCGGGGGAGACCGAGCTGCTTTCCCTGCAGGGTATTGTCGTTCAGCAGTCGCCCGAACCGCAGCACTATCGGCCCGATTACACCCATCTCCCGGGTGCGGATTATCTCGCCCCCGGATTCATTCTGCCCTACAATGCATCGACCGGCTGCTACTGGAACCGATGTGCCTTTTGTCCCGAAAGGGCCGAGGGCAATCCTTACCGGGCCGTGCCGGTGGAGCGGGTTGTGGCGCACCTAAAGGAACTGGTGGATCAAACCCGGCCGGCTCTGATCCACCTGCTGGATAACGCGGTTAGTCCGGCGTTGATGGAGGCCCTGGTTGATCAGCCGCCGCAGGTGGGCTGGTACGGATTTACCCGGTTCAACCGCCGCCTGGCGCAACCGGCCTTTTGCCGTGAACTGAAAGAATCAGGCTGTGTCATGCTGCAAATCGGGCTGGAATCCGGGGACCAGCAGGTTCTGGATGGCGAACAAAAAGGGATTGATTTAGATCTGGCCTCCCGCGCCCTGCAAAACCTCAAAGACGCCGGCATCGCCACCTATGTCTATCTGCTGTTCGGAACCCCTTCGGAGACGCTGACCCAAGCCCGGGCCACTCTGGAGTTTACCGTCAGGCACGCTGATGCCATCAATTTTCTGAACCTGGCCATATTCAATCTGCCCATTAACGGGCAACAGGCGCAGCAGCTGCAGACCGAGATGCTTTACGATGGAGACTTATCGCTCTACACCGGCTTTCATCATCCCCGCGGGTGGAACCGGAGCGATGTCCGGCAGTTTCTGGACCGGGAGTTCAAACGCCATCCCGCCATCCGCCAAATCCTGCGCCGCGATCCGCCGCTGTTTACCTCCAATCATGCGCCGTTCTTTACCCGCGGTTTTATATAAAACCCGTGAGAAACTGGAATGACGAATGACGATTGAAGATTGACAAATGGTGGAGTCGCTTCAGGCTTCGCCTTCGGCTACGACCCGACAGGTCGCTCAATCTTTTTAAAATGACAGAATTTATTATTCGACGTTGGACGTTGGACGTTCGATGTTGGATGTTCATCAGTTTCTTTTCCGATCAGATCAGACCGAGCCTTTACCGTCAGAAGCGCTGCTTGTATGAAACATTACAATTTTCAATTAATATTAAAGGGTATCCGGCGCAACATCCTTTGTGTAATCCACCCCTGCCATCCGAAATCCATGGTGTCTCAGAAATTCTTCTCTCAAACCTTCAATGTCTGCAAGCTCGCCGATGTTGTCTTGATCGACCTCCTGCCAGAGTTTTCGAACTTCGTTTTGTACATCCGGTCTCATTTCCCAATCGTCAAGCCGGATCAGACCGTCGGCGTCCAGTTTGATGACATCCTTTCCGAACAAAAAGTCCTGGTAAAGGCGATGCATTTGCTGAATGCAGCCTTCATGCAGTTTTTTGGCCTTCATTACCCGGTAAAGAAGGGCGATGTACAGTGGAACCGCCGGAATAACCGCACTGGCCCGGGTAATCAAGGCCTTGTTGACGCTGATGAGTGCTTTGCCGTCGATCGGCTCCAACATGTTATTGATATCCCTTGCTTTCTGCTCCAGGTCCTTTTTGGCGGCACCAATGGTACCGTCCCGATACAACGGCCGGGTTTGCTCCGAACCGATATAGGAAAATGCAATGGTTTGAAACCGTGGGGAGAGAAGGTTCTCGGCCAGCAGATGATC
>JASJCE010000399.1 GCA_030066155.1 Desulfobacterales bacterium | reverse complement strand
GCATCCAGTCCGTTGGTACTGTGTTCTTTGGCCAGAATGGCTTCCTTGACGGCGTAAGTGCAGCAGACCCCCGAACAATACCCCCGGGCGCCGATGTGGGTATCTCTTGAGCCCACGCATTGCAGCCAGGCAATTTTTCGCGGCTCGGATTTGTCGGAGGGACGGACCAGGTGTCCACCATAGGGCCCCGAGGCTGACAGGATTCTTTCAAACTCGAGGCTGGTGACGACATTTTCCGATTTAGAATATCCGTATGTATCGTAAGTCCGGGGATCAAAGGCCTGACTGCCGGCGGCCAGAATGAGGGCACCGACCTCGAGGGAGAGACGTTTGGGCTGGTCTTCAAAGAAGATCGCATCGGCCGGACAAAACTTTTCACAGGCTTTGCACTTGCCGCGTGTCAGATAAATGCACTCGTCGGCATCCAGGGCGTATTTCAGCGGGACAGCCTGGGCATACTGCACAAATGCCGCTTTGCGCTTGTTCAGCCCCGCTTCATATTCATTGGTCACCTTCTTGGGACATTTTTCGGCGCAAAGACCGCAGGCGATACACTTTTCCATGTCGACGTACCGCGGGTGCTGGACCAGGTCGACGGTGAAGTTGCCTGATTTGCCTTTAACGCTCTCAACTTCCGTGAGTGTCAGCAATTCGATGTTGATGTGCCGGCCGACCTCGACCAGTTTGGGTGAGATAATTCACATGGCACAGTCGTTGGTCGGAAAGGTCTTGTCCAGTTGGGACATCATGCCCCCGATCGAACTTGACCGTTCTACCAGGTAGACATAATATCCGGCATCGGCCAGATCCAGTGACGCCTGCATACCGGCTATCCCGCCGCCAACCACCAATACGGCGCCTATCGCTTCTCTTGACATAGTTTCCCCTACATTGCCACAGGATTAGGTCAGTTTATTCCATTATCGAAAACCTGGTTCTCTGAGCCAGGTCAGAGAAAATTGGCTGTGCCGTAGATCAAGGCCATGGAGTGTTGGAGTAATGGAATACTGGAATATTGGGTTTGGTGGAATGAGATCGATTTAAAATTCGTGGCACTGCTGTCAGAATAAAATCAGACTAAACTCCGCTTTTATCCCCATTATTCCATTTTTCCACCATTCCATTATTCCATTGGCGACCGAGTTTGTTAAGATCACCCCTATGGGGTGGACCAACGCCGGCCCCTCTGAGATCGGATTTTTACTTTATTTAAAAATGATCTAAAAGCTGAATCACTCCGTCATTAAAAATGAAGAAACACCGGCGATTTCAAGCCGGTTGTTGGCAAGCCCTAACGTGGTCTCGTCAATTCCCAGA
This sequence comes from Desulfobacterales bacterium, assembly GCA_030066155.1. GTDB lineage: Bacteria > Desulfobacterota > Desulfobacteria > Desulfobacterales > JAFDCJ01 > JAFDCJ01. Next base: position 5,383 of record JASJCE010000399.1, on the reverse strand, counting down.
CACAATCCGAGCAGCTGGGGATACAGTATCGGGGCCAGAGGTTCCCCGATTACTGAACCCGCTGCCATTTGCTGCTGTACCCGGTCAAATTGAAGATGGGTGTATGGACATGCCGTGCACAAATAGTGGGCTCCGGCCTCCCGCGCGCTGGCAATTTTTTTGGCCGCCATCTCCATCGCCAGTTGATCGTTGATACCGGTCAAGGGCGCCCCGCAGCAATCCAGTTTGCGCGTCCAGTCCACACTGAAGGCCCCGGTCAACTCCACCAGCTCGTCAAATATTTTCGGTGACACCGGATCGTCGAAGCCCGTAATTCTGCTGGGCCGCAGTGCATGGCAGCCGTAGCTGACCGCAATTTGCAGACCGCTGTAGGTCCGGGAAATGTTCGACCCCAGACGGTCATTGCCGACATCACGATGCAGGACCGTCAGCAAATGATTGATTTGAATTCGGCCTTCGTACTTCAGTTTATCTTTGATCAGGATGCTGTTTATCTCATTTTTCAGACTCGGGTCCTCGGCCAGCTGGTATTCGGCTTTTTTCAGCGCGCCGTAGCAGCACTTGCACATTACGAGCATTTCCAGCCCTTCGGCTTCCGCTGCCGCCAGATTTTTGGCGGCCGACAGCAGGAAGGCACGCTGGTCGATATTGCGGGCCGGGTAGCCACAGCAATTGAACGTTTCCAGCTCGATCAGTTCGATATCCAATTTGCCACAGATGGCGCGGGTGGCATCCGCATACTGGGATACTCTGGCCGGTATGTTGCAACCCTGAAAGAATGCAAACCGCATTTTGTCTCCTGAAAGTTAATTATGGGCTAAAATTATTTTTCAGACATTTAGAATGTTTTATGAAATGCCTAAATTGCCCATTTGAAATGACGAATGATAATTGACGAATGATGGAAATCGCTCCGCTCAATCGATTTTATTTTTCCGCATCCTTATCCGTCTTCCAATCCGAATGTCCAACGCCGAAAGCCGATCGCCTTTTCCTTGTACCTTAAAACCTTATACCCTATACCAATTTGTTCCTTGCTTCCCGGCCCCCATCCTCCTGGCATCCAGCACCTTTGGAATGTCGAATGTCGATTGACGAATGTCGAATGAAAGAATTCGCTCTCCGAGGCGTATGCGCTGCAACCCCTACGAGCCGGAGGCTTCGCTCAATCTTTTTAATTGGACAGAATACCTTAAATCCGAAATCCGAAATCCGCAATCCGCAATCCAAAATCGAATAACCCTATACCGGTTGCTTCCCGGCCTTCTGGCATCCAGTATCCAGCATCCAGCATCGAGTCTCGCCTATCCAATAACGAATAACAAATAACCAATAACTACATCCCCGGCTTTCCTGCCTTCTGTACGGCTACATTCTTCAACTCGTACAGGTGGTCGCAAACCGCCACCTGCTGGGGACAGTTTTCCTGGCATTGATAGCATGTCAGGCAATCCCAGATCATTTTAGCGCCGCTGGCCATCTCCGTTAATCCCAGCCCCAGGCTACACATGATCTGATGGGGTAGCAGGCCAAGCACCTTTTCCGGTTCCTCGTAATTTCCGACTACAGGACACACGGCAGTGCAACTCTGGCAACCGAAACAATGGGAGAATGTCGTTGTTTCAGCATCCAGTTGATGTGAGCTGTTCGAAGGCGCATTCAGCGGGATGACCGACTCACTCCGAATGAGACCGGCCGCTGCGCCGGCGACTATGCCGGTTGCCTTTTCGATCGGTGCAAGATAGGCCCGGGCCCCAATGGCATTTCGAACCTCGATACCCCTGGCGAACGAAAAGGGAGACAACACCTGAGGCAGCGGCGGACCCTCTGCCAACAGCTCTTCCCGAACGTTGAACCACAATTCCCGCAGATGAATACCGGACGGGCAGCGTACGGTACAGCGGTCACAGTTGGTGCAAAGATAAATGCCTTCGCCGATGGCTCTGTATTCGGCTTGGGTTAGCTTGCGACCGTTAACCAGCCTTTTCAAAAATGCCATTTTTTCGGACGGTAAAATGAAATCGTTGCCGACCGCCTCGTAAACCATACCGGCGGAGCAGTTCAGGCTACAGCTGCCGCAATGGGTGCAGGCGTCCAATTCGAGAATCTGGCGGTTCAACGTGTTGGCCGGCGTTGACTGCTGCGGATTCGTGACCCGGCTAACAACCAGATTGATCGGTGTGGCGATGATGTGGAACATTTTGCTGAACGGCAGATAGGCCAGGCCGGCAAAGCAGGCGATAATATGGATATACCAGAGAATGGTGACACCATTGGCCTGATCGAGTGTGACCGCAACAGGACTGATGATTTTTGCCAGGGTGTAACCGGTGAATGACCACTGGCTGGCTGTGTGACAATCCATGCAATTGCCCTCATTCACCTCGCGGCCCTGCTCAAGGAGGTCCTCATCGAAGGGGCCTGCCACCTTCGGCGAGACGAGACCGTATTCGGCCACCCACAACGCCTCGAGGGCTTGAATTTCTTCTTCGTCATCCAGGCCGGCATAATCTTCCACCATGATCATGAACTCACTGTGGGACGTTATTTTCAATCCGATTAAACCAATACCGGACAGCATGATGACGGCTAGAATGATGATGGCATAATGATCTTTGCCGCCGGTTTTCAGCCGCGGGGTTTTGGATAGGTAGCGGCGTATCGCGGCCAGGACCACACCTATCAGCACCATGGCGCCGAACAAGTCCCGTAGAAAGAAGTACGGGTTGACCGTGGCATAATAGTCATCAAATAAAACCTCTGTAATGATGGACTGCATGGCATGCATCAACAGCAGCAGCATGAAACCGCAGAATATGAGCATATGAGCCAGCCAGCGAATTCTATCCTCTCTAAAAACTCTGCCCTGCAGCAGCACATCAACTAAAACGGCCTTGAAAGCCTTGCCAATTTTAGTGCTGAAAATAACTCGCAGCGCAGCGTTGGAGGCTGCCTGCACGCGTTGAAAGGAAGAAATGCTACCGGCGCCGATACCGATGCGGCGGGTGAACCAACAGGAAATTTTATACGTTAAACCGAGGAGAAAAAGAATCAGGGAGGTGTAAAAGAGGTAGTCAAACATGGGCCAACAATCTCCAATAGCGGTATATCCGTGTCGCCCGATGACGGTCTTCGAATTAGTCGGAATCAGAAGCCTTTTTGGCCCACTCCTCATCCATTTTTTCTTTCCACTTGGGGCGCTTGCTGCGTTTGCGGGCTTTATCGATAGTTTCCGGAATCAAAGCCAGCAACCGCTGTTTGTCCACCGGTTTGTCGAGGAACGCATCGGGGCTGAAATACTCGAAATCAGGCCACTCGTTGTAATTGATGCCCAATTCATCCCCCATGCCGGATATACCGATAATCGGGATATTCTTCAGTTCTTCCTCGGTTCGCATTTTCTTGCAAATTTCGAATCCCGAGAAAAGAGACTCCATCATGACGTCCAGCAACACGACATCCGGCTTTTCAGTGCGGATCAGGTCCAGTCCTTTTTGACCATCCTCAGCGGTATGGACCAAAAATCCATTGCGCTGAAGAAAGGTTTCCATGGTAAACAAATAATCGGTGTTATCATCCACCACGACAACTTTAAGACTATTTTCCACGTTAACCTCCTCCCTCTGTGTTCTTTATCGGGTATAGATGGTTGATGACGAACCGATTAAGGTTTTCGGATTCCACTAATCCATACTTTTTTAGTATGGTATGAATTATTTCCATCGTTTCGTCAAGGTAAATCTTCCTTCGCTTTACTTTATCGGCAAAATGATGGTAAACCGACTTCCTTTACCGCGTGCTGAATCGATTTCGATGCGGCCGCCGTGCTTATTTACGACCTTTTCGACAACCGCCAGGCCAAGGCCCGTGCCCGCGCTGCCTTTGGTGGAAAAAAATTCTTCAAAAATATTGCGCCGGGTTTTTTTATCCATGCCGATACCGTTGTCGGCGACCTCAAACAGAAAATGCGCATCATCATACCGGTCCGCCTTTATTACGACCGCATGCTGGATTCCCTGTTTATGATTCAAGCACGCCTGAAGCCCGTTCCAGGTTAAATTATTCAGCATTTGTCGTACACTGGCAATATCCAGTCGAACATCGGGTAGATCCGGATTGATTTGTTCAATAAGCTGGATCTTAAAACCGGCGGCTTTTTCTTTGAACAACGCAATTGAATCTTCGACCAGCCGCCCGGGTGATACTGATTCGTACTTTAGGGGTCGATTCTTGGATGAATACAGTATATTTTTGACGACATCGGTTATTTCGAAGATATTTTTATTAACGATGTTCCAACCTTTTTTGGCCAGGGGCAGATCGTTGTCTTTGAGACCTTCGTCTACGACGTAGGCCCCGCCTTCCAGACCCTCCAGTATATTCTTGATGCCGTGGGACAGCAGGGTAACGGACTGCCCGAGAGTTTTCAATTCCTTCTGACTTTTTTTGATCTCGGTAACGTTCGTGGACATTTCGATAACCGCCGCGACCTCGCCGTCATTGTTCAGGATTGGAGTTGTCTGGACCAATATCTGGCAGATCCGGCCACTGGACAGTTGCACCGTTTCCTCATTGACATGAGAATGCTTGTCCCGAAATGTTTTCTCCACCGGGCAATTCGGGCATACATTGCCGGAACCCTTGTAGACGGAATAGCAGAACCTGCCGGCGGCGTCGCCGAAGTCGACTTTAAACTGGCGATTGGTAAAAAGAATGCGGAAATTGCGGTCCTGGATGGAAATATAGCAGGGTAGCAGATCAAGAATTTGGGTGGCATCCAGTTTGAACTCAACGGATGTTGCGCTGTCACCGTCTTTTGGCAGTTGTGATGGGCCGCTCATGATCCGTTCCATCCGAAATGTGCCGACAGAGGCCGTCGGTTTACATCGTTCCACCCGGGTTTCTTGATGGTGCAGTTACTATAACCAAACGACGGCAATAAATCAATTACCTATTGAAATTCTAAATCATATGCAATAGATAGAATTGAGCATTTTTCTGTTTACCCCAACGTTGCAAAAGTCGGAGGGCTTCAGCGGTGAACGTTAAGGAATTGTCGGAAAAATTCAATCTGCGGGTGGCAGCGGGGCAACGCTTCCTCGATCGGCAAATTAAAGGCGGATATTGTGGTGACCTTTTAAGTAACGTGATGGCCAATGCGCCGAATGGCTGCATCTGGCTAACCGTGCAGACCCACCAAAATATTATCTCGGTGGCGGTGTTACATGAGATGGCCGCTATCGTCCTGACGGGCGGGCAGGAGCCGGATCAGGAAACAATCGAAAAAGCCGAAGAAGAAGGGATTCCCATTCTGATCTGGCCCGAGTCGGCCTTTGAGCTTGCCGGACGGGTATATGCCGCCGGGGTGGCCAATGGCTGAATT
>JASJCE010000398.1 GCA_030066155.1 Desulfobacterales bacterium | reverse complement strand
TAGCCGACATGACGGACCTCGTCCATGATCGAACCGGGGCACAACCCGGGAGCATCGGCGGTTTTTTCAAATTGAATCCGAAAGTGGATGATTTGCCGGATTCGTTGTCGGCCAAACTGGAAAATATAAAATTGATGCGTCTGGGGGGCGTTAAAAAGGGCGGTTCGGGCTGCATCTGTCCTGAAAGTACCCTGCTGCGGGCTTTGGTCATGCACATTGTTCTGGCCAGAGATGAGGTCGTCGTGATGGATATGGAAGCCGGCATCGAACACCTGGGCCGGGCAACTGCGAAAGCGGTTGACAAACTGATTGTTATTGTCGAGCCAGGCCGCCGCAGTATTGACACCGCCCGCCACATTCGGCGTCTGGCAGCAGAAATCGGACTGGATACGATTGCCCTTGTCGGCAACAAAATTCGTAGTGAAAAAGACCGCGATTTTTTAAAGCACCATTTGGATGATTATGAATTTTTAGGATTTTTACCCTACGACGATGCCCTGATAGAAGCTGATCTCAATGGCGTATCGCCATTCGACGTTGAATCTCCCTCCAAGGCCGAGGTCGAATCAATCATAAACAGGCTCTCAAAATGACGGCTGTGATCCACCTTCATTTTCAATATTCAATCGACAACCATGCCCCCTTATAAACCCTACCACCCGGGTACCAGACGACGCCATCGTCCCCGGAAACGGCGTCCTCAACTGAAGCCCGGTGCCGATGCTCGTCTGAAGCGCGTTTTTGCCGGTATCGGCGTTCCATCCAGCAGCAAATTCAAGCCGGATCGGTTTCAAATCGACGCATTGGCGGCAATCCGACATACCGACTGTCTGGTCACCGCTCCTACCGGTGCCGGTAAAACCTGGATAGCCGAGCAAGCCATCGCGCGCATCCACGAGACCGGCGGCCGGTGCTGGTATGCCTGCCCGCTCAAGGCACTTAGCAACGCCAAATACCTCGAATTCTCTTCTATTTTCGGTTCTGAATTCGTCGGCATTTTAACCGGTGACCACCGGGTAAACCCCGAGGCCCCGATTATTGTCGGGACAACTGAAATTTTGCGCAATCAACTCTATGACGCCATGCACCGCGGCGTCACCCTATCCACCGATTTTGTGATCCTGGACGAGGCCCATTTTCTGGGCGATGAAGATCGGGGCGTGGTCTGGGAAGAGGTGATGATTTATCTGCCGCCGCGGATTCCGCTGCTGCTGTTATCGGCTACAATCGGCAATGCCGGCCAAATTTCAGACTGGCTTGCCGGAATTCGTTCAAAACCGTGTACGGTGATCGAGGAAACGGTCAGACCGGTCCCGTTGTATCCTCTGTTTTTAGACCTGTCCGGAAATCTTCTGCCGTTGATGGTTCGGGCCAAACCCGGCGTCCGGCCCCGAATCGAAAAAAAAGTCAACCAATACATTAATAGCGGTCGCAAACGCGGGAAAGCTCCTTTTCGTCGAACCCCTCCCTATGGCGACATATTGCGCGTTTTGCGAAAATATGATTTGTTGCCGGCCATTTTTTTTCTTAAATCACGGGCCGATTGCGATCGGGCACTGAATGCCTGTCACGACAATCTGATCCGCGATCCATCCCGCAAAGATCAAATTCATCGGCGATTGGCGGATTACATTCAGCAGACACCCCATATTGGCAAGCATCGTCAGCGTCACCAACTGGAAGAACTGGCGGTGGGAGCCCATCACAGCGGGCAACTGCCGGCATGGAAACTGGTGCTCGAGGGATTGATGCGCGAAGGGCTGCTGGATGCTATTTTCGCGACGTCGACTGTTGCCGCAGGCGTCAATTTTCCGGCCCGAACCGTCGTCTTTTTCAACTCCGATCGTTTCAACGGTAAAAACTTTCTGCCGCTAACCGCCACTGAATTTCATCAGATGACGGGCAGGGCCGGCCGTCGGGGTATGGACAATATCGGTTTTGCGCTGCTGGTACCGGATAAGTTCATGGATGTAAGGTTTCTGGCCCGGCTGCTGAACTCCCCGCCATCCGAGGTTGTCAGCCAGATCAAAATTAATTTTTCGATGGTCCTCAATTTGCTGCTCTCCCACACGCCAGCTCAAGTCGAAGAACTGCTGAAAAAGTCATTTGCCAATTATCTGATGGTTCAGGCACATCGCCGAAAAAAGGATTCCCAGAGCCACCGGCACTTATGGCGTGATTTTTTGCGCCACCTCGATTTTTTGAAATCCACCGGCTACGTTTCCTCTGAGAATGACTTAACCTCCGAAGGTCGATGGGCTTCCCAATTAAGGGTCGATCAGCCGCTGTTAATCGCTGAAGGATTTCGCCAGGGAATATTTCCCGAGTCGGAGCCGGATATCCTGGCTGGAATAATCGGATCTTTCGTTTACGAACGCGAAGTGGACGATCGGGTCAATCCCGGGTTAATGCCCGAAGCGTTAATCCAAACCTATAGAAACGTGTTGCAAGGGCTTAAGCCATTTGCAGGCAAAATGAAGGCGCACAATTTCGAGGTCAGGCCGCTGCAGTTGCGGCCGGCGGCAACCCTGTGCGCCTGGTCTCAGGGACTTGCCTGGGAAAAAGTTCTGCGAATTGCGGAGATGGAGGAAGGTAATCTGGCCATGCTGATCCTCAGAACCGCCGACAACCTCAGGCACATTCGAAGCCTAAAAGCGGTCTTCCCGGAGGCGGCCGCAACTGCTGCCAAGAGTATTGAACGAATTCTGCGAGAACCGGTGGTAGACTAGATTGATTATTGAATATCACTATTCATTTTTCTCCCTGTCGGGCATGATCTTGATGATTTTTTCGGCCAGTTGGTTCATGTTAAACGGCTTTTGAATAAATCCGTCGCAACCGCGCTTCATGATATCGGACGCCTGGCCGTCGACACTGTAGCCGCTGGAGAGCAGGATTTTGACCTCGGAGTCGATTTCTCTCAAGCGGTCGAAGGTTTCGCTGCCACTCAAACCGGGCATGACCATATCCATAATAATCATATCGATTTCGTTATGATCTTTTTGGAAAATGTCGATCGCTTCCTGACCGCTCAGGGCCGGCAGCACCGTGTAACCGAGTTCTTCCAGCAATTCCCGGCCGACTGCCAGAATCATCTTTTCATCATCTATGAGCAATATCGTACCCGTGCCTTTGACAATATCGGCTGTTATGGATTCGTCTTCGATCGCTTCTTTGCCGGAAGCCGGGAGGTAAATCGTAAATGTGGTTCCCTGATCCAATTCACTGTAGACATTGATATAACCGCCATGGCTTTTGACGATCCCATAGACAGAGGCCAGCCCCAAACCGGTTCCACGCCCCATTTCTTTGGTTGTAAAAAAGGGTTCGAAAATTCGCTTCTGGGTTTCCCTGTCAATCCCGACACCGGTGTCCGTCACTGAAATTTTGACGTAACGGCCGGGTTCAACTTTATATGGTTTGACATAACTGCGATCCAGGGTCACGTTTTCCGTGTTGAGATATAGATCGCCACCGTCAAGCATGGCCTGCCAGGCGTTGACATATAAATTTAACAGGACCTGCTCGATCTGACCCCGATCCACTTCGACGGTCCAGATCGCTTGATCGAGATTCGCGTGAACTTGAATTTCTTTTCTGGTCCTGGCAAAAAGCCCGGAGGATTTTTCGATGATTTCATTCAAATCGGTGGCTTTGACGAGATATTTGCCGCGCCGGGCAAAACCCAGGAGCTGCTTGGTTAAAACAGTGCCGTTCTGAACATAGGCCTCGATGTTCTTTATTTTTTCATAATTGGGATGATCGGAATCAATTTTAAGCAGCATCAGGGATGCATTGCCCTGAATGCCCATTAGTATATTATTGAAATCATGGGCGATGCCGCCTGCCAAAGTGCCGATTGATTCCATCTTCTGGGCCTGCTGAAGCTGAGCTTCGAGTCGATGTTTCTCCTCTTCGGCTTTGATGCGGATGGAAACATCACGCAGAACCCCTTTGAATCCGATCGGGTCCTCATATTGACCTTTTAAAAGGGAGAATGACAGCTCAAGCATGACCTTTTCGCCATCCGGGCGAATAATATCAAAACTCGTCACTTTTTCGGGTCTACCGGTTTCCAACAGCTGTTCGGTGATGCGGTCCATCTTCTCGGCCGTTTCAGAAGTCGTATACCGTCGAGTTTCTGTACCGATCAGCTGGTGGCGATCGTAGCCCAGAATCTTGCAGAAGGGGTTGCTGAAGAAGGTTAAATTTCCGTTGAGATCGGTTTCGAAATACCCTTCTTCAATGCTTTCAAGAATGGTTCGATATTTTTCTTCGCTTTTTCGCAGTGCCTCGTCTGCCGCCTTGCGCTTGTTGAATGTATATTGGACGTGGGAGCCAAATATGGCAAACAGGCATAACACCAGTATCCGAGTCCAGGTCTGAAAGGTATCCGGGCCAAGAATGTATTGGAAAACATTCGCTTCCGGATCCAGAAAAAAGTACATGAAGGATTCGCAGACCCAATAAAAACAGGCCAATCCGATCCCGGTCACGACCATTGAATCCATTATGGTATGTTTTGCAAGGTTGTTTTGCTTCACTTTTTCCCCCGAATATATCCTAAAAAGAATATTAGAAAACCCCGGGGCTGTCAAATTTTATTTCCCTCGCCAGCCAATTGATTTATTTTTAAATTTCCGGTATTATTAACTATATTTATATATGTCGAACTTCCATCGAGCTGATTCCAGCCGATTTTGAAGCCGATGACATTCGTCATTTCAAGAAGGGAGTTAAGCAGAGATCATGAGCGATAGGAAAATACGGATTGCCGGCGCTCCCGGACGTGAAACCTTGCCATTGGTTTTGCTGGCGGCCGTGGTCATTTTGATTTACAGCAGTACGCTGACCAGTCCCTACATTTTTGATGACCTCTCCAACATTCGCCAAAATCCTCACATCCGAATTCCGTATCCGAGTGTCGAAAATCTTGCCTGGGCCGCTTTTCAAAGCCCCTTGAGTAACCGTCCGGTGGCCAATATCAGCTTTGCCCTGAATTATTTCATTCACGGCTACAATCTTGTCGGATTCCATGTGGTTAACATTCTGATTCACATTGCCTGCGGGATATTTTTATACTATTTTGTAAAAGCCACCATTCATACCCCCGGATTACAAAAACGGTATGGCAGTTTGGGCTGGATTCCTTTCTTCACCGCCTTTATCTGGCTGGTACATCCGCTGCAGACCCAATCGGTAACCTACCTCGTGCAACGCATGAACAGTCTTGCGGCGATGTTCTACATACTGTCCATGCTGCTATACGTCGAATTTCGGCGGCAACCCGATCGTCGACTAAAGTGGCCGCTTCTGGGTGGTTGCGTCCTGGCCGGTATTTTGGCTTTCGGCACCAAGGAAATTACGATAACCCTTCCGGGTTTTATCCTTCTGTATGAATGGTATTTTTTTCAGGGGCTGAGCTGGCAATGGATCAGACGCCACCTCCCGATTTTGACCGGTTTTGTGCTGCTGATCGTGATTTTAGCGTTTTTTTATTTCGAAAACGAACCCCTGGCACAGATCCTCAATAGTTACAACAAACGGGATTTTACGATGCTGCAGCGCGTTCTTACTCAGTATCGGGTCGTCCTTTTTTATATCAGTTTGCTCATATGGCCGAATCCAACGCGGTTGAGTCTGGATCATGATTTTGCCCTGTCCTACTCTTTGACAAATCCGGTAACAACCCTGCTGTCCCTTGCGGTTATCATGGCGCTGCTGGTTGCGGCCATCCTGATTGCGAAACGGGAGCCCCTCATATCCTTTGGAATCCTTTGGTTTTTGGGCAATCTGTTCATCGAGTCCTCGATCATCGGGCTGGAACTGGTATTCGAGCATCGCAACTATCTGCCGTCCATGCTGGTAATTTTCTGCTTTACCGCTCTTGCTTTCAGAGTTTTCGGAAGTGCCCGGTACGGAGCTGTTGCGCTTTGCCTTGTGGGAATTCTGTTTACCGCCTGGACCTTCGAGCGCAACAAGGTATGGTCCGATGAGATTACGCTCTACCGGGATTGCGTGAATAAAGCACCCGCTAAAGCGCGGCCTTACAACAATTTAGGGGCGGCCCTGATGCGAGCCGGTCAGCTGGCCCAAGCCGTTCGGCAATTTAATGCCGCTCTCGATATCAAGCCTGACTTCGTCGATGCCCGTTACAACCTTGGATCAGCACTTGCCAGGCAGGGAAAACTGGAAGCCGGGATTTACCAATTCGGTGAGGTCCTGCGATTGGAGCCCAAGAATTTAAAGGCACTCAACAATATGGGGGTGGCGCAGGCCCTTTTAGACCGACATGAGGAAGCGGTGCGGTATTTCGAAAAGGCCCTGAAGCTTAATCCGAAAGATCCGGATCTGCTGAATAATTTAGGGTATTCATTAAACCAAGCCGGTCATTCGGAGACCGCCAGGCAACACCTCAACCGGGCCTTGGCACTCAACCCGCGGCATGCCGGCGTCCATAACAATCTGGGGCTGATCTTATTGGACAGCGGACAATATGAAGCTGCGGCCCGCCATTTTGCCCGCGCGCTGGAAATAGATCCGTTTTTGACCAAAGCTCGCCGCAATTTGGAGCGGAGTCGGGGCAGGGGACAGAAGATTGAAGTCGGAAGTGGGAATGCGGAAGTCGGAAACCATTGATCGTGGATTTTGGCCTCCGGCCTGGAGGGGCCATTGGGGCTTACCCTCCGGCCTGTAAGCCCATGGCCTATGAT
>JASJCE010000397.1 GCA_030066155.1 Desulfobacterales bacterium | reverse complement strand
AGATCGCTGCCGGTGTCGGACAGTCAGCTATACCGGCGGCTGGCCGATTTCAAGACCGAGTTGATTTTGTACATGATGGCCGCCACCAAAAAACAGCGTGTCAAAAAAGCCATATCCCGCTTTTTTACCAAATTGCGACGGGTCGGGATCGCGTTGAAAGGCCGCGATCTGAAAGAAATGCAGCTAAAACCCGGTCCGATTTACCGGGAAGTCCTGCAGGCCGTGTTGGATGCCCGATTAGATGGCAAGCTAAAAACGAAAAACGACGAGCTCGATTATGCCCGGCGTTATATAGCCGGCCGTTGAACACCGAATTTTGTTTCCACATGGCAAATGATCTGATATAGAAACGGGTTTATTAATTCTTTAAGCTTCGTATCAGGACGTTAATACCCCTTAGTTATTATAATTATATTATTTTAATCACGAAAACACGAAAGTTGGAAAACACGAAAATTATGTTGGCTACCTTTCGTGTTTTCGTTATTTCGTGCTTTCGTGATTGATATTTTTCTTAAGGTTCTCCGCCAGAAGCGATTCGGTAAGAGAGGATAGTGAATATATGGGTGAGAAAAAACGAATATTGAGTGGCATGCGGCCGACCGGTCCGCTGCATCTGGGCAACTTGTTAGGTGCACTGGCCAACTGGGTCAAGATGCAGGACGAGTATGACTGCTATTTCTTCATTGCCGACTGGCATGCCCTGACCAGCGACTACGAGAATACGGCGGCTATCGAACAAAACCGCAGGGAAATTATCCTGGACTGGCTTAGCGCCGGATTAACACCGGAAAAGAGCACATTGTTTGTCCAATCCCTGGTCAAGGAACACGCCGAGCTGTTCATGTTTCTGTCGATGATCACCCCGGTTCCCTGGCTTGAACGGAATCCGACCTACAAGGAAATGATCGGCGAGCTTAATAATAAGGACCTTTCCACTTACGGGTTTCTGGGATATCCGGTGCTGCAGGCAGCAGATATTATTATCTACCGGCCCTATGGGGTGCCGGTGGGCGTCGATCAGGCCCCCCACGTTGAGATCACCCGTGAAATCGCACGGCGATTTAACCACTTTTACGGCAACGTATTCCCGGAACCCGAGCTCATTTTGACCGAAACGCCCAAAATCCTTGGAATCGATCGGCGCAAAATGAGCAAAAGCTACGGAAACGCCATCTTTCTTTCAGATAGTCCGGATGAGATCCGCAAGAAAGTATCCCGCATGATCACCGATCCCCAACGCGCCCGACGCAGTGATCCCGGCAACCCGGATGTGTGCAATGTATACGATTTTCATAAACTGTATACCGATCCGGAGATGGTCAAAGAGATCGATCAGCAATGCCGCACCGCCGGTATCGGCTGCGTGGAATGCAAACAGAAAATGGCCGAGGGATTGATCGAAGCCCTGGCCCCGATCCGAAAAAGGCGGGCCTATTACGAGCAGCGTCCCGAATTGGTGCAGCAGATCATGGTTGAAGGCAGCAACAAAGCCCGCATCAAGGCCCGTGAGACGATGGAGTTGGTGAGAGAAGCGGTGAGAATTTGAACTTAAGGTATAAATTGCTTAATTGATGTTTAGGTGCATTTAAGTGATAAAATTCCAAAATTCAAGCACCAAATTCCAAATAAATTCGAAATTAGAAATCTCAATGACCCAAACCAATCATATTGTAAATTTATGGGCAAGTTTTTAGTTTCGAATTTGTATATTGGGTCATTGAATATTATTTGTTATTTGGGATTTGTCATTTGGGATTTACTTTGAGCAGTACCATAGCTATCGGAAGCAATTGATTCACGGAAATAAAGGTAGATCTATAATATCGACGAAATAATGGAACAACTTTACCAGGTTCAGCTTGAAGATGTATTTGAAGGCCCCATGGACCTTCTGGTACATTTGATCAAAAAAAATGAGCTGGACATCTATGATATTCCGATAGCCCTGATCACCGAGCAATATCTTCAATACATCGACTGGATGAAAGCCCTGAATGTCGATTTTGCCGGTGATTTTCTGCTGATGGCATCCACGTTGACACAGATAAAATCACGCATGCTGCTGCCGGTCCATGATGGTGACGAAGAGGAAGAAGATGACCCCCGAACGGAACTGACCCGGCCGCTGCTGGAATACCTTCAGATGAAGTCAGTCGCCGGTCAATTGGTCGAGCGTAATTTGCTGGGGGAAAAAACATTTGCACGCAATCCCGGCCGCGATGAGTTTTACGCCAGCCCGGATGACGAGTTTATAAAAATCGGCTTATTCGAGCTCATCGATGCCTTCCAGAAAATACTCGACCGAATTCCCGGCGACCACCGGGTGGAGATGACGACCGATGAAATTTCGGTTAAAGATCGGATCTCCCAGATTGCCGATATCCTCGAGAATAAGGGCTCCATCACCTTCGGGGAACTATTCTCCGACCAGCCGGACCGGCGGGAGGTTATTATAACGTTTTTGGCTATTCTGGAAATGGTTAAGTTGACCCTAATCCGGATCGTCCAGAATCTAAAAACCGGTATCATTCGGGTGTTTTACTTATAAGGAATGGATTCCTATCTTAAAGAAAATAATTGGACAGGATCAACAGGATCGTTTGGATAATACGGCCTTCGGCCGAAAGGCTCCTCGCCGCAGGCGAAAAATTCCTGACAATCCTGTTAATCCTGTCTAAATAAAAATAATAAACTTCGAATCCAATCAGTCTTAATTCTAGACATTTTAGGTCATTTTAGTCATTTTCTTCACCTATGGAAGATCTTAAACATATCATCGAAAGCCTGTTGTTCGTGGCGGAAGAGCCGATTTCGCTTAATCGGTTCAAACGGGTAATTGCCCCGGCCGAAGGCAGGGAAATCAAGCAGGCCCTGATCGAGCTGGTTGCCGAGTACGAAACCCGCCGGGGCGGTTTTTACCTCGACGAGGTTGCCGGCGGCTGGCAGATTCGAACCCGGCCGGAGTACAACGAATGGATCCGCAAAATGATTCAGCCCAGACCGCTGCGCCTCAGCAAGGCGGCCCTGGAAACCCTTGTCATCATCGCCTACAAGCAGCCCATCATTCGCAGCGACATCGAGTATTTGCGGGGAGTGGACTGCGGCGGCGTGCTGCGGGTGCTGCTGGAACGCAAACTCATCCGGGTTCTGGGCCGCCGGGAAATTGCGGGCCGCCCCCTGATTTACGCCACCACCAAGCGTTTTCTGGAAGTATTCGATCTGAAAGATCTCAAAGATCTGCCGACTCCCAAAGAAATCGAAGAATTGGGTGCCTCCCTTAACGAAACCGCTAATGAAATTGATTTGGAGTCCATGCCGGAAACTGAAAGCGCAACAGATAATCCCCAAAAATCAGAAGACGAAATGCAAGCATCAATTGACAGCGAGCTAGATTCCAACACGCAGGTCTACCGGGTTCCGGATCAATCACCATCAGACGACCAATCCTTTCCGGAAAATCATCCCCATGGCGATTTTCCGGCAGCCGCAGAGCCGCCGCCAAGCCCGGGTCCAGTTACTAAAGCCAAAGTTCCTGATATAACCCCGATGCAACCCGATGCCAGCCACCCGCCGGAAGAACCCAGAGAGTAGTCAGAATCTACTGAGATTGGAGTTCCAGCTCAAATTGCGCGACCAGCGCTGAAATGGGCGTTATTTGTTATTGGTTATTAGAGTCCGCTACCAGCCTGATATTTTTCATCTCCCGTGATATTTAAAACGGATTTCTCATCATGTTCAAAACAGGGGCATCTATCAGGGTATGTAGCGGCGGGTTTTATACCCGCCTTAACGTTTTTTATGCTGGGTTGATATTTTAGGCACTAAGGTATTTTGATAATTGCGGAAAACCAGGCCTGCGAATAACATTTTCAAAGGCCGCCCAAAAACCCCTTGATTAAATTTTCCAAACACATTATTAAGAATTTCGAAAAACCGATACGGGCGGTTAACTCAGTGGGAGAGTGCTACCTTCACACGGTAGAAGTCACTGGTTCAAATCCAGTACCGCCTACCAGCATTATCAAGGGGTTGCAGAATTGACTGCAGCCTCTTCTATTTTTAATGTTTTATTAATTGTTTCAACACCCGGCTACCCTTGCCCTTGTCGATGTCGTCCAGCGCAAAGCCCAGGGCCGCCTCCAGCAGGGTTGACTTGTTCTCGATGGGAACGCCAGCCAGCTTCAGCTCGTGGAATTTAAGGGTAAAGCGGTTGAGGAGCTCCACCGACAGATAAAAGCCTGCCTTCTTTTTGGCGACCGTTGCGGCAGATGGTTCCCCTTTTACTGCGGCACCGGATGACAGCGGGGTCTTTGGTCGCGACGCACTTGGGGCATATCCCGTGGCGGTCTCCACCGGATCGAACCCATCTTCATGAAATAAGTCAGGTGTTTTCCTTTTGCGGGGCGCCATGATTCATAATCCTCCTGATCAGTTTTCGGTAATCGCGGGCCCCCCGGGCGCGCGGGTCGTATTCAAAAATGGTCTGACCATGGGCCGGGGCTTCCGATAAGCGAACATTATGGTGAACCGGGTCGCACAGCTGGCGGCTGAAATATTTCTTGAGCTGCATGAGATTGTCGTGGCTGTGGCGGGTCCGGCGGTCGAACATGGTCGGCAGAATGTACTCGAGCCGCAGATCGGAATTCAGTTTCTGGGCCGATTGCAGATATCTGAAAAAGGTTTTTAATCCCTGCAGTGATGGGCCCTGCAGCGCCACCGGACAAAGGACTTCGTCCGCTGCCATCAATATGTTGACGCTGAGCACATCCCATCCCGGTGCGCAGTCGAATATCAAATAGTCAAGGGCACCATCCTTCGGGACCAGTTTCTGAGACAGGATCGTCTGCCGGTTCTCCCGGGACTGTTCCCCCAGCCAGTTTTTCAGTTCCACCAGCCGGATGCCGCCATCCAGAATCCACAGGTTGGGTCGGCAGCCATGAATAGTGGCGTTGCGGCTGATGAATTGCCCGTCCTCCAGCCGTTCGGTGATGAATTCATATAGTCCGTAGGCCGGTTTTTCGCCCAGGAATTTGGCGACCTGCCCCTGGGTATCGCAATCCACCAGCAATACCCGCTTTCCACCTGAAGCCAGCCCATAAGCTAAATTTACGGCGGTTGTGGTTTTTCCGACACCGCCCTTGGCCATGGCGACAGCAATTTTACGCATGAGACGGATCCCTATTCTAATGTTCTTATATTCTACTGTTCGTATATTATAGAAGTCTTCTATTAATTGCAAGGCTTTTTTCATATCTCTCGCAGAGCCCGCAAAGCTCGCAGAGATTCATGTGAAGGGAAGCTTGTTTCAGAGAGTCGGACCTTGTCTTGTCCCCCGAAGTGGTTTGTGAATTTTCCAAGTGGAGTAATGCAGGATTGGAGTGCTGGTCAAAAAAAGTTTCCGGGCATAATCAGATGGTCATGGTTTTTTACTAAACCCTAACTGAATCGGATTCCTGCTGAGGTAATGAGAGGCGAGATAAGATCGATCCGCCGGCGGACCACAAATCTTCAATCTTCAATCTTCATTTTCGACTTCGCCGGGTTGGGTCCGGACAGGTAGGATCGATCCAGACGGCCCTGGATGACGGGCAGGGTATTGGGATCAGGCAATTTGAACCCGAAGATGTACTCCAGGAACAACATCGTGATTCGAAAGGTTGCGCCCCAGAGGATTTCCGTGGTGCCATTGTCCGGGTACTGAAAGCACGAAAAGTCCCTGACTGACGTTGATGGATTGTCATCGGCCGGCAGTTCGATTTCAAGCCGATAGCGCCCATAGCGGGTTGAATCCATCAACTCACGCAGCGGTATATGGATAATTTTTTCAACCTCCCAGTTGGGGAAAAATCGTTTCTGACGCTGGTTCCAGGCAACCATGGGATAAATCCGGCGTCGGAACATGACCAGATTCTGGGGCGGTAACGGTCCCAGGAACCTGACGCCAAATGGATTGAGTCGCATTTCTTCAAGACTCTCGCGCAATCCGGTGGCCCACAAGAGGGCCAGGAAGCTTGCCGCCCGGCGGTTATCGCGCTTCCAGCGCAGCCAGTAGGGCCAGCGGCCGAGCGAGGCAAGCGGCAGGGAAAGAACCGCAGCCAGGGTAGCATCGATCCGGGGCGCGATACGTCCACCGGGAAAGCAAAGGTCGCCGGGTTGTTTAACCTTCAAAGACCTTTTGTTCAGTATGAGGCACGGCTCGCCGGAAAGAGCACCACGACCGGGTTTCGGTCCCAGCAGCAGTATAACGCCGGCAGTGATTTGCCGATTCAAACCGCCATCCGCAAATATGCTTTTGGGACCGTTCTGCTCCTGCAGCGTGAACATGATATGGCGAATGAGCGCCGCCCTATCTTTCAAAATTTCAAGCATGATCATTTATGCCATTTATCGAACGCTCAGGGTGGAGTGGAAGGAAGGCGCGGAATCCATCGCGGTTGCAAACCGCTCCCACAACCATCGCCGCCATGTTTGCCCTGTTCGGTTTTAACGGAGTTCCCAACGTCCGAACTTCTCAATTTCTTTTCCCACTCTCCCACTTCCGTCATCCGCATTCCAACTTTTAAAATCTAACCTCTGTCTGCCGCGGCGACTTGTCCCGTGGTAGCCCGACCTGTTGGTTCGTAGCTGCAAGTGAGGCCCAACCCGGCTGAGCCGGAAATGAATATTGATTATTGAATATTGAATATTTGAGGTATTCTATCGATCTGAATTCACCC
>JASJCE010000396.1 GCA_030066155.1 Desulfobacterales bacterium | reverse complement strand
TCGTGGAACGGGCAGACACCTGCACCGCCGACAACTGTTATGAAATCATCGGCACCAAGGCAAAAACCCAATTTTCCTCCAATGTTCGTTCTAATATGGGCTATCTTAGCCGCGTAAACGATGTGGACCCCTTCGGTCCGGATAAACTCTTCCATCAAAACGGCCGCAAAGTGTTCAAGGAAGTCTGTCCCATGGCTGAACGCCATCTCAGCGACCATGTGCAAAGCCTGGGATTCACCGTACCTGAGATCAAACGCTGGTGGCTGCACCAGGCCAATATCAATATGAATAATATGATTGCCAAACGATTGCTCGGAGGTGAAGCCACTTTTGAAAAGGCACCCATCGTTCTCGACCGCTATGCCAACACGGCTTCCGCCGGTTCTTTGATTGCCTTTCACCTGCACAATCGCGACCTGGTTGCCGGCGACCTGGGCGTAATCTGCTCCTTTGGCGCCGGATACTCCATCGGGAGTCTCGTAGTGCGCAAAATATAGCAGCAATCCTCGCTGGAATTTAAGCCATCCGATTACCAGAAATCTATTTTCCCGCAAATATATCAACCCTGAGTCTATTTGATGTACGATTTGATTCGGATTGACACATTGTAGCATTTGATTATATTGGACTTATGATCTCTTCCAACACCTGACCTGAAGCCAGTTATATTTTAAAACTGAGCCTGCTCTGACATGCCATTTCGCATAATGTAACTTCAATCTATTATCGGGTTTTGTTGAACCATAAGAGAGAGAGGTAACCGCATAGTGTCAGAAGATTTTAAACGCAAACTCACCGCTATTTTTAGCGCCGATGCAGTTGGGTACAGCCGTCTTATGGCAGAAGATGAGACGACAACCGTAAAGACGCTAGCTTCCTACCGTGAAATTATGGCATCTTTGATTATACTGTGATCACCGTTTGAGTTTCCCGCCAAACCCACCGTTTAAAACCCCGCCAGCAGATAATGCGGACGCAGATATCTTATAGAGGGGATAAATGCCTTCGAAGAAAAAGAGAGATGAAGGGGGCTGTGAGGTTGCCCTTATTTGTATTTACTCAGCCAGTATTATTTCTTTTTCGATAACTTGATCCTTCCAAAATAAGGACTTGAGAGTTGTAAACGAGTCGGTCAGCAATCGCAGTGGCAACAGATGTTGAGTCAAAGATTTTTCCCCAGTTGGCAAACGGCAAGTTAGTCGTAATGATGGACGACCTTTTTTCATGTCGCTGGCTGATGACCTGGAAGAAGAGATTTGAGCCCTGCTGACCCAGCGGCAGGTAACCGATTTCGTCTATGACTAATAGGTCTTGAGATTGGTAATAGTGTAATTTTTTCAATAATGAATGATCGGCATCGGCGGCAATCAGTTGGTTGATCATATCCATGGCGGTGGTAAAGAGCACTTTTTTTCCGGCCTGAGTGGCGGCATAAGCAATGCATTTGGCCAAGAAAGTTTTGCCGACACCCGGGTTGCCAATAAGGATAATATCTTGGTGGTCATGTAAAAACTGCAAGGTGGTCAGATCCACGATTTTGTTTTTCTGTTTTTTGCGTGATGGGTGATACTTGAAGTCAAACTGGTCGATGGTGGGCTTTTCGGTCAGCTTGGACTTTTTATAGCAAGCGGCAATCTTATTTTGCCATCTGAGTTCGATCTCAAGGTCAAACAGATGGGCGATGGTCTGAAGCGGCGCCCAATTTTTTTGTGCGGCCATTTCAATGATCTGCGGCAGATGCTCGCAACAGGCTTTGAGCCGCAGCTGGCGACACTTTTCGATAACTTCAGCAATCATGGTTTTTTTTATCCTTTTTGAGTATGTGAGCATCATAGTCGGCCAGGCAAGGTTGGGTAAGGGTGATGGTGTTGAGTTGATCGTCTTTGAGCCTGACCGGCGGATGGCTTTTTTTAGGTGAGCTGTTTTGATAGAGGATGTTTTCAATGTATTCAGCGCCGTAGGCGTTAAAAGAAAGGGCTTTTCGAATAGCCCATATCAACATCGTGGTTCCATATTGGTCATTTAATGAAAGCAGCTTGGTGACATTTTTTTTGATGGGCAAATTGGCATCGATGATGGCTTTCAGGTAATATCTGGCCTCCAAACCCAGGGATGCCAAAGCGGCAATCTGCCGGTCCTGCCAAAGTCTTTTTCTGATTCTTTTAACTTGTTGGGTATGGGTTGGCGATTCGATGCGTTGTTTTCGCTGCCAGCAGCGCAGATGGCAGGCCACTTTTTTATGCTTATGGTATACGCTCAGCCTGGCGGCATCGGCTTTAACCGTAAGCTTCTGACCAATGGTCCATGGCGGTACCGTATATGCGTTGGTATCAAAACGGATCGCATAATCTTTATGAACTTTCAGGCTTAAGACCTGTCGGCAGTCAGGCAGCAGCTCGGGCAGTGGATTTAAACGCACCTTTTCAAAGCGCTCAACGGGTCGCTGTCCGGTGGTGTGGTGAATACGCACATTGGCAACATCGTTGAGCCATTTTTGTACTTGCAACTGGACGTCTGTCAAATCCGCAAAGGATCTTAACGGCCAGAAATTTTGGCGCAGATATTTTATGGCCGATTCGACCTTACCCTTTTCGTTGGGTGCTGCCGGAGTGCATGCAATCGGGATGATGTGAAAGGTGCGTAAAAAGTCCAAAAATGCACCGTTGAAGCGTATCACCGTACCCTGTCGTTCGATAACAGCGGTGAGCATGTTATCCACCAGGATTTCTTTAGGGCATCCACCGAAGAAAATGAAGGCATTTAAAAGGCACTGGTGCAAGGCCGCTTGGTTCTGGCTGTGGGTAAATTCTACATAAAGCATGCGGCTGTAGGCTTCAATTACGACCAGCGCATAGAGTTTTCTTTTATCTTCACCATATAAAAGAGATCCGAAGTGGCCCCAATCGATCTGCATTTGTTCGCCCGGCAGCGACTCGAATCGCAGAAATGCTTGTCGTTTTTTTCGCGGACCGCGCAAATGCCGAAGATAATCGCGCACGATGGTAATTTTGCCGTCAAAGCCATTTTCAGACAAGCGCTGCAGCACGACCGGCGCCTTTACGTCGTTATCCTGCTCCAGCCAGTTTTGAATCAGTTGGCGAAAAGGGTCCAGTTTTGAACTCCGCGGTACGCTCCGGTTGAACTTTCGTTGAGGATCGTTGACATAGTTTTTTACCGTGTCTCGGTCAATGCCGAGAGTCCGTGCAATCTTGCGATAAGACCAGCTGAGCTGATGCAGCCTGTGGATTTCGAAGACAGTTTGTTTGTCGATCATGGCTCCACCTCCTTGACGCACTGCTGGATCAAATCTTTCAAAGCGCTAGTCTGCGCTGGTGTTGTCTTCTTTGGTTGGATCCGGGGAAGCTCCAGTACTTGAAAAATGGTGCCGTCAAAGGCGATGAGGTCTTTTTCGATCAGATCATTGCGGGCTTCAATATATTGATCCAGCGACATTTGCAGCAGGTTGCAGATGCGGTCGTAACTGTAAAACGAAAGCCCGTGCCGGTCAGCGGCCAAGACAAGGAAAAAATACAGCTGCTGCTGGCTTGGGTTTAAAACTGACAGAAAACCATCGGTGAGAAAGCGGTGCGGGATGAAGGCAAAACCGCCGTCAATGCGTCGGATGCGTTCGGGATTAAGGATGCGTTTTTTGATCATGGCCGACTCCTTTCGGGTTAAAGGGTTTTACGGCCTGCATAACACGCTATGGTAGGATTGTGGTAAAGTCCATCTTTGCAATCAAAGGTAACCATCGGATATGGTGTAAATATTTACCCGGCTCACGTCCATCTTTGCAATCACCGGTACCAGGTAAAATTGTCCAACCAGATTGAAATGACAAAACTTTCTCGCGTCCATCTTTGCAATCAAAGTATTGTCGGTAAGTTTTTTGCGGCTGAGCCGGTGTCGCTTGCGCCGGTTTCTGATCGTTTGAAGTGTTCGATTTCTTTGAACTTTATCAGGATTGCGGCGACGATATGATCGATAATAGCCTGGATTGGTTTGAAGCCATTTTTGCTGGCTTAAGTATTGTTGGCTCCGGTAATCGACATCATATTTCATTTTGTAGCGCTGCCACGCTGCCTTGCGGGCGCGCTGGCATCCAGCTTTGGTACAATAGTTCTGTTTGCAGTTTCGCGGAGTAAAAAACGTTGCACAATTCACGCACGGGATCGGCTCCATATAGTTTCTCCTGAATTGAATCAGATCAATGAATCAAAAAAACTATATGGATTTTTCAATTCTAAATACGGAATTAAATGGCCGAATTAAAACGATGTTTTTGGCCGGGAATTAAAATGGTGGTCACAATATTTTTTGAGTATGTCAAAAATCACGACCTGCCTGCATTCCATGTACATAGCGAGACTGTCGAAAAAGTCCAAAAGCGGCGATTTTAGCAATTTCGCAGGTAATAAAATCAATAACTTACAAACACTAAAATTACAGATTTAGGGTTTTCCAACAGTCTCAGCAGCAACCAGTAATTTAGGCTAATTTGGAATATGTTTATAATATTTGTAATTTTGAGGATCCCGATTTTTTGCAGATACTATTCAATACGGTATTCTAATGTCTCTTAGGAGTGATTGTTAGAAAAGATAGAATTCAAGACAATTTTCAAAAGATTTGGGGGTAAGTAATAGCTTTTTTAGCCCGATGCAGCAATCTTATCCGATTCATCCAGATCCCACTGCAGGTCCATCTCTACAAACATGGTTCTTGCTTTTTTGAGGTATTCTTCTGCAGTGATGCCGTTTAAAGCTTTATTTTTATTTTGGGGTTCAAGGAGGCGTTTACCCACCTCAAAATAGGTTCGAGATAACTCGACGCGAGCAGTCAGACGTTCACCTTCGCTTATGGATTTGCGCCACCATTTGAGAGCTTTTTTCCGTTTGCAGATAAGCCAGTAAAAAATGCCCATGTATCTATAAGTTTCAACTCGGTCGAAGGCTACTTTCCGGGAATTCGAAACTGCCCTTTTACCTGCATTTAATGCTGTATCTTTATGTTTAGTGATATCTGAAATATTACCTATTTTTAAAGATTCTTCTAAGCTATAGAGAGCGTAGAGGAATTTG
This sequence comes from Desulfobacterales bacterium, assembly GCA_030066155.1. Taxonomy (GTDB): domain Bacteria; phylum Desulfobacterota; class Desulfobacteria; order Desulfobacterales; family JAFDCJ01; genus JAFDCJ01. The sequence continues at coordinate 1,670 of JASJCE010000396.1, read as the reverse complement.
CTTTGTAGAAAGTGCATTATTTTTTGAGGAGGTGGTTTTACTTTAGCTTTAAGTTCATATGCATAATGTATAGTATTCTCAGCTTCCTGAACATCTCCCAGCATAATTTGCACCTGCGCTTTTAGTGAATAACAAGCTTGGAGATATATACTAAATGGTGTTTTTTGAATGAAAGCAATCCCCTCCTCCAACTCAATAAGAGCTTCCGGAAGTTTTCGGTATTTCGTTAAAAGAGCACAATTGTTATAGAATTTTATGACAAAAGCTAAATCATGCTCATATACATTTCCTATTTCATATAATTTTTGTATTTTGGCCCATGCTTCATCATAATAGCCCAATTCCGTTTTTATCATACGATGAATAGCGATATAACCGAAAATTATTGGATTAATATTAATTAAATTTTCCTCCACTAAATCATCGTTATACTCTTCCATTAATTTCAAGTCGCCCGACACAAAGCAGTACCAGTGTATGAACATCTCATAATATAACACAGATATAGCATCTTTAGAGTCAATTATTTCCTTACTAATTTCTAATATTTTTCTGCTCAATCTGAATGAAAGTCCTCCATAGGAAAAAACATAACTCCATCCAGAGAATGCAGCCACTCCTTGTTTTAAATATGAAATATCTAAAGTAATAAGACGCTTTGAGTAATTTACCAATTCAAATAAAAGCCTCTTGGTATCTAATGAACCAATACATTGTAGCTTATCGCTTACTAAATCATGAATATCACAATCCTTATTGGTTGGTCTTTTTCTCCATCTGAGTAACGGCAAATATAGTCCGACAATAAAATAGGAAAATCTTATGAGAAGTTTAAATTTACCTGATATTGTAAGATTGATCTCCTTTTCTCCCCAAAAAGCAAGCACATTATTAAAATGTCTAACGGCTTCAGTGTTTTGTCCCCTGTTGTAATATGCAAGGGCGATATTTCTCTCAAGCATCGCAACTTTCTCATTATCAGTATTATCCCCATATTTCTTTAAGTATAGGTTCAACGCTTCCTGATAATAGTGTAAGGCTTCACTCGAAGCTGAAGATCTCAATGCCTTTTCACCGGCTTTTATTAGATATTTTTCGGAGTTTTCCTCATCCTCACCCCTGCTATAGTGCAAAGCCAGCATACCATAAAAATCATGCAATCGATCATTGAAAACTTTCTCAATTGACCTGGCTACATACAGATGAATTTCCTTTCTTTTCTGGCGTAAAATTGATTTATAAGCAGCCTCTTGAACCAGTGCGTGCTTAAAGAGGTATTCAAGCTCTTCAAGCCTTTTCCTTTCACGAATAAGTTGGATTTCTTTCAAATAGGATAGCTTATTATCTAAATCTTCAACTGTTTTTGCCACTTCTGTGAGTATGCGATAGAAGAAATTTCTTCCGATGACTGAAGCGATTTTCACCAAGTTACGTGTTTCGTCTTCAAGACAGTCGATTCTTGCCATAAGCATGTCATTGATTGTGTGAGGAATGATCATCTTTTCAATTTTGTCGGTAATCTCAAAACTTCCGTTTTTTAAAACAACACCTCCCTCATCAATAAATGAACGTATGACTTCTTCGATAAAAAATGGATTGCCTCCGGATCGTTGTACGATCTTATTTCTGATCCCATAGTTTAAGCCTCTAATGTTAAGCATGTTGTCAAT
>JASJCE010000395.1 GCA_030066155.1 Desulfobacterales bacterium | reverse complement strand
GACATCAACAATTTGCTTTGTGATCCGGAGCCGCAGGCCGTAAGGGTTCAGGATTATTTCAGGGCTGAGCAAAATCCTATCGCAGCGCGTTTTCCAAATTAGACGCTTCACGAATTTTTTCACGCAGCGTCATTAGTTGGTTGATTAACTCCCGATACATCTTCATTAACCTTCCCCTGTCATTTCACTTGCCAGAGGTCTAATTTCTCGCACAAATTTTCATGCAGGTACAAAGGTTCACCAGAAAATTAATGAATTTGTAGACAAAATATGTAACTATTTAATATCGAAATCGTAAACACATTTACTTAAAATTTTCAATTTGGGGTTCTCAATGGAAGATTTATTAAAGCCTGAACTAACTGACAACGGCTCCGGGCGATCTTTGTATTCTGCCAGAGCTATGTTCTTTACTGCATTTTTAGGCGGACCGATAGCCCTCGTTCTTTTATCTGCGCTTAATTCAAGACTGTTAAATCGGCTTAAGTCGGATTTGATATTGTATTTGCTGGCCGGTTTTCTATTTTTTGCCTTTTTATATTATGTCATCGTTGTCCCCGAGAATGTGCAGGGATTCAAGTGGCTTGGTGAATTTAGACGTGAGAATCCGGTTTTTAAATTTGGTCCCAGAGTTATTGCATTGATATTCTGGTCGATATCCTATGCGATGCACAGGGAATTTCATAAGGCGATGGCTACAATGGGCCTCAAACCAATGAAGCCTTGGGTTCCTGGTATCATCTGTGTATTTGTTGGCGGGATTATTCAACTTGGCTTTGTTTTCACTATTTTTGGAATTCATGGTGCTTTATGAGTGGGGAAAACCATTTTAATGACGTTGAAGAGCAGGTGTATCACCTTGTTGAACGAAGACGATTCGATCAGGCAGAAGCACTAATTGGAACCGCACTAAGACATAACCCTGAAAACATAGCGCTGCTATACTATTCAGCTTTTATATACAGCGAACAGAAGCGGTATGAAGATGCCGAATCAACACTGAAAGATCTGTTAAGGCATGAACCTGATCATTTCGGGGCTGGATTTTTGCTTGCATCCATATATAAGGATTTGAAGCAATATGCAAAGGCCGAAGGGCTGGTTATTGAACTGATACGACAGAATCCGGAGTCATCTGCCAGCTATACATTGTATGCAGAAATAATGTTGGAGACGCTGTATATTGAAAAAGCGCAGAAACTTGCTGCAGAAGCTGTACGCATGGACCCGGACGACGTGTCCGCTCAGGCGGTCGTACTCATATGCAATGTCATTAGGGGCGGAAAAACCGATTATCACGAAAGTCTCGCCGATCTGGTTAGAAATTATCCCTATGCGTCTACAACATCATCGATGATCCTACTCGTATTATATGAACAGAAAAAATATCGTGAAGCACTGCGATTAGCAAAGGAACTTCTCCGCTGTGACCCGGGCAATGAATCCCTGGTAGAAATGATTAAAGAACTGAGAATTTTGACCCATGTTACCATGATTCCCCTGATGCCATCCATAAAGTACGGGTGGCATGCCTCTGCAGTAATGTATATTATCGCAATTGTTGCATTTTATGCAGCCTTAAAATATTTGCCCGGTGGAGTAGCGTCTATAGTGATTTCCGGCTGGCTGCTGTACGTTCTTTATAGCTGGTTTTATCCACCGATATTGAAAAGAATCCTGGGATAGAAAAGGATTAGAATGGATTTGTCATACAAAGAGATGGAAAAGCAATTGGTAGCTGATCCATTTAATAACGAACTGCGGGTGCAATATGCTAGCCTTCTTCAAGAAGAATCCATGTGGGAGGAAAGCCTGAACCAATATGAAATTCTGATTAAACAGAAGGTTGAAACAGCTGATATATACATCGGTGTTGCGTCATGTCTTTTTTATCTGAAAAGAAGTGAAGAGGCCGTTAAGAATTATAACATAGCTAAAAAATTAGAAAATTTTCAACCGAACCCTGAACTTGAGGCGCTCGTCCTCAAGGCTAAAAAGACCGGCCCTGATTTGAAAGTAATTGCAGGAAGTACCGACGTGGCGGATGTGATTGATTTGCGTCCCGGAGATGTCAACAAGGTCGCATTCAGCGATATTGCCGGGATGAATTCTCTGAAAAAAATATTAAGAATGCATATAATCGAGCCTTTTCTGAGGCCCGGTATTTTCGCGCGTTTCAAAAAGAAGGCTGGTGGGGGTATTTTGCTGTATGGTCCGCCTGGTTGTGGCAAGACCATGATTGCCAAAGCAATTGCTGCAGAATGCAATGCCTTTTATATATCGGTTGGTATCAGTGATGTTCTGAATATGTGGATCGGTGAGAGTGAAAAAAATCTGGCTGCAATATTTGAGAAGGCCAGAGCAAATAAACCCTCACTACTTTTTTTCGATGAACTGGATGCCCTGGCCTACTCCCGGTCCAAATCATATTCTCATCACAGCAGAACAGTTGTTAACGAATTTTTATCCCAACTTGACGGCATTGATAGTTTTAATGACAACGTCTTGATATTATCGGCCTCCAACATGCCATGGGATATCGATCCTGCTATGAAACGCCCTGGGCGTTTTTCACGTCAGATTTTTGTTCCGCCTCCCGATATCGAGGCCAGAGAGGAAATGTTTCGTCTGAAACTGGAAGGTGTGCCTTGTGAAGGTATTGGTTATTATAATCTTGCCAAAATAACAAATAACTATTCAGGAGCAGACATTGATGGCGTTATCGATCGGGCAAAGGAATACGCCTTGATGGATATTTTCGAATCCGGAGTCGAACGAAAACTTGAACATGATGATATGTTAAATGCCGTAAAGCAATACCAGCCTTCGACCCTGGACTGGCTCAAAACTGCCCGCAATCTTGTAAAATATGCCGGTGCCGATGATTCATACCGGGATGTGGAGCGATATCTAAAACAAACAAAACTGCTCTAAAGGACTTTAGACCTTGCGATATAAACGCTGTCGATGTGGCTATCGCAATTAACTTGATAAAATTGATATACAAGAAATATAACTCAGTTATGATGAGGCGTTCAAATACAGGGTCAGCACACCTCTATTTTCCCCAAAGAACAGCTACTTTACCTCGATGATTTCATCCAACAGGCGGTCTCTGTTGTCCCTGGTTACCTCTATCAGCTGGATATCCGGCCGTTGTTTAATTTCCCGGATGAAGCCTTGCCCCTTTAAGGCAATGGTAGCCAGAACTTGCTTGTCCGCGTTCATGACATCGCGGATCAGGCTGCGAAAACGATTTGAAAAGAGCTCCATCCGTCCGATTTCATCGATAACGATCAACTCTATACCCGGATCCAATAGGTCCAAATCCTCAAGGAACGCCTCAAATCCGTCTGTATCCACCCCGTATTTGCCCACTTTGTGTCGACTGTTAATATCCACATGGGCCAGGGTTCGGCACGTGCCATCGAGGCCATGCAGCTCAAAGCCTGATCGAGAACCCCTGGTTCGAATTTCGGTTGTGTAGAAACCGGCCATATGAACAGATGACATCCGTGCCACTATTGTCTGTAATAGGGTGGTCTTCCCCACTGCCGGCTTTCCCGTTAGCAGTGTCCGATTATGTCTCAAACGCATAATTTTTACCAGAGCAGGTGCATGTTGCCGAGCTTCACCCGTTTGAGTCCTGCCTGCCGGGCGGCGTCCAGACATTGTCGGGCCAGCTTCCGGGAAGTCGGGGCAAGGTCTGTCATTTTGTATTCGGGATGAAACGCCAGGAGGCTATAGGGGATTTGGGGGTTCAATGAAGCGATGAATTTCGCAATCCGTCCGACTTCCCGAGCGTCAGTGTAGCCGGGCACCATTAATGTGCTGGCGATCAGAAAAGGCGGCTCGGGCCGCGATGTATTCACTTGGGCAAGCCACTTGAAATTTTCCAGGGTTTGACGATTGGTAACGCCGGTCAGGGCGATGTGAAGTGCTTCGTCCCAAGCCTTCAGGTCGATTTTAATGCACCCGCCGCTCGACAGGGAAGATTCCGCCATTTCCTTGAGCAGTTTTTTGGACATGGCCCCGTTGGTTTCCCAGCAGATTCTCAGTATATGTCCACCTCTGCCTTCCCGGGCCTCGCGGGATACCTGCAACAGAAATGGCATCTGGGGCGATGGATCCCCGCCGAAATAGCATATACAGGAGGTTTTTCGGGTCACGGCCCGCACCAGGTTTTCAGGCGATTCGTATTTATCGTCGGAAGTGCGATACCGGAAATGCCAGTTCTGGCAATAAAGACAGTGAAACGTGCAGGCGTGGGGAAAAACCGCAAGATTTTCGTAGCCATATTCCGCACCTTCTACATAGGCGTATTCCGGATAACCGCATCCGCTGCCGGCCGGGCAAATCCAACTGCCGACACAATTGGTGGGCAGCGGATCATGATACCAGGACAGTTTGCCCCTGGCAGCAGAAACGCCTTCAAATCTGCCCTGGAGGTTTTTGCGCAGCCCGCAATAGCCCTGGTTGCCATCTGCGATCTGGCAGCGATTTACACACAGATTGCATACGATGCCATCCGTATTTCTGGGTGCCTGTTCCGGAAGCCGCCATTCGCGCCGAATCCGTCCATGAACTTCCCGGGCGATTTCACGGGCTTGGGCCGGTTCGTTGCGGATACAGTCCAAGCACAAACCGAGCTCGCTGGAAATAAGAGATGACCGATTTCGACAAATTCTGCAGTTTACCATATCCATTCCATTGGAGATATGTAATTTAAAGGTTTCGCATTTGCCTAATTTTAGCAAAGTTTATGCAATAATATACGATCATGGTCAAATAGGGAAGCGTCAACATTGTTGACCTGCAGACCCTGTTACTGGAGGTACTTTTCATTGTCCGGGGCAAGTTTTCAAAATTCTTAAAGATGATGGACCTTGGGAATCTGTAAGAAACCAGGAATTTTGAGATTTTTGACTCAGGTCAAAGATTATGGCTGCTAGATCGGATAGAAAGAAGTCATGAAACTTAATACCTCATCAACGAGCAGTAATTTAATCGATATCAGCCGGAGGGATTCAAGTTTTGTCGACCGGATAAAACGGCGTTCCGGTGTAAATCTTGACCTGTGCTGGCATTGCCATAGCTGTGCGGGTGGATGTCCTTTTGTCACTGCAATGGATTATCCACCCAACCGGGTAATTCGTCTGGTGCAGTTGGGTTTGAAGAAGGAGGCACTGGAGAGCTCCGGCATTTGGATTTGCGTGGGTTGCAACACCTGTTCGGTCCAGTGTCCGAACGCCATCGATATTCCGGCCGTAAACGATGCACTGCGGGAGATGGCCATTGAAGAGGGCGTTGCCGTAGCCGAACCGAATATATTGGCTTTTCACCGGGAAGTGTTGAATTCCATTGAACGCTATGGCAGAACCCATAAATTTGAAATCATGCTGCGATACAAACTGCGGCGGCGCGACTGGTTCTCGGATATGGCTGTTGGTTTAAAGATGTTTGCCAAGCGTAAGCTGGAATTGCTGCCGTCCCGCAGCCGGGACATGAAAATAATCAAAGGGCTTTTCGGACATAAACAAACCGTCTAATCCAATTGCTGCGAATATTGTGGAACTGGATCTTATGAACATGTCGAACTCATCCATGACCGATTTAAGCTATTACCCGGGTTGCTCACTGGCGACAACGGCCAAAGAAAATAACCGGTCGCTTATCTTTTTGTTCCAACATCTTGGATTCAATCTTGTGGAATTGGAGGACTGGAACTGCTGCGGCAGTTCTTCGGCCCACAGTGTCGACAACGATCTGGCCTTCGATCTGGCCTGTCGTAACCTGAGTCTGGCACCGCCGGGGCGACCGCTGCTCGTCGCCTGTCCCAGTTGTATCTTGCGATTGCGCCATGCACACCTTCAGTTGAAGCAGGATCCGGTCGCGCGGGACCGCTACGAAGAAAAATGGGGCAAACCTTATAATGCGGGCCTCGAGATTCTACATTTTTTCGATTTCTTGGATAACCTGGATCTGCTGAAATTTGCTGAAGTTAACCGCCAGAAGCTAAGTGGATTGAAATTTGTCACCTACTACGGCTGCATGCTGGCCCGTCCCCCGGCCATGCGGAACGAAAAAAACTACCACGGAGTGATGGAAAAGATTTTATCCTCACTGGGCGCTACTCCAATCAACTGGGCCTATTCATCCCGCTGCTGCGGAACTTTCCTGACGGTGGCCCGGCCGGATGTCGTAACTCCTGTGGTCAATGAGATCATGCAGGGAGCGATCAAATCCGATGCTGACTTTATCGTCACGGCTTGTGCCATGTGTCACATGAATCTGGAGGTGCGCTCGACCTCAAAACAAAAAATACCCATTTTGCATTTTTCAGAAATCATATCGGTGGCACTCGGATTGGGGAAAAAAGAACACAAAAGCTGGTTCGCCCGGCACATTGTGGACCCGCGCCCGCTTTTAAAGGCAATCGATTTGCTGTAGAAAAGGAGTCGGCGCGCATAATCCTCTTCGTGTTGCCGCAATAGATTGATTTATACGCATATTTCTTCATCGATCAATCTCGATGAATCCAAAAGGATTTCCATAAGAGATCCGATTTCAGGGGTATCGAGGTGATCCTGGGGAAATTCCGGACTGAATTTAAACCGGCCGTCACTTTCTTTAATAATATCAATAACGGCTTCCTTTCCTGCCTTATCACAATAGCTGGCTTCAATCAGTTTGCCGCTTTTCATCAGCAATCGGGCCGGGCCCTCTGATAGTGACAATACTAAGGTGCCGGTTTTCTGGGATAGATCAAGTGCCTGTAACAGCTCTGCAACCGGCATTTGTGAAAGGTCACCCGACATGCCGGATGAAGTTTCGTCGGCTCTTTGCACGTTGGAATCTGCCAATCTTTTGGTCAAAATTTTAGCGAGGTACATTTGAATGGATGGAAACTTATTTAATATTTTCTTGAAATCAGACCCTTCTATCACGACAATTGTGGCAGATTCCTGAACTTTGATCGTAGCGCCCACGGGATCACCGCTGATCAGGCTCATTTCGCCGAAGACGTCGCTCTTCGAAAGCCTGGAGAGACAACCCCCTCTATCATCCAAAACTTCAGCCATGCCGGATAGAAGGATATAAAAGTTGCGAGCCGGCGATCCTTTTTTCAATACGATCGATCCCTTGGGGTACTTCTTGATTTTGAGAAAGGGGACGATTTCTCTAAGGTTGAATTCGTCCACCGATTCGAAAATGGAAAAATTGCTCAATAAACTCGCGATGAGATCAGTTCTCTCTGAAATGCTATTAGTGTCTGCTGTATGATGGAAGCGCCTCTCATCACTCATCTGCACCCGGACAAGTCCACTGCAGCCGCTGCATTCTATCTCAATTGGCGGGATTTTATCGATACTTTTATAGTCGATCAGAACATTTGTTAGATCGCTGATCAGAATACGACAAACATTTCTATCCTTTGGAATTCTTACAATGGCCGTCGAGATGAAGGTATTTTCGCTGTCGAGATTGATAGACAGTGCATTGCCGGATAGCTTGAAAGCGTCGTTTGCCTTGTAATATGGGCAGGTGGTTTCATCAACCACTTTGAATAAGATTTCCGTAGAGCTCATTTTATCCCACCT
>JASJCE010000394.1 GCA_030066155.1 Desulfobacterales bacterium | reverse complement strand
CGAAACGGCAACTTCGACAAAAAAATCCAGGTTACAACAAATGACGAGATCGGCTACACCGGGGATGTCATCAATGAAATGACCGAGGGCCTCCTGGAGCGCGACCGTATTCGTCAGTCGTTGGGCATCGCCAAGGAAGTTCAACAGCACCTGCTGCCGAGCAATGCACCGGAGATTAACGGTCTGGATATTGCCGGTCGGAGTATTTATTGTGAAGAAACCGGGGGCGATTATTTTGATTTTCTGCCGGTCGATTCGAACGGGCAGCGAAAAGTCAAAATCGTTGTGGGAGATGTTTCGGACCATGGTATCGCGTCAGCGCTGCTGATGACCACGGCCCGGGCCTTCATCCGGCAGCGGGCCTCGCGGGCCGGCAATCTCAACCAGATCGTGAGCGATGTCAACCGCCAGCTGTCCCGGGATGTGGAGGAATCCGGTCGTTTTATGACGCTGTTTTTATGCGAAATTGACGCCGGCGCAAAATCTGTTCGCTGGGTAAATGCCGGCCATGATCCGGCCGTCATACTAAATTGCGACAGCGATAAATTTGAAGAGCTCTCCGGACGTGCCCTGCCGCTGGGAGTTTCCGATACGACCGGTTACCGGGAATATCATCGTCGGCTTGCACCGAATCAAATTCTTTTGATCGGAACGGATGGAATTTGGGAATCCCAAAACGCTGCCGGCCAGATGTTCGGCAAAACACGATTTCGCGAGATTATCCGAGCCAATGCCCGAAAATCAGCCCGGGATATTTTAGAGGCCATTTTTGAGAATATAAACGTATTCTGCCATCCCCGTGATAAAGAAGATGATGTGACATTGGTAGTCGTTAAATTCGAGCCATAATTAGACTTAAAAGAAATATCAGTATTGATTCTCTGCCGAACTTGAACTATAGCGTTTGTCAAAAAACTTTGCGATGCTCGGGAGGCATTTATGGATCGACCGACGAACCATTACTGGAAATTGAGGCTGGGTGATTTAAAAACGGCATTAGAGTCCAATAATTTCGAAGTCTTTCTGGCTGAGGACCGTCGTGCGGCGGGCCGGATTGTAATGGAGGATATTATACCCGGTCTCGACGCCAAAACCATATCATGGGGCGGGTCCATGACGTTCCAGGCTGCCGACGGTCTGTATGAACGGCTTAAGGGCAGTCCCGACTTTGAGGTGCTGGACACGTTCAACAAAAAAATCCCCGGCCCCGAAATGCTGGAAAGGCGCCGAAAGGCGCTCCTGGTGGACCTGTTCATTACCGGGACCAATGCCATCACCGAGTCCGGCCAGCTTGTGAATCTGGACATGATCGGCAACCGCATCGGCGCGTTGACTTTTGGCCCCAAGTGGGTGATTATACTTGTCGGACGAAATAAATTGGTTGCAAATTTGGATGAAGCCATGTACCGCATCAAAAACTACGTTGCCCCGGCAAACTCGATGCGGCTGGACAAAAAAACGCCCTGTGTCAAAACGTCATTTTGCGAAGAATGCAAGAGTCCGGACCGGATCTGCAACACCTGGACCATTACCGAAAAATCTTTTCCAAAAGGAAGAGTCAAAATTGTCCTGATTAACGAAGATCTCGGATTATAGACGAACCGCCGGCGTAAATCACTTATTTGAAGTTTTGTTGAAGAGTTCTTGAGTTGACCGCTTGATGGTGCAAGGATTGACTTAATCATCTATCGGTTTTAAACGAGTCGACGTTTCAACGAGACAAGGGAGGAAAAAATGAAGATTCTTGTCGGTTTTGACAGCTCGAATGTTTCCAAGGAAGCGATATCCGTAGCCAAACAGCATGCCGATGCATTCAATGCTGAAGTCATTATTGCCTACTCAATGGTCGGGGGACCGGAAGTACCGCGCAAAGACTTCGAAATTGCTGAAAACAATTTGGAATATGAAAAAACACAGCTGCTCGATCAGAAGGTGCCCTGTCAATCCATATTATCCGTGCGGGGCCTGGAGGCCGGCGAAGATCTTGTTGAATTGGCAAATGAATACAAAGTTGATGAAATTGTAATCGGCGTACGGCGACGATCCAAGGTCGGTAAACTCCTGTTCGGTTCTACAGCTCAGTACGTTATTCTGAACGCCAATTGCCCGGTGGTTTCGGTGAAATAGGGTGACCGCTTTGACGGTATCATTTGTCTGGTTTGATGTGGGGTACACGCTGCTGTATATGCAGCGTGAAAAGACCTATCAGCAGGCACTAAAGGAGTGTGGTCATCACGTATCACTGGACAACATCGAGCGGGAATTCCATCTGACGGACAAGCTTTTCATGCGGGAGTACCCGGGGATCTTTCTCAAAGCGCGGGAGGAGTATATGCCGAAGTACCTTGGCATCCTGAACGATCGACTGGGATTGAATCTCGATGTACCTGATCTGGATTTGCGCTGGGAAAATATCAAACGGCAAACAGCTCACTACTGGCTGCCCTTCAGCGGCGTCAGAGAAGTTTTGTCTGAATTAAAAAAGCGGTCAATCGGGCGTGGTATCATTTCCAACTGGGATCAAACTGCCAGAGATGTGTTAACCGCCAGCGGATTGATCGAATTCTTCGACCATCTGGTGATTTCATGCGAAGTGGATTGCACCAAACCGGATAAACGCATTTTTGAAATCGCCCTGCAACAGGCGGGTGTATCAGCTAGTGATTGCATCTATATTGGCGATAATTATTACGACGATGCACTCGGCAGCCGCAAAGTGGGTATGAACGCACTGGTTATCAATCGTTTCGGAAAACTCGGCGTTGAGGAGATAACAGACTGTCCGGTGATTCACCGCCTTTCCGATCTATTTGATCATATCTAGGATCCTAATGGAAAACAGCCGAATTTCGCCGATCGTCGGTATCGATCGTGGAGCTTCATTCACGGACTTTGCGGTGGTTGAAAGCGGCCGCCTTAAAGAAACGTTCAGTCTTGAAAGCCGCAATTGGAAAACGATCCATTCTTCCTGCGCCCGTCTGTGCGACGCGCATCAATCGGACCGAATCGTCTTTTCCGGCTGTGCAACCGGTATGCCGGATGCCATGCGCGATCGCATTCAGGTTGTCACCGAGATTGATGCTATCGGATTCGGGGGTGCGGCACTGGCCGGCAGCAAAGACTGTCTGGTAGTCAGCATGGGCACCGGTACGGCAATAGTTCACTTTTCCGATGGCAGCGCCAGCCATGTCGGCGGATCCGGAGTGGGTGGCGGAACCATCAAAGGGCTGGCATCCCTGATATGCGGAGTAGTTGATCCGCAGCAAATCGATGTGCTGGCCATGAAAGGCAGCGCTTCCAAGCTGAATTTGACCATTTCCGATCTGGGCTATGATGAAATCAGCTTTCTGGACGGTGACATGACAGCAAGCAACTTTGCCTCGGTCAAATCAAAAAACACAGAAGATCTGGCAGCCGGCATCATGCGCCTGGTGGGTGAAACCATCGGCATTATCGCCTCTATTTGCGCCCGTGAGGTCGACTGCCGGAAACGCATTGTTGCGGTGGGCAAAGTTGCCAACAGCCTTTACATTCGCCAGGTTTTGAATCTGGTCGGCAATCTGTATCAGACCCGTTTTCTGTATCCGGAAAATCCGGGATACGCCACCGTCTACGGGGCTGCTTTGAAATATCAGCATGATCAGCAGCTGATTTCCAATTAAAGGGGCCAGACGCGATCGACTCCGCGGCCGGACTCACCACATGCCGTTTAGCTTCAAATCTCAGGATTTCCGGCAATGATTATTACGACAATCGGCTGGTGGGGGGCATATCCGGGAGCTGGCGATGCAACTGCCGGCTTTTTGCTTGAATCCGAGGGCACAAGCATTCTCCTTGATTGCGGATCCGGCGTGTTGGCACGGCTTCAGCATCACATTGACCTACAGAACCTGGACGCGGTCATTCTGTCACATTACCATTGGGACCATGTAGCAGATCTGGGTTGTCTGCAGTATGCCACCAGAATTCAGATGGATCTGGGGAGAAGAACATCCGCTCTGAAAATTTAAGGATTGATCCATTTTACCGTTCGCACTCAGAAGATTCGGTCGTTTGATATTGACGGTCTTGCTCATATCAACCATCGTTTTTGTCGTGATTCGGGTGATACCCGGCGACCCGGCACTGGTCATCGCCGGCATTGACGCATCGCAATCCGACATCGATGCCATACGCGTCAAACTGGGTACCGACCGACCCATCCTGGTTCAGTATACGACCTGGATCTGGAACGTCATCCGATTTGATTTCGGGAGGTCGATGATCTCCGGACAACCGGTAATTCTTCTGATACTGGAACGGTTCCCGCTGACGTTTTCCCTCGCGTTATTGGGAATTGTGATTTCGATTGTAATTGCAATCCCATTGGGAGTGGTTTCGGCAGTTAAAAGATGGTCGATCTGGGATTATGGCGGCATGATCTTCTCCCAGATCGGAATGGCCTTACCCAGTTTCTGGCTGGGTATATTACTGCTACTCCTATTCTCGGTCAAATTCAAGATATTTCCCCTTTTCGGTTCCGGTACCGTCATGCATCTGATTCTGCCCGCGATTTCTCTGGGCATTGCCCGGGCAGCCGTTCTGTTGCGCCTAACGCGGGCCTCTATGGCTGAAGAACTCAGCAAGGAATATGTCATTGCGGCCAGATCCAAAGGGTTGACCGAGCGTCGGGTCAACTACAAACACGCATTGAAAAATGCGCTACTCCCGGTCATCACCATCGGAGGTATCCAATTCGGCTACATGCTGGGCGGCGCCATTATCATTGAACAGGTTTTTTCGTTACCCGGCCTGGGCCGGTTATTTCTGTTCGGTGTCTATCAGCGGGACTTTCCCTTGATTCAGGGTGGCGTGGTATTCGTGGCATTCGTTTTTTCACTGATCAATTTTATGGTGGATATGCTGTATAGCGTATTGAATCCCAAAATAAGGGTGACTTAGTTGGTTGGGGCTGTAAACGAATATCTGCTGGACATCCAGGGACTGGATGTCAGTTTCAAAGGTCAACAGGGTATTGCCCACGCCCTGCGGGGTGTTGACCTTACCCTGCGCCCGGGCGAAATCCACGCCCTTGTCGGCGAGTCCGGATCCGGCAAAACCGTAACATCCATGTGCATTCTGGGTCTGCTGGCGATGCCTCCCGGCCGGATCAATCACGGCCACATTTTATTTCTGAATCGGGACCTCGTTCAGCTCGATGAGTCTGAGCGACGCCGGATTCGGGGCCGAGACATCGGTATGGTTTTCCAGGAGCCGGGTAAATATCTGAATCCCGCTTTCAAAATAGGCGATCAAATCAGCGAATCGCTGACGGTGCACCTCGGCCTGGAAAGAAAGTCAGCCAACGCCAGGGCACGCGAGCTATTGGATCTGGTCGGTCTGACGGATACCCCGCGCATACTCAAATCCTATCCCCATGAATTGTCCGGCGGGATGAAGCAGCGTGCCATGATTGCGATGGCGATCGCCTGCCGGCCGGCACTCCTGATTGCCGATGAGCCCACGACTGCTCTGGATGTCACCCTTCAATTGCAGATTTTAGAGCTGCTCGTACGCCTGAAAAACAGGCTCACAATGGGAATTCTGTTCATTTCGCACGACCTCGCCGTCGTCAAAGAAATTGCGGACAGAATATCGGTTATTTATGCCGGTAAGATAATCGAGTCGGCCAATAAAAAAAAGTTGTTCGAGAATCCATTGCATCCGTATACGATTTTGCTGCTGCTATCAATTCCGGACGCGGCCAAACGCGGTCGTCGCCTGAAGGCCATTCCCGGCAGCGTGCCGGATGCTGAGCGAATTCCCGCTGGATGCAGCTTCCACCCACGCTGTCCCCTGGCGGAAAATGAGTGCCGACGGATAATACCGCCGGATGTCAATTACGAAGATAGCCATCGGGCTGCCTGTTTACAGATCGGCAAGAAATGGATCACTTCATAGAAATCCAAAACCTGGTCAAGGAGTATTACGGCCGGGGAATTCTAAATCGTCGCAAGGTCACCGTGCGCGCCGTGGATCGCGTCAGCTTTAGCATCCGTCGCAACACGGTATTTGGATTGGTTGGCGAATCGGGCTGCGGTAAAACGACACTGGTCAGATCGATTCTGTATCTCGATCCGCCGACATCGGGAAGTGTCCGAATTGACGGCACCTTGCTTGGAGACTTGCCCGCCCGTGAACTCAGAGCCTTTCGAAAAAGAATGCAAATTGTTTTTCAGGATCCGAACAGTGCTCTGAATCCCAAAATGCGAATAGCGGACAGCCTGATGGAGGGATTGATCAACCGCGGGCTTCCGACAAATGTATGCGACCGCCGCATTCGTCGCCTGCTTGACCTGGTGGGGATAGCCGCCAGGCATCGCAGGCGCTTTCCCCACGAGTTTTCGGGCGGTCAAAAACAACGAATCGTTATTGCCCGCGCGTTGTGTATGGAGCCGGATTTCCTGGTTTTGGATGAACCGGTGTCAAATCTGGATGTCTCGATCCAGGCCCAGATCATCAATCTACTACTGGATCTCAAGTCGGAGCTGACGCTGACATATCTGTTTATTTCTCATGACCTCAATCTGGTATTATACTTCAGCGATCGAGTGGGGGTAATGTACCGCGGACGCCTGCTGGAATTAGCTTCATCCGATGAGATACTCAAGGCGCCCTGCCACCCCTACACTCAACAGCTTTTCTCCTCGGCCCCGGGAAAGGATCATGGCGTCCCGCATAGCGATGCCCCGGTCCACCGGAATCAGCAACCCGCTGACGATAGGGACCAACCTTTTTTGCGGGGTTGTCCCTATGAGGTAGAATGTTCTATATCCGATGATGTCTGTCAAGAAAACGAACCCCATTTGCGTGAAATCAGAAGGGGGCACCAGGTTGCGTGTTTTAAGGTATAGTTAGGAGCGCTGGCCTGGAGATCCTGCCATCACCGGGTCTGGGCACCATAAAAATTTGTAGCATTATATGAGCGGCGCTTCTGGCGAAAAAACGGCTGGTCTGATCAAAACAGAAACTGACGAACGTTCAACATCGAACGCCCAACGTCCAACGTCGAATAATGTATTCTATCAAATTATAAATGAAAAACGGGTGGCGCCTGTTTTGCTCCAGCGAATACACCTTTAAGAATTCGACCCGAGTGCCTTTCAACAAGCCTATGGAAAGGCACGTCCACGGCATAAAATTGGTTCATAGATTAAAATCGATAAAGCGGAGCGTCATCCGTATTGGAAGTTCGATGTTGAACGTTGGACGTTGGACGTTCAATTTTTTTACGGTATGGATTAAACGAAGTTAAACACGAGAATTCTCTGACCCTCGACAACAGGAGTTTTTGATTGCCGATAAAAATAGGAGGAAAACATGAAACGATTTGCCAATTATTCGATTTGCCTGTTGCTGACAATTATTTCGGGGACGGTACTCTCCATCAGCTCTGCCTCGGCCCAAGTCGGAACCCTGAATTTTGCACTCGCAGGAAACCCGGACACCCTGGATCCGCAGAAAACCTCGGGGACCCTGACGTTTCAGACCGTCAAATCGGTATACGATACCCTGGCGGAACCGGATATGAGCGGAAAAATCGTGCCGGCACTGGCCGAAAGATGGCAGGTTTCCGACGACGC
>JASJCE010000393.1 GCA_030066155.1 Desulfobacterales bacterium | reverse complement strand
AGGCCGCCTACAATGCCGGCAATATTCAACATGCCAATGGTCGTATGACCCAGGCTATCGCTTACTACCGCCAGGCAATCCAACTGGATCCAAATCTGGTTGAAGCCCATGCCAACCTGGCAGCAGCCCTCAATCAAACGGGAGAACCGGATCAAGCCATAGGTCACTGTCAAAAGGCATTGACCCATAGTCCCCATTCGGTCGAAGCATTCGTAAATCTGGGTGCGGCTTTAGTGCAATTGGGTAACCCGACGGCAGCAATTGCCTATTTTCGGAAAGCAATTGCGCTTGATGCTGAAAGTCCGGAGGCATACAACAACTTGGGGCTGGCCTTATCTGATTTGGGCAGGCTAGATGAAGCCCAAACCTGTTACCAGGAGACGTTGAAAATCGATCCTGGCTATAGCGAGTCCCATAACAACCTGGGCATTCTCTTTCATAAAAGCGGTTGCTGGCAGCAATCGAAAATCCATTTCCAGAATGCCATTCAACTGAATCCTGATAATCCGCTCGCCTACCATAACCTCGCCAACATCCACAAAGAGCTTGGCGAGTTGAATGAAGCTATTGCCCTGTATGAAAAAGCGCTTTCTTTAAAAGACAATTCATTGGATACCTGCCTGAATCTGGCCCTCGCCAAAGAGCAGGATGGCGATTTGGAAGCCGCCACGTCTTATTTTCAACAGGCCCTTGCGATCAATCCGGAACATCCCAACACCAACAGCCACTTGGTTCACTTTTGGCAGCGGCTGTGTGATTGGCAGAAGCTTGATACCTGCAGTCACAAACTCGACCGACTGACATCGCAAGCATTGGCCGATAATCTTAAGCCGGCTGAAATGCCGTTTCTCGCTTTGACCCGGAATATGGATCAAAAGCGGCATTTCGATATCACACGTGCCTGGAGCGCTGAGATATCTCAGGGTGCGGCTTCAGCCGGCGGGAGTGAAACGTTCGCCCATTTTTCTGACGGGCAGGGGCGACAACCCGACCACAAGATCACGATAGGGTACCTGTCCAATAATTTCAAAAATCATCCGACTGCCCACCTCATCAGCGGAATGTTTCGGCACCACAACCGCATTGATTTTGATATCTTCTGCTATTCATATGGAGAAGACGACGGGAGTGTTTATAGACAACGCATTCAACAAGATTGCGACCGGTTTGTCGATATCCAGGGGCTCAGTCACCGCGAGTCGGCTAAAAAGATCAATCAAGATCGGGTGGATATCCTGGTTGACTTGGTTGGGTACCTGAGCGGGCAGCGCATGGCGATTGCGGCCTTGCGGCCCGCTCCAGTGCAGGTCAGATGGTTGGGACATGCCGGTACATCGGGTGCCGATTTTTTTGATTATCTCATTACGGATCGAATAGTCACGCCATTGACTTCCCAAGCGTTCTATAGCGAAAAATTTGTTTATCTGCCGCATAGTTACCAAATTAACGATGATCGACAGAAAATTTCCGAACCAGCCGGGAGACGGCCTGATTGGGGTCTGCCGCCGGATGGATTTGTTTTCAGTTGCTTCTGTTCGCCATACAAACTGGATGCAGTGATGTTCGATCTTTGGATGCGAATTTTGCGCCAGGTCCCGGCGAGTGTATTATGGCTTTTGAAAAGCAGTGCCATCGCCGAAAGGAACCTGCACCGGCATGCCTCGGCCTGCGGGATTGAGCCCGGCCGGCTGATTTTTGCCCCCAAAATTGGCAAAGCGGATCATTTGAATCGATTGCAGCTGGCGGACCTTGCATTGGACACTCGAATCGTTAATGGTGCTGCCACTACCAGTGATGCGCTGTGGGCGGGTTTGCCGGTTCTGACGCACCAGGGAAAGCATTTTGCGTCGCGAATGTCGGCCAGTATCCTATCGTCGATTGGATTGCAGGAGTTGGTAACGCGGTCGTTGGAAAGTTACGAGAAACTGGCGGTAAAGCTAGCGTCCTGTCCGAATCAACTCAGTGCCATTCGACGCCGGCTGAAGCAACGCCGTTTAACTACACCATTGTTCAATACAGCCGGCTTTGTCATAAATCTGGAATTGGGGTTTAAAGAGATATGGGCGATTCGTTGTGCGCAGGATCGACCCCGCACAATTTGGATTCGGGATGTCAATGCGAATTAGGTCGCATCGCGGAGGCCGGCGGCGATATTTTCATTGATCGTAATCAAGATTGAGAGCTTCTCCGCGGCCGGATGCGCTATTATTTCAAATATACGCTTATCTACGAAGGCGCTTAACCGCAGAAAATTTATCTTTAATTTTGTGGGGAGGGGATTTTTGGGGTTACCGACTTCCGCCTGAAAAATGCTCCAGATGCGTTGGTTGAATTTTAGGGCTTCGTCCAGCTTTAGCACGCGATCTCCAGCATCCCAGCCTTTCTGGCATTCTTTTAGTTTACGGGCTGCCCGGGTCAGAACCTGGGCTTCGATTTCTCGCGGCGGCAGGGTTGCCTTCTCAACCGTTTGGTACGCCTGAAGCTGTTTCGACTGCATGTTGGATCGCCTCCCTTTCATATGAAATTATGTTCTTGGCCAATTTAAGTGCTCGGTAATAATGGCCGTTAAGGATATGATCGTTAATTTGATCGATGATGGGCAGCACAGTGGGGGCTGCTTGAATGAAGTCCTTCACAAGTTTCCAATAGTTTTTATGGTACAGCGCCAAATTCTCTTCATCGATATACATCAACTGAATGGTGAAATAGATGCGACGAGCCGGTGAATCAGCTTCTTCTTCGGTCAGGATGTCCTTTTGACGTAATATTGGAACGCTGTTTTCAATATACAATTCGCAGCGGCTGCTACCGTTGGTGATGACGGCACCGTCGATAATCATTTTTTCGCGGGGCTTTAATGCTATTTTTAGGGCCATGGCGGTAATAGGATTTGGTTGAGAACTGATTTCGAGTGATACGGATCGCTGTCGGTATTGGGCATGGAGGGCCGAATAGCCCTCCATGCCAATTTTAAGTTGAACAATATGGTACAATAATGATTCGGAATTAGAACAATCTCAATACGGCCTGGGCTGCCTGTGAGGACAATGACAGGGATGTCGTCCCCAGGGCCTGACGGGTCTGCAGCATCAGCATATTGGCGCCTTCCTCGTTCATATCGGCCAGGACGAGATTGTCGGCACCGTTATTCAGCGTGTTCACCATGTGATCGGTGAAATCGGCCCGAATCTGGATCGTGGACAGGTTGGAAGCCAATTTCTGCGCTTCGGTCCTGAGGGCCGAGACGGCGTCGTCAATGTCGCTGATGGCGCCTTCGATGTTGGTGTTGGTGTCGAAGGATGCATTGGCCACAGTCACACCGGCTATGCTATTCGCCGTGGTGGCATCAAAGCCCGCGACACTAAGCGTGTTGGTGCCATCTTCGTTGAATTCCACTGAAAGGCTGTCGCTGTTGAGCAGATTCTGGCCGCCGTAGCCGGAATCTTCGGCCAATGTGGAGATTTGGCTGAGAAGTTCATCGTACTGATTGGCCAGATCCCCGGTGTTGCTGGAGGTTTTGGCGGCACTGGCCAGCGACTCCATTTGTGCCAGCAGATCGTAAATGGCCTCAATCCCGTTGTTGGCTGCTTCAATAACTTTGATGGATTCGGACATGCCGTCCTTTTTGGCGGTCAGGTCGTTGGCTCTGTCATAATGGTCTTTCGATTTGAAGAAATTGACCGGATCGTCCAGGGCGGTAATAACTTTTTTACCCGTACTCAGACGTTTCTGGGTCAGGTCCATCAACTTGGAGGTTTGCTGCAAGCTGAACAGATTAGCTCTCATTCCTGCGGTAAGTTGTACACTCATGATTTATCTCCTCTTCTGGGTTTTAATTTTGGCGTTCTCGCCGTCTTTTTTGAAACTTGCTTTTAGATCGGTTTGAAAGGCAAGCAGTCGGTCTATTTTCTACCCCCCTCCTTTCCAGACCGTGATTTTGCCTTCAACCCCTGTATCGGGCAAAATGGGTCAGACTTTAGCTGTTTTTTGATTTAGAAATTTTAA
Organism: Desulfobacterales bacterium; assembly: GCA_030066155.1. Taxonomy (GTDB): domain Bacteria; phylum Desulfobacterota; class Desulfobacteria; order Desulfobacterales; family JAFDCJ01; genus JAFDCJ01. The sequence continues at coordinate 3,526 of JASJCE010000393.1, read as the reverse complement.
GCGTCTGTAATGCTTCAGAAAAATGATGGTGGACAAGTCGGCAACCTTATGGCATTAAAAACGGTTGACTTGACGAATGGAATATCCGTATAAAATCGAGAATGTTGAGCGACTACCGCGATTGTCAATTTTGATTATTGATATACAACCCGGCGTGGCCGGGCAGGGGATTTCATGTTAAATCTCGCAATTGAGGATTTGAAGCCGGGGATGATACTGGCACGGCCGGTTCGCAACCGTCAGGGCGTTTTGCTGCTGGAAGCCGGTGCGCGTATTACCAAAAAGAACATTCGTATTTTTAAATCCTGGGGGGTAAACGAAGTTATCATTCAGGGCCGGCGTTCCCATGCCAGGCGTTCATCTGCCGCAGCCGCAATTGCGGATCAGGAGACGATTGTGAAGCAATTGAAAGACAAATTTTCCGACGTGTTGGACGACCCGGTCATGATTGTGATATACAACGCCGCCAAAAGCCGGTTGTTGAAAGAGTAGGCCTGGAGCCGGATAACCCGCGCGCCGGGAATTTCACCCGGGCGAGGTTGACGTCATCTACGGTAGCCAAGACCTGCCAAGTTCGAGAGAGATCATGGGCACTGCTGACCTGCAAAAAATCATTGCACGAATCGACGATTTGCCGACCCTCCCTCGCACCGTCCTGCGAATAACCGAACTGGTTAACGATCCAAAGTCATCTGCCAAAGATCTGGCAAGAATTATCACCGACGATCAGGTGTTGACGGCCAGGCTGTTGAAGCTGGTCAATTCGTCATTTTATGGATTTCCCCAACGAATTTCGACGGTTACCAATGCGATTGTCCTGCTCGGTTTCGATGCGATTCGCAGCCTGCTGTTAACGACTTCTGTTTTTGATCTCTTTGCCGGCCGGAATAAAAAAAGCAATCAGGATCAGGAAAAATTCTGGGATCATTCCCTGGGGTGTGCGGTCGGCGCCAAAGTTATCGGCAATCACCTACGGCATGATAAAATCGAAGAGCTTTTCGTTTCCGGACTGTTGCATGACATCGGCAAAATTGTCGAGATGCTCTTTCTAAGGGATGAATTTATGAGGATCGTGGCCATCGTTAATAAACAGAATACCCTGATGATCACCGCCGAGCATCAGGTGCTGGGATACAGCCACGCCGAGATCGGAAAACTACTGGCGGGCAAATGGAATCTTCCCGTCAAACTCGAACAGGTCATCGCCCATCATCATCAGCCAGCCGCGGCTGGCAGTTTTGTAATGGAAGCATCCATCGTGCATCTGGCCGATATTTTATGCCGCGCCTTGAACATGGGCTACGGCGGCGACAATAAAATGCCGCCTCTGGACAAATTCGCCTGGGAAAGCCTCAGAATCAGAACCGACGCCCTCGAATCAATCATGGAGACCATGCAGGACGAATACCGCGACATCAGCACGTTCATTTCATAGTTGATCCACCCTCGAAAATGACCACCTCTAGTTTGAATTATTTTTGACGGGCTCGTAAAAAGTCAAAATACTCGAATTATGAATTTGTATCTTTATGATATTACTGACAGTGAGATTCAACTTTTGCGCTTTTTGCGGCTATATCATTTTTGGGTTTTGCAAAATGCATAATATTTTTGCAATATTTGCATTTTACCTCAGATCGATTGAAGGCGATTAGATACGAAATGTATTGATTGACGATATCAATGCTAACTTATTTATATTATATATAGATCCGGTAGCGAGTATTTCGGGAACGGATGGTTCGTTTCCGGGGAAAGCCGGGGAAAAGGCCAATAAGCTGAAACTTAATTCCATTTTTACCGACCGATAGCGGCAAATCTGGCCGCATTTTTTGCAATATGCAAAAAATGCAGCTGATTTTTGCCGGGTTTTATTCGGATTCCGGGACTGAATGATCGGCTCCGGTTTGAATCGATATATTTTCTGCTTTGGCCCTAAAAAATCGCCATACAAAATATTGTACCGGCCAATCCCCTCGACATACTTCATATTGAAATTTTTTCTGCAATTCACTTGCTCGTCGTGATACCGAATATGGGGAAACCTTCGGCCTAATTTGCAGCGGCATGGATATTGCTTCATGCGATAGCTGCCTGATATGAACGGTCAGGCTACCCCAAGGTCATTCTTTCTACTGTATTGCTGAACGGCGTAGTACTTCTATTTTTCAAATGAACATTCGATTACATTAATATATTTGCGACAGGAGGATGGAGTGCAGAACGCAGCCCAACACAAAACGGTATCGGATGCCACGGATCAATGCGAGATCCAATCGATTCAGGTCAAAGAAGACTATAATTCCCATGAAATAATCGGGCAAAGCCGCAAAATGCGCGAGGTATTTGAACTCGTCAGTAAAGTGTCGGATTGCGACAGTACCATACTGCTGAATGGTGAGACCGGGACCGGAAAGGGAATGATCGCCCGGGCCATTCATCAGAAGTCTAAGCGTCGTAATAAACCATTTATTTCAATTAATTGTGGTGCCATTCCTGAGAATTTACTTGAGAGCGAACTGTTTGGTCACGTACGTGGTGCATTCACGGGGGCAACCTGTTCCAAACAGGGCAAGTTCGAACTGGCTGACGGGGGTACCGTTTTTCTGGATGAAATCGGCGATATGAGCTCTGATCTGCAGGTAAAGGTGTTAAAAGTTCTGGAGGAAGGAGAATTCGAGCAGGTCGGTGGCGCCAAATCCATTCATGTCGATGTTCGAATCATCGCAGCGACCCATCGCGATTTAAGTGAAGAAGTCCAGAAGGGGAATTTTCGCGAAGACCTGTATTATCGGCTGTACGTGATTCCGCTCATGTTGCCGTCACTCAGGGACCGCAAATCCGACATCCCCTATCTCGTCTCCCATTTTATGGAGTTGTCCAATCAGAAAAATGGCCGCAATGTCCAGGAGGTAACCGAAGATGCACTGCAACGCATGACGAACTATTCCTGGCCGGGTAATGTACGCGAACTTAAAAACATGGTGGAGCGCATGGTTGTTTTAAAGGGTAACGGCAGCATCACGGCTCAAGATCTGCCGGTAGAACTGAAATCATCGCACCGGTTTGAACCGTCGACCACGATTGAAATTTCCGATGAAGGCATCTGTCTGAACAGCGCCGTGACCGAATTTGAGAAGGCATTGATTCTGCAGTCACTGGAAAAAACCAAATGGGTAAAAAACAAGGCCGCCAAACTGCTCCATTTAAATCGAACCACCCTGGTTGAAAAGATCAAAAGACATCATCTGCAACCCTGCAACGCCTGATTCAACACCGGCGTTAGGGAATTATCGTATTTCAGGTCAGTCGGTTTTCCGGCATGCATCAACCTGAATTATTCCTGAGATAACCACTTTACCGGTCCAACCGGTCCCGCCCGAATTAAACCATTTTGATTTCAAAGCGGTGTGTGTCAACGTGCTGACTAAAGTCACCCAGATATTGACTAATATAGCGGTCTGCGGCCGATGTCATTTGCGAATCGAATGCCACCGAAGATTTGGATATTACACCAGATAGACAT
>JASJCE010000392.1 GCA_030066155.1 Desulfobacterales bacterium | reverse complement strand
TGAGAAACTTCAAATAGATGAAGATATGTGGAATGGATTCGATATTTATTACGTATATTTAGACAGGATCTACTGGATTATCAGTATTTTTTTCGCCTGCGGCGAGGGGTCTTTCGGCCAAAGGCCGCGCTATCCAGACGATCTCGTTGACCTGCCCGCTCGTGCCTTTACGCATTGGCAAATTTGTACTGAGCGGAGCCCTAAATGTCTATTCGTTTAGTAGGTAGATTGCTCTTGCATGGCAGACGGGTCCTGTCAAATTAATTTTTTTGAGATCAGAATCCATTCCTCTAGGCCACTACACCCTCAACATCGGACGTCTTGAAGCTGGGGCACCCTCGACTTTCGCTCAATTGGGGTTACGTTTTTTGTTTTACCAATCCAACCGCAATACCCAAGATCGCCACCTGCTCTTCAGTTAGCATGATTGGGGCATATTTGGGGTTCTCCGCTAGCATATTCAATGATGGTTTTCCTCTATTTCACAAAAACCCCCGGGTTGAAGCTATTCACATTTTGGGCAAGGCAGATTGAATATTTTTGTGGATCTTGGAATTTATATAATAATATATAAAGTGTGTCAACTAACAGATTTTATTCGATATTTATAGCGCTCCGCAATCATTGATTTTTACCCCAATTCCATTTAACAATTTAACAACTGATCTACCAATCGATCCATCTGCTCTAACTGTCGGTTAAAGCCAGAATGGTTGCTTTGTCGTATCTGATTGATGTTTACCTTGCTCGACGATTCTTTATATACTATGCTAACTATAAACTGATTTAAAAGGACAAAAAACTACCATCTATGGGGTTCAATATGCAATCCATTTTACTTGAAATTCCAGAAGAAATCGCCTCTCAAATTAAGCTTCCCCCAAAGCGGGCCAAGACGATGCTTATGGAGGAACTCGTGATTCGTCTCTATGAACAAGGCATTATTACATCCGCTCATGGCGCCTCATTGCTTAAGAAAGATCGGATTTCTTTCGAAAGATTCTTGGCAGAGAACGAAATTGCGTTTCACGGGGATCCCAACGAGTTAGAGAGTGACTTGACGAATTTGGAACAAACCCTATGATCGTCAGCAATACGACGCCCATAAGCAATTTTCTTCATTTAGACCAGATGGAAATCCTAAAAAAGATTTTCAAAGAGGTACACGTGCCAATGGCCGTCTATTCTGAAATTGAGGCGTACTTTTCGGATGACAATCAATGGCAAAAGTGTTTAGAAGAGGATTTCATCATAAGAGCTGAAGTACAAACTTCGGCTAAAATAAAAGAGCTTATGACACATCTTCATACGGGTGAAGCGGAAGCTTTATGCCTTTGCATTGAAAATAATGCGAAGCTATGTCTATTGGATGATAGGGATGCGAGGATAATTGCCCGATTAAATAAAATACCTATATCCGGGACTTTGGGCGTTTTGATGAAAGCCAAAGAGATGGGGATAATTGAATCTGTAAAAGAGCTTATGGACCGGCTCAGAATCGACCACCATTATTGGATCGATGATGCTATGTATAACAATGTATTGAACCTATCCGGTGAATAAGATGCAATTTTTTTCTGTTCAGCATTGAGATCCAATCTAATACGCCCTTACATATTGGTCACGGCTTGAATGTCCGTCTGGCTGAAGTCATTTCCCTTAAAAAGCAATGGTTCTCCTGAGTACCTTGCCAGAGCGTAAGCGCAACAGTCTCCGATATTCAAGCCTGCCGGGTGGTTGCCTTTGCCGTATTTGCGCCATGCCGCCATTGCGATTTCAACCTGATCAGCATTCACGGCGACAATTTCAATTTGGGCGCGATGCAGCAGCAGATCAAATTCCCGACCGCCGGCTTCTCCTTTCTTGGCTTCAACCACGATTCCAGTCTCCAGGGCATTGAAGGCACTGATCAGCTTCCGGGCATCATCGGCTATGGCTTTAGAGAAAATTGAAGCCTCTGACTCGCCAAATAATATCGCGATCAATGCAGAAGTATCAATAACCATTATTCCGGCACCCCTGCTGTATCGTAACCCAATATTTCATCGGGCGAGCGCTTGTCTTGATCGGGTAGCTCGCTGCAGCGCCTGGAAATTTTCAATATCTCTTCAGTAAGATCGGTCGCCCTGGAACGTCCCCGGAGGCGCTGCAATCTCTCCTCCAGGGCACGTGTGATGGCTTGGGTAATATTCTCTCCGCTTTCGGCGGCAAGCTCCCGGGCCAGCTTTTCAGCTTTTTCGTTTCGTATGCTGAGCGCCATATTCCACCTTGAACACGTATATATTATGGATAGAAGTATATATTATGCATACTTAAAATGTCAAGTATGATAATCTCGTAAAAAATCAAAATCCTCACTTTTTGTGCCCAAGAGCAATGATGGCGCCGCGTTTGTAATTAAAGTCGGACCCAAACGTTTGCCGAAGCTTTTCACGTGCATTTGCAACCAATTGGGACCAGATGTCGGAGCCCAGGAGGTGTTTGGCGTAGCGGCCTTCCGAAGTGATCTCCCGGTCTGCTAGGTAGTCTTCCAGGGACAAGCGGCATTTCAGCTCGACAGTATGAATTTCGACATCAGCAAAGCCGGCTTCTGTCAGAGCCGCATTGACATTTTTCTCTTCCTCAAAATAGCTGGCGAACGGGGTGACCCTCTTCACGCCCTCTTGAAGCCTTTCCTTTGAGACGGACTCGTTCAGAAGCCGGCCCCACGCTTCGCTGTACGGATTTGTGCCGCCGGCCCAGCTGGTCATGGCAAAAATCCCGGAGGGCTTCAAGACACGGCAGGCCTCAATCAGACCGGCTTGATAATTCTCGAGGTGGGACATCACAAAGCTTGCCGTGACCACATCGAAGACGGACGGTCTGAACGGCAGCTCTGCAGCCTCGGCGGCGAGTGTGCATAACATCGGCATTTGGGCTTTCGCTTTGGATAGCATGCCGGCGGAGCGATCGCAGCCGATGAATGTCAGTTCACTTAAGCGAGTACCAAGTGCCCTCGGAACCACCCCGGTTCCGGTTCCGATGTCTAAAACAGAGGCTCCGGCACGATGGGGAATGAGGTCCCACATGTGCCGCGCAGCCTCCTCGAAGCGATCCCCCCATATACCATCGTACCGCCGCGCAATGCTGTCGTAAGAATGCCAGTTGTTCACCACGGTCCATCCCCTCCTTTATTAAACTTCAAATAGATGAAAGGACGTGGAATGGATTCGATTTTTATTATTTTTATTTAGACAGGATTTACAGGATTTACAGGATTTTTTTCGCCTGCGGCGAGAGGCTTTCGGCCGAAGGCCGTATTATCCAAATGATCCTGTTTATCCTGTCCAAATTTTTTATTTAAGATAGGAATCCATTCCTCTTTTTCATTCAAAAATTAGAGTTTCTTTCTTGATCTGACTGGCCGTTTTTTCAGGCCAGCGGCGGCGCTCGTGTTTAAATATATGATAGGTCACTTTCTGACTATGCCGCATTCTGGTTATGTACTCAAGCTTGATAATCTCGTAAAAACCTTATATCCGCAATATCTGATCTTATAAACCACAGGAGCCTGTCCGACAACCCCGCAAACACGTTCTACTACGACAATATATTGTGGTAGTAAAGCGTAATTTATCTACATATTGTATGTATAATCGAGTTTTTGAGGGTTGTCGGACAGCCTCATAGAATTTATTCAATAAAAAACTACTTTGCTTTATTGGCTATTTTCTCTGAGTCTGGATTGCCAGGTTTGCGGCCGTCGCTTCAGATGCATGACCGCGACAATTAGAATGGTGTTTTTTCTGATTTGATAGATAATACCATAGGGAAATCTATTGGTCAGGCACCGGCGGGCTTGTTTTGATTTAGAAATGGTGGACCACGCTTCAGGATTTAGTTTGATCCGCTCTATGGTGTCTTGTACTTCTTTGGCAAACTCTAATCCAAGGCCTTGTCTTTGGATATTATAAAATACGATTGCTTCATACAGCTCTGTTGTAGCCGGTTCGAGGAATTCGATATTCATCGCTGGGAGATATTTTTGAAAACATCGTTTGCTGAAACAGCTTTTATTTCGCCTCGATTATAGGCTTCAATACGGCTATCGGCTTCTTGAGCCCACAGACGATCGATCTCTTGCTGAGAAATGTCCAGGCTGGAAAATAGCCGTTCGGCCAACTGCGCTCTTTCGCTGGGTGCCAGGCTCAGTGCCTCGCTCAGTACTTGTTCGGCACGTACCGTCATATCATACACCTCCCATCGTGAAAAATCCTTATAAAATCACTCTTTGTCATTTATCCATAATAGTCAAGGAATTGAATTGAATCCCACAATATTCGGGACGGTTGACCGGTGATGAGATGGCTCCCTGTATCTTGTTATTAATGATCATTACATCGAGCCTTTTTTATTATCGCCTAAAATTTTTACATCCAACTCTATCTCAGATTTGAAAATGATACTTAACAGGCATGAACATAACAAATAGCATATATCCAGGAAATGGACAATAAATGTGCCTCTCTAATTTATATGCTTTGGCAAATTGTACTCGGTTGCAATCTGGTTTATTTTAACTATTTTTTTTCAAATAGTTGTCGGCGTTAAAAAAAGGCCGTCTAAGTTCTTAAGGAACTTGAAAGTTTATCAAAGATGGACAATGCTGAAATCATGAATACGTCACTTGCATGCTAGAGTTTGAAATATTTGTTACTTAGTAAATACACGACAATCCGATATTACAATTAAGGTGCTTATGAAACGAAAACGATTTATCCCAGACTGGAATTTTTCGAATGCGTTATGTTTTATGATGGTTGCGCTGCTTTTACCTGGCGGCCTATTTTCCGGTCAAGCCTATGGCGGAACGGCCAAGGAGATCGATTCAAGTGCTGATGCCGCTATGGATCGGTTTTATAAGATTGTGACGGATGCCAGGAAAGTCGTCAAACGCTCCAAAGGCGTGCTGATTTTGCCGAATGTCATAAAAGGCGCTTTAGTCATCGGAGGTGAATACGGTGAAGGCGCTATGAGAATCGACGGCGAAACAGTTGACTACTATAATATGATTTCCGTCTCTGTTGGTCTTCAGATTGGCGGACAGGCGAAAGACATTATTTTTGCATTCAATTCAAGTTATGCCCTGAATGAATTCCGCAACGGCAAGGGATGGGAAGCCGGGGTTGATGGCAACGTTGCATTGATTAAGATCGGTGCCGGTGAAAGCGCGATTACCGCCATGGGCAAAGCGCCGATCGTTGCGTTCATTTTTGACGTCAAAGGGCTCATCGCCGATTTCTCTCTCAAAGGAGCCAAGTTCAGCAAACTCGATAAATAATTGTAAGCATACCGGATATTAATCAGCTAAAACCTGCCTGGCATCTGACAAACCTTTTTCCAAAGAAGTGGAGGCCTTCGCCGTGGCTGCTTTGACCTGTTCTACTAGAGCGGCCAACATTTCCTCCTCTTGGGTTTGTGGCTTGTTCTCGCAGCGCTGCCGCACAAACTGGGACACACTGATTCCCTCGCGCTTGGCCTCACGAATCAGGTAAGCTTTAAATTCCGAAGTGCACAGTATGGTTATCCTTTCGGTTTTCACACCTGCTCGCATCAGCAACTTCCTTCTCTTTTTAAGCCCTAACTTCGGAACAGCTGTCTGCAAAATGTTTGCGTACTTGTTTAATTCCGACATGCCTGGATAGCAACTTATAATTTTTTCGTTCATATCTCACTCTCCCGGCAATAATAGCGGGATGAATTTTTAATTGTGCAGCCAGATCATACACCATTTGGGCGGTCACTTTTCCTTTGATTGGTATCTTCTGCCATACTTTCTTGGGGATTAAGCCGTCAAGGGTCATATCATCCGCCTCTTGTTCAATCCTGTCCTCAAGAGTGGCATCGTGGGCTCTTAAATCCAAATCATCGATGATGATCTGATTTGATGCAGTCAGGTGCTTTGCAATATGTGCAATTTCGTGGAGCAAACAAAACCAGAAATTATCAATTCTATCATAGCGAAGCGTCAGACCGATAACCGGTGTTCCATCCGGCATGAGCATTGCTGCGCCGTCCAAATAAGTCTTGGTCAAATGAGGAACAATGATCAGATGAATACCGTGTTTTTCCAGATATTCCTTTGCTAACAAAGGGCCGTCATCAAAATAGCTTAGACGAGCAATTTCCTGCATAGTTTTTCTTTTAATCGTCCCCTTTTCATATTGACTTTTAAGGGGATTATTCCGAGCAAGAGATAAAACACGAATACACCAGGCAGTTAGGGCATAAGTGTCCGTTTTCAAATTATATCTTGCACCTTTGCCTTGATGTAAAAGGACAACGGATACCGCATCCAAGCCTCCAGCCTGAGAAATAAAATTGCGCATCAGCTCTTCGGCATTTTCTTTTGGATTCTTCACTTTTGGTATCCAACAGCGCTTTGCCATTTCAACCAATGGAAATTTATGCCATTCCATATCCTGCATTTCTCCTGGGAAGCTACCCCCCGGTTCTTTAAGTAACACTTCGGCTGAAATGCCCAAATTCTTGTTGAGCGATCTCATCATCGCCAATGTTAGCGGGCGTTTGCCATTAAATACCTCAGATACTTTACCCTTGGTGCCAATGTAAGGTACCATATCCTTTTGAGTTAGCCCCAGTTGATCCATTCGAAACTTAATAGCCTCAATAGGATCAGGAGGACTGATAGGGTAATTTTGGTCCTCGTACATTTCCACAAGAGCGGTAAGCAGTTCCAATTCATCCATCTCGGGAGTACCCGGCTTTGCATCCATAAGTTGTTCAATGCGGGATAATGCGCTTTCGTGGTCATTGTCGGTTTTTATCAGGCGGTTTATCATTTAGATCACCTCCGCATCGATTTTATCATACTCCCGGTGAGTTCCTACAAAACGTACAAAAACGGTTTTTGAATCATAGTTGATTCTGACAACTAGCCGATATTTATTGCCTGCTATGTTAAAAACGACCCTGTTGTCCCCGATGATACTGGCCGATCCATATTGTGCCTTCACATCTACTGGAGACGCCCATTGAGCATGCTTGGCTTCATAATACCATGCTTCCAATTGTCCTTTTGCGTCCTGTCGTCCCGGCTGTTTGTAAAAATCGACAAGCTTTTTACGGCTAATTACATGCATATTTTAATAGTTCCCAAAAAGTTGTCAATAAAAAAGTTCCCTTTTTAGGAACTTTTAATACCTCGCCACGCATAATTGAAGGTCGCGTAAAAAGTCAAGATTCCCCTCTCCTGGAGCGAGATAATAAAAGGGAGGGGGATATAAACAGCTGATATTCAGTTTAAATCACCCTCACCAGAACCCTCTCCCATAAAGGGCGATGGAAAAATTGGACTTCGTAACTTATAGAAAATAACAAGTGTGAAATTTGAAACTTGTGCTTTTTGTGCCTTTTTGCGGCTATATCACAATTGAATCTTCACAAGATTCCTTTAAACATCATTTCTCATTACCGATAAAAACCGATCGACTTCTTCTCTGGTGTTGTAGTGGGCCAGACCGACGCGTACCATGCCGCCGGTGTC
>JASJCE010000037.1 GCA_030066155.1 Desulfobacterales bacterium | reverse complement strand
GGGTGTTGGAATTTGTTCAGAGTCCATTTCTATTTTAGTTATACCTGTTAATTAAATATCAACGTGAATGGTATAAGGTATAGGGTGTAGGGTATAAGGTGAATGATTAGGGCTGTCTTTAACTTTGAGTTGTAGGTATAAATATCGTAAATGAATGATAATGGGAAGGAAAAAATAAAACAACACAGCGGTTATCACTCTTTGGTGAAAAAGAGATAGCGAATTAAGATGCTGTCATTAGAAGGCTGAATCAAGCGGAATACATTTATGACATCCGGTATAGCTATTTATCTTGACATAAAATTATAGGTCAGTAGATTAACAGACTTTATTGAGATTAAAAGGAATATCTGTTTAATGGAAACGATAAAAGTTGAAACAAAAGCTGTGAATCCCTTGATTGGTGATAAAATTCCGCTTCCGACTTATGCGACCGAGGGCTCAGCTGCTATTGATTTAAGAGCCTGTATCGCTGAACAGGTTGAGATTCAGCCTGGAGAAACCGTATTTATCGGCAGCGGAATCGCGATTAATATAAAGGATCCAAATGTCGTTGGTATTATTGCACCGCGATCGGGTTTGGGAATAAAGAAGGGAATTGTGCTGGCAAATACGATAGGCGTGATCGATTCTGATTACCAGGGTGAAATCCAGATCGGACTTTTTAACCGGAGCAAGACCGTCTATTTAGTAAAACCCGGTGAACGGATATGCCAGATGATGTTTATGCCGGTAATTAAAGCCGAGTTAAATCTAGTCCAAGATTTCAGCAATGAAACCGCCCGGGGGCAAGGAGGATTCGGGCACAGCGGTAAGATTTAGGATTGTCATTTCATGTGTTTCACACGAGCGCTGTCTCCGGCTAAAAAACAGCCGGTCTGATCGAAAGAGAAACTGATGAACGTTCAACATCGAACGTCCAACTTCCAACGTCGAATAATGAATTTTGTCTTTTTAAAAAGATTGAGCGCAGCGATTTCCACCATTCGTCATTCCTCAATCGTCATTCGCCATTCCAGGTAGTTTCAAACGAGCACCGCCGCTGGCTAAATAAACGGCCATTCTGATCGGAAAAAAAAATAACGAACATCCAACATCGAACCTCCAACGTCGAATAATGTATTCTATCAATTTAAAAATGAACAACATTTGGCGCCTGTTTTGCTACACCGAATACACTTTTAAGAATTCGATCGAAGTGCCATTCGACAAGCTTGGGGACAGGCATGTCGAAGGCATTAATGGGTTCATGAATTAAAATCGATACAGCGCAGCGTCATCCACATTGGACGTTCGATGTTGGACGTTGGACGTTCGACGTTCAAGCTTTCAAAAATTCCAAAATCAGCTGTAGAGAATTTGCTCAAATGCTTCTTTTTCGGAATCCAGGGGACCGAGCAGCGTTAATGTCATCTGGCTGCGGTCGAAAAGATGGTTGGCCAGATCCTGAATTTCCTGCGGGGTTATCGCTTCTATTTTTTGGATAACGTCTTGCAGGGCAACTTCATTGCCAAAGTGGATTTCATTTTGAGCACAGCGAACCATCTGGTTGTCGGCACTTTCAGACGCGAGCAGCAGACTGCCTTTGGTATACTCCATAGCACCCTTGAGTTCTGCCGCATCAACCGGGTCATCCTTGATTTTCTCCAGTTCATTCAACACCAGACGGGTTGTCTCCCGGGCTGTCTTCGGGTCGACTCCCATGTAGAAGCCAAACATGCCGGTGTCAACATGGGAGGATATAAACGAATAGACGGCATAGGCCAGTCCCCGCCGCTCCCGGATTTCCTGAAAAAGTCTTGAGCTCATATTGCCGCCCAGGATCGTGTTCAGAAGCGAGCCGGCATAACGGCGAGGATCGGTAATCGACAGCCCCCTGGCGCTGAGGCAAATGTGCATCTGTTCCAGGGCCCTGTGGTTCAGGTCGACCACGGAGCAAATCCCGGGTGTAATTCGCCGGGGAAATCCGTTGCTGGGTTTAATGGTCTCAAAAACCGGCTCTATCATTTCTACGAGACGATCATGGTCGAGGTTGCCTGCGGCTGATATGACAATACGGTCGGGTTGATACAGGCGGTGAAAAAAATTTTCAATGGTCTGAGCATCGAAGCGGGCGACATTTTCGGGCGTACCGAGAATTGACCGTCCGAGGGGGTTTTCGCCCCAGAAATTGCGGCCGGACAGCATGTGAATCAATTCGTCCGGGCTATCCTCGACCATACCGATTTCCTGAAGGATTACCGGCCGTTCTTTATCCACCTCACCCGAATCAAATATGGAGTTGACGAAAATATCGGAGAGAATGTCGACCATGGTTTCCATCTGGCTATCGATGACCCGGGCATAGTAGCAGGTATTCTCCATGGTCGTAAAGGCATTGGTTTGGCCGCCGATGGCATCAAATTCTTTGGCAATCTGATAGGCTGAACGTTTCCGGGTCCCCTTGAAAATCATGTGCTCGATAAAATGAGACAGTCCGCTTTCGCTGGCGGCCTCGTCCCTGGCCCCGACGTTGACCCACACCCCCATGGACACCGAGCGGGTGTAGGGCATGTTTTTCGTTAGAACCCGAATTCCGTTTTTCAGAGTAGTTTTAGCGACGGGAGCGTCCACGTCTATGTCCTTCATCCGAAACTGCCTTGTGGCTCAACCGGATCTTGCCATCGCGGCTGATTTCCAACACCTTGACTTTGAGCTTAGCGCCCTCTCTAACAATGTCCGATACCCGGGTCACGCGATGATTGGCCAGCTGGGAAATATGCACCAGCCCGTCGGTTCCGGGCATGATCTGGACAAAAGCGCCAAAATCGGTGATTTTCACAACCGTGCCTTCGTAAATCGCACCAACTTCGGGCTCCCGCGTCAGATTCTCGATCATCTTGACGGCGGCATCGCCCTCCTCTTTAGAGAACGCCGCCACTTTTACCTGACCGGAATCCTCGATGTTGATCGTGGTATTGGTTTCGCTTTGAATGCCGCGGATAATTTTTCCGCCCGGTCCGATGACGTCGCGAATTTTATCCGGATTGATCTGGATCGTGATGATGGTCGGGGCATAGGGCGAAATATCCTGACGGGGCTCCTTCAGGGCCTCTTCCATTTTTTCGAGAATATGCAGGCGTCCGATTTTGGCCTGAGCCAATGCTTTCTCCATAATATCTCTGGAAAGCTCGAGGATCTTGATATCCATTTGAAGGGCCGTGATTCCATCCCGGGTGCCCGCGACTTTGAAGTCCATATCGCCCGTGTGATCTTCATCGCCCAGAATATCGGTAAGTACTACAATTTGATCGTCTTCCTTTACCAGGCCCATAGCAATACCGGCTACCGGGGCCTTGATCGGCACCCCGCCGTCCATTAACGCCAGACAGCAGGAGCAGACGGTTCCCATTGAGGAGGAGCCATTGGATTCAAACACTTCAGACACCAGCCGGATGGTGTACTCAAAATCTTCTTTGGCGGGCAGTATTTTTTCAATGGCCCGGGTTGACAGGCCGCCGTGTCCGATATCGCGACGACTGGGGCCGCCGATCCTCTTTACTTCTCCAACCGAATAGGGCGGAAAGTTGTAGTGCAGCATAAACGGGCGAAATTCTTCGCCACTCAATGTCTCGACGCGCTGTTCATCCTGACCGGATCCCAGGGTCAGCACACCGAGCACCTGCGTTTCGCCACGGGTAAAAAGCGCACTGCCGTGAGGCCGGGGAAGTGTGCCCACTTCACATGAGATAGATCGAACCTCGTCGAAGCGCCGACCGTCCATGCGTCTGCCTTCTTTCAAAATAAGATCCCGGCTGATTTTTTTTTGAAGCGTACTTAGAATATCGTAGGCTTCATCTTCGCGGCCGGCATATTCCTCCCCCAGGCTTTGGACCAGATCCCGCTTTAGGTTTCGCAGCGCTGCATGGCGTTTCATTTTTTCAGGGATCACGATTGCCTTGCGGATGGCTTCTGCTGCTTCCGATTTCAGCTTGGCGGCCAGCTCTTCGTCTACGGGCTCCGTTTCGAACGGTCTCTTCTCAACCCCGTTGGTTTCCTGCAATTTGAATTGCATATCGATCAGCGGCTGCAACGAACGGTGGCCGAAGAAAATGGCTTCCAGCATTTCTTCTTCACTGACCAGATCCCCGCCGCCTTCCACCATGACAACTCCGGTTTTGGAGCCGGCCACAATGATGTTGATGTCGCTTTTTTCCCAATCCGAAATAGGCGGATTAATTCTAAGCTGACCATCGATCCGTGCCACACGAACGCTGGCGATGGGGCCGGCAAACGGGATATCCGAGATGGTCAGGGCAGCCGATGCGCCGAGCATGGCCAGGGTATCCGGATCGTTTTCGCGGTCCATGGACAGCACCGTTGCGATAACCTGGGTCTCGTAGCGGTATTCATTGGGAAACAGGGGCCGGATCGGACGGTCAATCAGGCGCGCCGTAAGGGTTTCTTTTTCACTGGGGCGGCCGATTTCGCGTCTGAAATAGTTGCCCGGTATGCGTCCGGCAGCATAGATTTTCTCCTGATACTCGACGGACAGGGGTAAAAAACTCGATGGTTTCTCCTCATTGGCGGACACCACCGTAACCAGCACAATCGTGTCGCCATACTGAACCACAACCGAACCTGACGCCTGCTTGGCGACCTTGCCGGACTGAATGCTCAGTGTTTTGCCATCGATTTCCTCTTTAACCAAAATTTTCATAATTTTCTCCTAAATCTGTAAGACGTCCGATCTGATTCTGCGATTTCCGTGGCTGCGCTCAACTGAAGCGTTTAGAATCCACCCATAGCAATTTGAAGTCCATTCGATTTTCAACTACCGTTGGCAATCCAGGGCTAAAATCAGCCGCGGCGGTTACCCGGCTGATTCGCGTGAAAAGTGGACCGTGTTTCATGCAATCCTGGTAATTGATTTCTCGGGGTGCAGATGGGCATAGGCGAACAGATCGTTGCAGTCGGTTGCTTACCTTTTTAATCCCAGGGTATCAATTATCGTCCGATAGCGATTGACGTCTTTGAATTTGACGTAGTTCAGTAGCCGGCGACGTCGGCCAACCAGCATCAACAGCCCTCTGCGGGAATGGTGATCCTTTTTGTGAATTTTCAGATGTTCGGTAAGGTAAGAAATGCGGTGGGTAAGCAATCCTACCTGCACTTCGGGAGATCCCGTATCTGACTCATGCAATTTAAATTTTTCAATCAATTTCTTTTTATCTTCGGTTGTGAAAGCCACTTTCTTTTTGCCTCCTCTAATTTCTCCGCATTAATCCGCCCCGAATAAATAGACGTTCCAGAATTGTAAGTTGAGAATATAAACCAAAAACTTGCGGGATGATAAGGTCGGCGGATTAATTTTGTTATGCTTCGCATATTTTGATTTTATATCCTCTTTCTTATTTCAGCCCATCCAAATTATCGAGAATTCGGTATCCAGCACTTAGCCCTGAAACAGTGAATGTATTTGAATCCTTTTTCTGTCCTTAGAAGCCAGCTGAATGATTAAAAAGTCATTTAGGAAATACGCAACAATATTTCAAATAATCTTCGGGGGCCGTATACTCCAGTATTGCAATAAGATCGTTATCCGGGTCAACAATTTTCAGATATTGTCCCTTTTCGAGTTCGCTGTCGGCAATATTCAGATTGCGAAGGTCGCTCAAACCAAGTCTTTGGCCATGCCGGATTTTATGTGCTAAGCGCTTATCGGCATAGTAATTGGGCACATCCGGCAATGCGTCTTTCATATTGATTATTTTTTCTATGATTCGGCGATTGCTGTCCGGGTCTTTTAATTCCGCAACTGCAATTGCTTGATTCAGTTTAAACCCACTGTTTTCTGTGCGCTTCAATGCAACAAGGTGACCTCCGCACCCCAGTTTTTTACCGATGTCGGCTCCCAGCGTCCGAATATAGGTTCCCGCCGAGCAAGCAACCTCAAAACAAACATAGGGAAGAGAAACCTTCTTAAGGACGATATCATAAACTTGCACCCGCCTGGGCGGTTTTTGAACCGGCTTGCCGCGGCGGGCGAGCCGGTACAGCGGCACTCCGCGATGTTTCAACGCCGAGTAGACTGGCGGCAGCTGCTCAATGACGCCTTTGAATGATTCGCATGCGGTTTGAATTGTCTCTCGAGAATATCCAATTGCCTCGGCAGTCGAAATCACGGTACCGGTCTGATCCTGGGTGTCCGTTTCCACCCCCAGTTTGAGTGTCGCCACATATTTTTTGACGCCGTCCGACAAAAATCCTGCCAGTCGGGTAGCACGGTTAATACAACAAATCAAAACACCTTCTGCAAACGGGTCCAGCGTGCCGGCATGGCCGACTTTGTCGGCATGCAGCACTTTTTTCACGACCCTTACGACCGCGGCGGAAGACATGTTCGCCGGCTTGTCAACAATCAAGATTCCATCTAAATTTTCAGAGACCATTTTCCGACATCCCGACACCGCTAATAAGCTAACAGATGACGGAATCACAGGTTTTGGGCCAGGGTAATGATATCCGATTTTAATTGCACCAGGCTCGTTTCCGCCTGGAAACCGGCGGCACTGGGATGTCCGCCGCCACCAAAGGCACCGGCAATGGCTGCAACGTCGACAGACCCGTCAGAACGAAGACTAACATGAAAGCGCCGCTTGTTTTCCGATCTGGGCCTGCCGTTTCCTTGTTCCTGTATTAGAGCCGCAACTTTAACGTCCTGAATACGTCTGGCATAATTAATCATTCCGTCAACATCTTCAGGCTGGGTTTCCGTGAAGTCGAACATGGCATTGGTAACGGTCATAATCGATAGCTTGCCATTTTCCGATATTTCGAGGGAATCCAGAGCCAAATTTAACAGCTTGATACGTTCCAGGGAATAGGTCCCGAATACCTGCTGGGCCACATTGTATGGCTCAACTCCCAATTCGGTCATCTCCTGGCTGATGGCGAAGGCTGCCTGATTTGTGTTTGAAAATCGGAATGACCCCGTATCAGTTAAAATACCGGTGTAAATCGACGTTGCGATACCTCTATCAATCCGGATTTTCAACGCTTTTATGATACGGTAAACGATCTCAGCAGTCGAGCAGGCATCCGGGTCAACGAGCTGAAGGTCGCCAAAGCCCGTATTTGAGACATGGTGATCCACATTTATCACCACCGGTATTCGACTGATATTTTCGCTGGCCGGTCCCACCCGTGATATATCGCCGCAATCGAGTATCATCGCTGTATCATATCCATTGCTCGGCCCGATATAATCAATAATACACTCAACCGACGGCAAAAACCGGTAAACCGCCGGAATCGAACTGTAGTTGTAAAGGGTTGTTTTCTTTCCAAGATAGATTAGCGTCAGCCCCATGGCGAGTAGTGAGCTGACAGCATCCCCGTCCGGATCGCTGTGAGAGGCGACCAGAATGTTTTTTGATTTTTTAATCTGATTGATGATCGGGATCATTATCCGTCGCTATTTTGTCCAGCAATTTATCGATATGAGAGCCGTACTCAAAAGAATCATCATGAAAAAATTTTAAATCCGGCATATAGCGCAGACCGAGCCGGCCGGCAAGGCTTCTTTTAATAAATCCGCGGGCACTTTCAAATCCCCGGCGGGCGGCCTCCGACTTTTCAGCGTCTCCATATATTGTAAAATAAATCCGGGCGAGTTTCAAATCGCTTGACATTTTGACGCCGGTAATGGTGGCCATGGCCAGCCGCGGGTCACGGATTTTTTTCTTTAACAGTTCCGACAGGACTTCCTGAATCAATCCACTGACCCTGTCGGCGCGGGTGAAGGGAATCATAAGTGTATAATTTCCATTTGGGTATCAACAACTTCAGCCAGTCCCAGATCCTCTGCCATGTTGAAAAGTTTGTCAATTTTTGAATTGATCAGAGCTGCATCATTGCCGGTCAGAGCAAATCCGATCTCTGCTTTCTGGTAGATGTCGTTCGATCCCACTTCAGCTACCGAAGCATTGAAACTGTTTCGCAATCTGCTGATCATTGACTTGACCACCTTGCGCTTACCCTTGAGCGAGCGGCAGTCATGTAATCGCAATGTAATCAGTCCCGTACCGACAACCATAATTAATCCGCCCTGAAAATTAGCGCTCGATAAAGTGTAGTTTGTGTCTACGACTGATATCGCTTTATAGATTGAAAAGGCGGCGTCTTAATTTCTTTTTGCTGCGCAAATTTGCGAGGTAAATCCGCAATCCCCAATCCAAAATCCGCAATCGATTTTACTCTATCTCCGGTCTGACCTCTTCGAGGTAGTAGCACTCCAGTATATCACCGACTTTGATATCGTTAAAGTTTTCAACGCCGATACCGCACTCGTAACCGGATTGGACTTCTTTTACATCATCCTTAAATCGTCTCAAAGAGGAATTTTTGCCGTCATACAGCTGAACCCCGTCTCTGATAACCCGAATATTCTGTCCCCGTTCAAATTTCCCGTCCGTGACGTAACTGCCGGCGATCGCCCCTACCCGGGGGATTTGAAATACTTCACGGACTTCTGCAGAGCCCAAAATGTGCTCTTCAAAGGTGGAATCCATCAATCCGACCATGGCCCCTTTGATTTCCCGGATGACGTCATAAATAACGTTGTAGAAGCGCAGGTCAACGTTCTCCTCAGAGGCCAACGCCTGCACCTTGGGTGTTGGCCGGACGTTGAAGCCGATAATAATGGCATTGGAGACAGTTGCCAGGGAAATATCCGATTCAGTGATGGTCCCGGTTGCTGAATGCACAACGTTGACGTTTACTTCTTCGTTGGACAGCTTGGTGAGGGATTCAACCAGCGCTTCATTTGAGCCATGAACATCCGCTTTGATGATGATATTCAGATCCTTGACTTCACCCTGTTGCATCTGTTCATAAAGTTTGTCCAGACTGAGCCTGTTGGTCTGGGCTAATTCTTTGGATCGCTGTTTCTGGAGGCGGTGCATGCTGACCTGTTTGGCGCTCTTTTCATCTTGCAGGGCGATGAGTTCATCGCCGGCCATGGGGACTCCCGACAGTCCCAGGACTTCGACCGGGATCGATGGACCGGCTAACTCTACCTGCTGGCCCCGATCATTCAACATCGCCCTGATTTTACCGTAGTGGATTCCGCAAACCACCGGTTCTCCGTTTTTCAGGGTTCCTTCTCTAACCAGTATCGTGGCGACCGGACCTCGTCCCGAGTCAATCTTTGCTTCGACAACGTGGCCGGTGGCAAGTTTCTCGGAGTTGGCCTTAAGCTCCAGCACTTCAGCCTGCAGAGATATCATCTCCAGCAGATCATCGATACCTTCCTTTTGTTTTGCGGAAACGCTGACGAATATGGTGTCACCACCCCAATCTTCAGGTGTCAGGCCGTTTTCGGCCAATTCACGTTTAACCCGATCCTGGTCAGCATTGGCCTTGTCTATTTTATTTACGGCAACGATGATCGGCACGTCAGCTGCCCGGGCATGATTGATGGCTTCCAGAGTCTGGGGCATGACACCATCGTCGGCCGCGACAACCAGAACCACAATATCCGTTACTTTTGCACCACGCGCACGCATGGCAGTGAATGCCTCATGGCCGGGGGTGTCCAGGAATGCAATCTGGCCTCTATTCGTATCAACGTAGTAGGCGCCGATATGTTGCGTGATGCCGCCGGCTTCGAAATCGGTTATGCGGGTTTTGCGGATAACATCGAGCAGTGAAGTTTTGCCGTGATCAACGTGACCCATAATGGTCACAACCGGCGGTCGCTCCTGCAGCTTCTCCGGGTCATCGACCTTTTGTTTGAGGATTTCTTCCTCTTCGAAAGCGGCTCCGGCGCGTTCAACTTCATAGTTAAATTCAGTCGCTACCAAGGATGCGGTTTCATAATCGATACTCTGGTTGACGGTTGCCATAAAGCCCATGCCCATGAGCATCTTTATCAATTCGCCGGCTTTGATTCCCATCCGTTTGGCCAGATCGGAAAGTACAATTGCTTCGTCGATTTTAATTCTCCTTTTGATCGCCTTGGCCGTGGTGATCTGGGTTTTCTGAGCTGTTGCGGGCACCTTGGATTTGGCACCCTTGCGCGGTTTCCGCGATCGGTAGCCGTCATCGTACAGATCCTGACCTTCAACAACTGATTTTTTACGGAAAGATATTTTTTTCTTAAGGAACTTTTTATCCCGATCTGCCTCTTCACCGCGTTTCTTCCATTTTTTCTTTTTGGTGTCTTTGCCCGCTGCGTCATCAGCAGCGACCTCGGGTTTGGGAGCGGCGGCCCTTCCGGCCGGCAGCGGCTGAACTTTTCCCTTTTCCTTTCTGGCAGGCCTCTCCGGCGTCAGCGTTTCGATCGGCTTTACGGGTAATTGAATGATTTTGGCCGATTCTTCTTTTTTAACTTTTTTGACAACCTTTTTGGTTGGCTTTTCCCTGGCAGGCTCCTGCTCTTTCGCAACGGTCTCCGGGACTTCCTCCAGTTCCACCTCGACTTTAGAAGGCTCCTCGTCAACCGGCTTAATTTTTTCGGCTGCTGGCGCCTCCGGGACTGCAGCTTCTGCAGTTACCGCTTCGGTTGCTTCAGCAGCATCGGCTGACGCCGTAATTTCCGCGGCCGGCTCTTCGACCGTTTTCGGTTCTTCGGGTTCCGGGATCGGCTCGGGGACCGGTTCGACCGTCACTTTTTTCTTACGTCTGCGAATGACAGTCGGTCTAATGCGTGTCTCTTCTATGGTCTCTTCTTTCTTGCCGAAAAGCTGCTTTTTTATCGTGGCAACGGTGTCATCATCCAGAGCGCTCATATGGCTCTTGACGGCGATGTCCATGTCATTCAGCTTGCTCAGCAGAATTTTATTTGTCAGGTTGAGGTCTCTGGCGAGCTCATAAACTCTCATCTTTGCCATTACTTCCCCCTAAGACACATTTTATCGTCTCTACGTTCCCGGAAACGAATAAACGCTATTATTCTTTTGATTCCCTGTCATCTGATATTTGATCAGAAGGCGACGGTTCTTCCAGCGGCACTTCCGGATTATCAGCCGTCGATCCCGTAAGGTCCTTTTCGGCAGAAGATTCAGCAGTCTTCTCTTCATCGCTAGCCACAAGCGGATTATCTTCAGCATCCGGTTCTACGGATAGTTCTTCTTCTGTAGCTTGCCCTTCGACTGCTATTTCGGAAGCGTCGTTTTCAGCAACGGTTTCACCCGGATCACCGGTATCATCTTCAAACGCATCCTCATCGGTCTCGGCCGCCGCCAGTTCCGCCGCTTCAAGCAGTTTAGCAGCTGTCTCCTCACCGATCCCGCGGATCTGGGTCAAATCATCGATGCCGGCTTTGGCAATTTCTTCAGCCGAATAAAAACCGCTTTCATAAAGTGCATCCGCCAGGCTGATGCCGACACCGGGCAATGCCACGAGTGAGTCATAACCGGTCTGCATGGCTTGATTGTATTTGGTCTCGCTTTTAACATCAAGATGCCAACCGGTAAGTTTGGATGCCAGACGTACGTTCTGGCCTTTTTTCCCGATCGCGATGGACAGGAATTCATCCGGTACAATAACTTCCATCGACGTGTTGGCTTCATCGATGATAACTCTTGATATTTCAGCCGGCGCCAATGCATTGCAGACAAATTTTGCCGGATCGACATGCCAGGGAATGATATCGATTTTTTCTCCCCGCAGTTCCTGAACCACATTCTGTACCCGACTACCCTTCATGCCAACACAGGCACCCACCGGATCGATGTCGGAATTATTTGAGGCCACGGCTATTTTAGCCCGTATGCCGGGTTCGCGGGAAGCACCCATAATGTTCACGATGCCTTCGCTTATTTCCGGCACTTCAGTCCGGAACAGATCCATCAGAAAGTTCGGATTGGTTCGTGAAAGAACGATCTGCGGACCGCGGGATTCATGCAGCACGTCAAGGATATAGGCCCGAATGCGATCACCTCGCCGATAAGATTCACGCGGGACCTGTTCGCGTATCGGAACCACACCGTCGGTCTGTCCCAGATTCACAATGATATCACCACGGTCGATTCGCTGGACAATGCCGTTGAGGATCTCACCTTTGCGATCAATGAAACTGGCATAGACCGCATCTTTCTCGGCATCCTTCATTTTCTGGATAATAACCTGCTTTGCCGATTGAGCAGCTATGCGACCGAAAGTGCTGGTATCCATTTTGGTTCCGAGACTGTCGCCCACTTCGCATTCGGGATCGAGCTTGCGACCTTCCTCAAGACTAATTTCTATTTCCGGCTCGTTGACAATTTCGGCGACCTCTTTGAACTGGAAAACCTCGATTTCACCGCTTTCTTCATTGTACTGGACTTCGATATCCATCTTATTGCCGTATTTCTTTCTGGCCGCCGATCGCAACGCCTCTTCCAGCGCTCTGATCAGCACTTCGCGATCAATGCCTTTATCACGGCTTACCTGCTCCACGACACGCTTTATGTCTGAGATAAACATCAGATATCTCCATTTCCAACTTTATTCGATCAAACGCGCTTTTGAGATATCCACGTACGCAATGGCTACGAATTGCCCATCAATATCAAGGCTGACGACGTCATTGCTAATTCCCAAAAGAACGCCCGTAAAATTTTTTCTTCCGTCAAGAGGTTGAAATGTCTTGATTTTTACCCGTTTACCTTTAAACCTGTCAAAATCGTATTTTCTTGCCAAGGGTCGTTCCGGCCCCGGTGAAGTCACTTCCAGATTGTAAGGTCCGATATCCTCCAAATGTACATCAAGGGTGTCGCTCAGCTGACGGCTGACCTCGACACAGTCATCCAGTCGAATTCCCCCGGGTTTGTCGACCCATACGCGAAGAATTCTTCCGGCCGACTCCCGCTGATATTCAACCTGGATCAATTCCAGACCCTCAGAATCGCATATCGGCTCGGCGAGCGCCCAAACCCGGCGAATCACGTCTTGTTCCTTCATTTACTAAGCTTTGATTATAAAAATAAAAAACGGGCTATTGCCCGTTTCCTCATGTTGCAGGTAGATCATCTTGATGTACAGCGAGAGATTATCTATTCATGCCGTAACCCACAAGGTAAAGTTAAAGTTCATCCCACAATACATAACACGTACCAC
This sequence comes from Desulfobacterales bacterium, assembly GCA_030066155.1. Classification (GTDB taxonomy): domain Bacteria; phylum Desulfobacterota; class Desulfobacteria; order Desulfobacterales; family JAFDCJ01; genus JAFDCJ01. The sequence goes on along the minus strand of JASJCE010000037.1, from coordinate 10,410 downwards.
CTCAAACCACAAGTTGAAACGGATAAAACATCCCTTAAGTTGGAGCGGGCAACGAGATTCGAACTCGCGACACCAAGCTTGGGAAGCTTGTACTCTACCAACTGAGCTATGCCCGCTTTCCTAAGATATAAACATTTAAGACAATTTGAATAAATTGTCAATAACTTTAAACAAACTAATTGTCCGCTAACATGTCACGGATCGTTTTCAGTTCGGCCCTTATGTCTTCTAATACCCCTCTGGTATGTCCCGCCCTCCCCCTTTTTGGGGTGTTCAGGAATCTACGGGCACCTTCAAGGGTGAATTTTTGCTCATAGAGAAGATGTTTTATTTCCAGAATTTTTTCAATATCCTTGCGGGTATATGACCGCTGGCCCGATGCCGTTCGACGGGGCTTGATCTTTCTAAATTCGGACTCCCAGAACCGCAACACATGACTCGGAAGCCCGGAGATTTTGCTCACCTCACCAATCTTAAAGTAGAGCTTGTCCGGTATATCAATTTGATGCGGCTTTTGATCTTGCATGGCCAAACCACCAATAATATTGAAGATTGTTAAATTAATATTGAATATTTAAGGCTCGCCTCCGGCGGATCAAATTATAATAAACAATTTTCAATTCCGGCTTTGCCATACTACGGTAGTGTCGCGTTAAATGCTTTCAGGAGACGAGCTGTAATCGATTTGTGAAGATCGTTGACATCGTCGTCTTCAAGCGTTTTTTCAGCCGAGCGGTAGGTAATCCGAAAGGATACACTTTTATGGCCGTCCGGAATGGGTTGCCCTTCAAAGACATCAAAAAGGTGTACGCGTTCGATCAATTCTTCCCGGAAATTCCCAACCGCATCCAGGATGGTCTGGGTTTCATGGCTGCGGTCGACAATGATCGTAATGTCGCGCAGGACCGCCGGGTATCGGGGTATCGGTCTGGTGGTTGGGATTTCCGGAATTAAACCGGAGATCAGTTCCAGGTCAAGCTCGAATATAAAGGCCCTTTGTTTCAAATCGTATGCATCGCTTACCCGGGGATGAATTTCACCGACCAATCCGATCTCCGTATCGGAAACCATGATCCGGGCTGTGCGACCGGGCAGGGTATATTCGCATGATTCATCAGACATGGCTGTATACCGGACCACCTCCAGCTTGAGCGCCTGAAGCAACGCTTCGGCCGCACCCTTGATGTCAAAAAAATCGCAGTCATGGTCTCGATTGTGCCAGGATGGATCCCTACGGGATCCGGTCCACAGGGCGATCAGCATTTCAGGTTCCCGGGGCAGGGACTGCCTTTCAGACGGCAGGAAAATTTTTCCAATTTCGAAAATTTTCAGATTCTTCACCTGGCGGGCAACATTGTAGTGCATGGTTCCCAATATGCCCGGTACGAGGCTCGTGCGCATTACGGCCTGTTCCTCGGTCAGCGGATTTAAGATATGAATCATCGACCGGCGGGGATCCGAGTCCTTCATACCCAGCCGGTCACAGGATGACTGTGATGCAAAACTATAGGCAATCGTTTCCGAGAATCCCATTCCGCTCATCAACGTTTTCAGCCGGCCTCTGAGCAGCAGCCGGGGATCCGGCGGCCGTCCTTCGGCAGGCATCGCCGGAAAGGTGGTCGGAATATTGTTGTAACCGGAGAGGCGGGCCACCTCTTCCATCAAGTCTTCCCGTCTTGATACGTCGACTCGAAATGACGGCGGCGTCACCGACATGCGGTCCGAACCATTGCTGCAATTTTCAACTTTAAATTCGATCGTTTCGAGAAGGTTTTTTATTTGATTTCGGTCCAGTTGGGTTCCCAGGAGGCGGTTGGTCCGTTCCACTTCCAGCTCAACGCTGTTGACAGTCTGGGGGACCGGATACTCGTCAATGATACCATCGATAATGGTTCCCCCGCCGATTTCCGCCATCAGTTTGGCTGCCCGGTTGACCGCACGGACACAGCCTTCGGGATCCACACCGCGCTCAAAGCGATGAGATGCATCCGTATTCAGTCCCAGGCGCTTGGAGGTCCGCCGGATGCTGACCGGATTAAAATATGCACCTTCAATCAATACGCGGGTTGTGTGATCTTCAATTTCTGAATTAAGGCCGCCCATAACACCACCCACACCGACCGCTTTTCCCCCGTCACAAATCATAAGCATCTCGGATTCGAGGGTACGTTCCTTTTCGTCCAGCGTCTTGAATTTTTCGCCGTCGGCCGCCAACCGCACCACGATCCGGTTTTCGGCCAAGTTATCGAAATCAAAGGCGTGCAGCGGCTGACCGGTTTCCATCATAACAAAATTGGTGATATCGACGATATTATTGATCGGCCGTAAACCTACTGAAAGCAGACGGTCCTGCAACCAATAGGGCGACGTTTTCACCGACACGTTATCCAGGAGCCGGGCGGCATATCGCGGACAGTGGTCCGGGGCTTCGATTTTTACCGAAGTCAGTTGATGGATGCGATCCCCATTGTCGTCGATGGTGAAGTCAGGGTATTTCAAGGCGCTATTTTGAATGACTGCAACTTCCCGGGCAATTCCGATTATGCTGAGACAGTCCGGTCGATTGGGTGTCAAGTCCAGCTCGAATACCGTGTCGGAAAGTCCCAGGGCTTCAGTCAATGTTTTACCCACTGCAGCTGACGAATCAAGCGACATGATGCCGCTGGAATCCGCACCGAGTTCCAGTTCGGCACTACTGCACAGCATGCCCGCAGAATCCTCTCCACGGATAACGCTTTTTTTGATCCGAAGGCCGTCCGGCAGAACCGCGCCAGGTTGTGCCAGAGGGACCAACATGCCGGCTTCGACATTGGGGGCCCCGCATACTACCGACACCGTATCAGCGCCGGTTCCAACCCGGCAAAGTCTCAGTTTGTCGGCATTGGGGTGAGGTTGGACGTCTTCGATCCGACCGACAATAACCCCTTTAAGGTAGGCGTAACGACCCGACACCGAATCAACTTCAAGCCCGGCCATTGTCAGGGCTTCAGCCAGTTCGGCCGCATCCATCGTGATATCTACATAATCTTTTAGCCAGCTTAAGCTAACCTTCATCTTACTTGCCTTGCGTTTAGTTAAATGGTTGAATGGTTGACTGGTTGATTGGTTAAATGGTTATCGATCGAAATTTCATCCTTTTTTTCTATTCAACTAATTAACTAATCAACAAATTTAACCAAATTAGAATTGTTCGAGAAACCGCAAATCGTTTTCGAAAAATTTGCGAATGTCGTCAATGCCGTATTTTAGCATGGCGATTCTTTCTACCCCCATGCCGAATGCAAACCCGGTATACCGATCGGCGTCATACCCGACATTTTCATATAACGCGGGATGGACCATGCCGGATCCAAGAATTTCCAACCATCCCGTGCGTGAACAAACCCGGCATCCTTTGCCCCGGCACATCACGCAGAGTATATCAACTTCGGCGCTGGGCTCGGTGAATGGAAAGAAACTGGGCCGAAATCGAAGGCTTGTCTGATCGTCGAACATCTGATGTACGAAAGTTGTCAACACCCCCTTGAGATCTCCAAAAGAAATGTTCTCATCAACCAATAGCCCTTCAACCTGGTGAAACATGGGCGTGTGAGTCAAATCGGAGTCACAGCGATAAACTTTGCCGGGGCAGATTATCCTAACCGGTGGCTGCTGCTTCTCCATGGTCCTGATCTGCAGGGGTGACGTATGGGTTCTGAGAACGACATCGTCGTTGACAAAAAACGTGTCCTGCATGTCCCGCGCCGGATGGTCTTTGGGAAAGTTCAAGGCCTCAAAGTTGTAATAATCCGATTCTACCTCCGGCCCTTCAGCAATATCGAATCCCAGACTGGAAAAAATGTCACAGATCTGGTCGTTGACCTGTGTAATTGGATGTAGGTATCCGGTTGTCAACGGTCTGCCGGGCAGGGATACGTCGATACGATCTAAATTGTCGCTGTCCGCCGATTCGAATTTTTTGATTGCTGTTTTAAACTCCTGTTCCAGAATTCCTTTGAGTTCATTGGCCCTTTTTCCCGCTGCCGGCCGTTGTTCGGCGGGCAACTGGGAGATATTGCGCAAAAACTGGGTCAGGATTCCCTTGCGTCCCAGGTAACGTACGGTGAGGTCCTGGACTTCTTTGCTGGTTCGGGCCGCTTTAAGATCGTCCAAACCACTCCGGTGTATGTCTTCGATGTTGGTATCCACTTCAAAACCCCTTTGGAATGACGAATGTAGAATGTCGAATGACGAATGATGGAATTCTACCTTTTTTAATTAATCTAAACAGACAGAAAACCTTAATTCGACACTCGTCAATCGCCCTTCATCATTCCTTACAGTTTTCCGGCGGCCATGTTGGCGATTTTGGCAAATCCGGCGGGATCTGAGATTGCCAGTTCAGCCAGAACTTTGCGATCGAGCTCGACATTGGCGAGTTTAAGGCCGTGAATGAATTTGCTGTAAGTCAAGCTATTCATCCGGGTGGCGGCATTGATTCTGGCAATCCAAAGTCTCCGAAAATCTCGTTTACGCGTACGGCGGTCGCGATAGGAATACATTAGGGCCTTGTCGACGGCATCGGCGGCAGTGCGATACAGTTTGCTGCGGCCGCCGCGAAATCCTTTGGCAAGTTTCAGCACCTTTTTACGGCGTCTTCTGGCTTTAAATCCTCTTTTAATTCTCATTTTATTTACCTCACATATGGCTATTGAGTTGATTGTGTTTATTGGGTTGATTACGTTTACACGGTCAGGACCGTTGAGATCGTTATGATCGTCGTAATCGTCTTTATTTGTTCAATCGTTAAATGGGCTACTTCAATCTGCAATCGTCACGCTCTGCTCCATGCACCATGCCCAATGCTCTATCCATCCGCAATCGTCACGCTCTGCTCTATCCTTCTGAATACTAAAATCTGTCGTCTGTCATCTGACTTCTGTCATCTGACTTCTGCCGTCTGTCATCTGACCTCTGGAGACCTTCATCCATTCGGCAGCAGACGTCTGATTTCTTTGCGGTCCGATTTAGCGATCAGCTGCGGTTGGCGCAGCGATCGTTTACGTTTGGTCGTCTTTTTGGTCAGTATATGGCTGGCGCATGACTTGCGGTACACGATTTTACCGGTGCCGGTCGTTTTAAAGCGTTTAGCAGCCGCACGGTTGGTTTTAATTTTTGGCATTCTTTATTCTCCTTGTATTAAATTCTTCAATTATCGTTTTGTCCTTGAACCCTCCCTCTAACGACAAAAATATAGATGGCGTGAGCTATCAAATACCGGCTCACGCCACCGTAACAGGATCAATTTGGTATTCGTCTATTTTATGGGGCCAGCTTAATTTTTCAGGTAGCGGTGTATCTTATGTATACATAGGATTTGAGTATTGATAACAGAGGTGACTACAGATCGATAGAATACCTCAAATATTCAATATCCAATAATCAATATTCATTTCCGGCTCAGCCGGGTTGAGTTTACTTCGGGGCTAATATCATTACCAAGGACCGCCCCTCAAATTTGGGAGCCTGCTCCACCATTGCCGTCTCTTCGGTTTCTTCGGCAATTTTTTCGAGCAATCCCATTCCGAGATTTGACAGCGTAATTTCGCGGCCCCGAAAAATCACCGTCACCTTGACCTTATCTTTTCTGCCGATGAACTTTTTAATGTGGCCAATTTTCGTTTGAAGATCGTGTTCACCTGTCTTGGGACGAACCTTGATCTCTTTCACCTGAAAGGAGCTTTGTTTCTTTTTGGCCTCTTGCTTTTTCTTGGTCTGTTCATACCGGTAGCGCCCATAGTCCATAATTTTGCACACCGGCGGATTGGCATTGGGCGATACCTCAACCAGGTCGAGACCGAATTCGGCTGCAGTTTCAAGTGCCTGTCTTGTCGAAATTATTCCGATCTGATTACCGTCTGGGTCGATAACCCTGATTTCTCTGGCCCTGATATTTTGGTTGATGTTGACTCTGCTGGATCGACTCGGTCGCTGGGGTCGTCTTGGTGAAGCTATGTTTTACCTCCTCGTCACATGATGAATGTTATATCCGTGCGCTGGCACATCTTTAATTATGAGGCACTGCAGCCCGCTCAAAAAATGAACAGTCGGTGCTGCACGCGACCTCTGGCCCAGCTCCCGGCACTGGCTGATGTATACATCTGCTTGAATATATAACCAAATTAAGAAATGCAAGAAAAAAATGCAAGTATAATCACTTCAACCCATTAACCATTCAACTAATCAACCATTTAACCAAATCTAGATTCTGCAAATATCCGTATCACACGGACAGCTGTCGTCGACTTCAAAACAATACAGAATTCTTGATTCCATCTCGGCCCGGGGCGCCGGCACCGGTCTGAAATCGAAATTTGATACAACAGCACTCAAATCGGTTTTCGACGGAATAGACTCCAGACCCCGCGCTGATATTTCTGCCGATGGTCCATCGAGAATATCAGCGTCTTCGCCATTTGTGACGACGGCAACCGGTATCTGGTACGGCGCCAGAATTCGGGAAGCCGCCACCAGCGGCCGGTGGCGAGTGACCAGCGAACCGGGCGCATAATTGATAATCATACCCATGCGGTTTTCCAGACGGATGACAAAATCGATTTTGATGATGGCCCGCTTTTCTCCCGCTCGCACCATCAATTTTCGCCGGGGTTCAATATCATGTCTAAGATAACCTTTCCGGTTAATCAACAGGCCTGCGATCTTTTGACGATACCGCTCATCGTGCGTATCATCAATTGTATCGCCGGTGATCAGATCATCAAGCTTTCCGAGAATCAACTGGTGGCCGTTCATTGGTGTTAACTAAACCATATTCAGCTATCCGAAATAGTTAGGGTAGTGAAACGAATGTTTTATTTGCCGGAGAATTGAAAACTGAAGATTGAAAATTGAATCTTTTTGGTGTCGCTTTGCTCCGTCTTTATTTAAAGCGGGAAGCGTATCCTAAAAAAATTACCCTCAATTCGAAATATTCAATCGATACAATACTTTAAGATAACTCAAATCCACTACAATGCACAATTGACAACAAATCTTTTAGGCACCTGAAAACAATATTCCTTTACAAAAAATCTTAGTTGTAGGTAATATAACACCTTTTTTAACCTTGTTAAGTCCGGGTATTATGTCAATACGAAAAGAATTCGAGAAACGCGAGAGAAATTTTATGTCCCCCTTTGGCTGTTTGAGCGCTGAGACCCGGGGGCGCGAGATTGAAGAAAAGCCATGCCCGGTGCGCACGGCCTTTCAGCTGGACCGTGATCGTATTGTCTATTCGAATGCGTTCAGACGGCTGAAGCATAAAACCCAGGTTTTTCTGTCACCTCTGGGTGACGATTACCGTACCCGTTTGACGCACACGCTTGAGGTGGCTCAGATGGCAAGATCTATTGCGCGGGCGCTCTTTTTGAATGAGGATTTGGTGGAGGCGATTGCCCTGGGACACGATTTAGGCCACACCCCATTCGGTCACAGCGGCGAAACGGTGCTGAGGGAGATTTTTTCAGCGGATTTCTCACACAATGAGCAAAGCCTGCGGGTGGTTGAAGTGTTGGAAAACAATGGTTTGGGACTCAACCTGACCCACGAGGTTCGGGATGGTATTCTAAAACATTCCAAAGGATTCGGGAAAATAATACCTGAAGATGACAGTGAAAGAGCCGTTACCTGTGAAGGCCAGATCGCCAGGATTGCAGATATCATGGCCTATCTCAATCACGATCTGGAAGACGCCATTCGAAGTGGTGTGATCCGCCCGGAACAGGTTCCCGAGGCGTGTACCGAGATTCTGGGACGTACTCATTCTGAGCGTGCCACAACCATGATCAGGGACTTGATATCGTCTACCCGGGTCATCGATGGGCAGCTATATCTGCAGATGAGCGAAGACGTGAACGAGGCTTTTGGTATTTTGCGACAGTTTTTGTACGACAACGTGTATCGCTCGCCGCGCGTTCACCGGCACTTTGAGAAAGCCAAGAAACTTCTGGCCGAGCTGTACAATTTTTTCCTTGGCAATGAAGAGATGCTGCTTGAAAATCTGCATGAACTCCAAATGTCCGGCTGTAATTCAACACGCCAGTCGCGGGAGCGAATCGTTGCGGACTTGATTGCCAGCATGACTGACCGTTATGCGATGAATCTCTACAAGAGACTATTCTTCCCGATACCCCTGGTTTAATGAACACTGAATGGAGTAATTATGAATTCACTATCGGCATTGGCCGATTTTCAGGCTGATAAGCTGGATATTTTTCTTAGCCGGCTTCAGACTATTTTTGCGCAGATGGATCAGAAATACGATGAGGTAGCAGAGGCTTACGGGTTTAAGTGCCGGGGGTGTGAAGACAACTGTTGTTTGACACGCTTTTATCATCATACCTACTTGGAGTATCTGTACGTGCGGTTGGGATTTGACAAACTGGACTTCCCGGAGCGGAAAATAATATTGACGCGGGCCGTTGACGTTTGCCGCCAGGTTGAAATGGCGGATAAAAAAGGGGAGCCGGTGCGGCAAATGTGTCCGTTAAACCAGCGCGGGATGTGTTCCATTTATTTCTATCGTCCGATGATTTGCCGCATGCACGGTATTCCTCATGAGCTGCGCAAACCGGGGCAGCCTGCGTTTCACGGGCCGGGTTGCGGTGATTTTGACAAACAGTGTCCGGACGTGTCCAATGTTCAGTTTGATCGGACACCTTTTTATTTTGAAATGGCCAAACTCGAAAATGAATTCAAGCAGGCTGCCGGTCTGACGGGACGGATCAAACTGACGATCGCGGAAATGATCACGTGCATAGGGCAGGGAGCATAGGGCAGAGAGCGAAGGGCGAAGAGCACAGAGCATAGGGCAAAGGGCATAGGGCAGAGAGAATCGAACCCAGAAGTCGGAAATATTCAATCGCGAAATTTAGATTTGGGATTTCGGATCCAGATTGCAGAGGGCATAGGGAAAAGGGTCTCAATTGCGGAATTCAGACTTGATGTTTCAACTAGCGCCTTTTAAAATCTGTTTTCTGTGTTCTGACCTCTGTCTTCTGTTCTCTGTCATCCGTTTACTGAAACCCGAAACCTGAAACCTTACATACCGTGAAACCCATCGAGATCGAAGAATTAGACAAATTACCGGGGATACGAATCAGGGGGGGGGAGACCTTCAAGTTTCGATGCCACCCGCAAGTCGAGTGCTTTAACAAGTGCTGCCGCAATTTAAATCTTTTCCTGTATCCATACGATGTCCTTCGTTTGAAAACGTCGCTCCAGATGACTTCGGATGACTTTCTGGATCAGTATGTGGATATTATCCTGCGACCTGATAATCACTTTCCGGAGGTATTGTTGCGTATGGCAGACAACCCGGAGAAGACCTGCCCGTTTTTAACCGAAGCCGGATGTGCCGTATATCATCATCGGCCGGATACCTGCCGGACATTTCCCATCGAACAAGGCGTTTTGTATGATGATGCCCGCCGAAAGGATCTGCCGGTCTATTTCTTTCGACCACCGGATTTCTGCCTCGGGCAGCATGAGCTGGATGAGTGGACCATACCGGAATGGATCGAAGATCAGGATGCGGAAACCTACCACCGCATGACCATCAAATGGTCGGAGATAAAACGCCTGTTTCAAAGCAATCCGTGGGGATTCGAAGGGCCGCAGGGCCCAAAGGCCAAGATGGCCTTCATGGCAACCTACAATCTCGATAAATTCCGGGAATTCCTGTTTCAAAGCAGTTTTCTGAAACGCTATCACATCAAATCTGCCCTGCGCAAGAAGCTCAAGACCGATGATGTCGCCCTGATGAAATTTGGGTTCGAGTGGGTGAACGTATTTGTGTGGGGCATGAGCAGCAAGGATATCAGGCCGAGGACCTGATGAGAGCCCCCGGCGGGGCTTGAGGAGCGGCCTGCGGCCTCGAGGAGCGTCCCTGCGGGACTTGAGGAGCAGCCCTCCGGGCTCATATGAAACTTCAAATAGATGAAAGGATTGTGGAATGGATTCGATTTTTATTATGTATATTTAGACAGGATCTACAGGATTATCTGGTTTTTTTTCGCCTGCGGCGAGGGGTTTTTCGGCCGAAGGCCGCATTATCCTAATTATCCTGTTGATCCTGTCCAATATTTTTCTTTAAGATAAGAATCCATTCCTCTTTTTCTTTCAAAATACAGAGTTTCTTTTCCGATCAGCCCGGACGCTTGCGGCCGGTGGCCGCGCCTATCCGCACTACAGAATTGCTTGAGACGGCGTCACCTCTTTAGCCTCAAGTTTCCCGCAAGGGAAACGCTCAACAAGCGCAGCGCTCCTGGAGTGAAACGCTCAACAAGCTCAGCGCTCATACCACCCCTTTCGGCATTGCGGGAACTTTATCCCCCCCTAACACATATCCACCGTCCAGTCTGACGACGCTAC
>JASJCE010000391.1 GCA_030066155.1 Desulfobacterales bacterium | reverse complement strand
TAGCGATCAAAAATAAATCATTTTGCGATCATTTAGGGCAATGTGGAATGGAGATAAGTTTCGGGGATTTTTCGATAAGTCGGCGCGGTTATGATTACTTGGACCTGCCATTGCGAGGGGTTATTATTCTCTGGCTAATTGCGCTGCTGGTTTTCGGAATTGGAATTAGCGAACTCATGATCAAACCCTGGCAGCAGGATTAAGGAACCCTGGTCAGTTGAAGAATTCCAAACGAGGTGTTTACTGAGCGAACATCCAGCTACCCGAGCCGGTCACCTTCACCCCCACGCTGGTGAACCACACACGAAATTTTTCATCGCCTGCCTTATGATCCAAGGAAAGCAACAGGGGGCCGGCCTGTCGATGATCCTCCCATGTTGTCATCCGGGTGGCTTTCTCTGAACCACCCTCGCGGTAGACCCATTGTGTCAACCGGTAATCATCATCGAGATAAATTTCGTAAACATCTCCGGGCGTGTACCCGCCCGATGGGGGAAATGTAATTACGACCTGCCTGGACTTGCCGCCTCCCAATGGAGGTTTCTGACGGCCCAGGTCCTCCACTTTGATATTGGCGTCCCAAACGACGTGAAAGGGAAACAATAACCAGTAACTGTCGTTGATAAACCAGGCATCGACCTTTCTTAGTGCTGATGAGGTTGTCGTTTCGATGTCGCGACGATTGTAGGTGATGGCCTTCCGATAATTCATTCCCTGGAATGTGACCCGATCGAGTTTTGGTTCCCAAATCCAGAACCGCTTGATTCGCTTATCTCCGATCCGAACGTTGAACTCGTACTGGATTTGCTCAATACTGTCAAAATAGTCGACTCCGTAGGCATTGCCGATACTCTGGCGCAGGGTCATTCTGCGCGTTTCTTTATTTTGAGTGGCACAGGCGGATAACGTTATTGCCAACAATGCGACCATCACGGCTTTCGGAAACAATTTCACGATTTCCCCTCCTTTTTTAAGCTTGTTATAGTCTGATTATTTCATAACAAACGTGCCGTTGCGCAAATCTTGCAGAGCCTGCTGAATTTCTTCCCGGGTGTTCATCACAAAGGGACCATGGCGGGCGATCGGTTCATTTAAAGGTCTGCCGGAGATCAGTAGAAATCGGACGTGACTGTCGGTTGTTTTGATGACTACAAAACCGCCATCACCAAATTCCACGAGGCGCGGGTGACCGATGGTCTTCAGAGCACCCTCATGGCCGAACAGGCCCTGCCCTTCAAAGACATAGGCGAATGCGGTGTGACCCTTCTCCACCGGTTGTTGGTAAATGGTATCCGGTGGTACGGTGACGTCCAGATAAGTCGGATCAGCCTCGATTTCGGTCACCGGCCCGCGAATATCCGCCAGTTCACCGGCAATTAGCTTAATTTTGACGCCATCACTTCCGGTTATCTGCGGTATGTCGTCTGCCACGATGTTTTGGTAGCGGGGCCGACACATCTTCAGCCTGGCCGGTAAATTGACCCAGAGCTGAAAACCAATCATTTCATCGTCCCCGGCCCGCGGCATCTCTTCATGCATTATGCCGCCTCCCGAAGTCATCCATTGTACGTCCCCGGATGCTATGCTGCCGGCATTCCCGATGCTGTCTCTGTGGTCGACCACGCCCTGGATCATGTAGGTGACCGTTTCTATCCCGCGGTGCGGATGCATAGGGAATCCTTTTATGTAATCGGCAGGATTCTTTGAACCGAAATGATCGAAAAGCAAAAACGGATCGAGATTATCAAGCGCGGCGGTTGCAATGCTGCGTTTAAGCCGCACGCCGGCACCTTCTATGACGGGCTCGGGCTCAATAACTCGAAGGACTTTACGCAATTGTTTTTCCATTGCTTTGCCCTCACATATTGTCAGCAAATCCGAAGCACGAAATCCGAAATTCGAAACAAATTCCAATATCAAATGACCAAAATTATAAACCGAAAACAATCGTTCCAAGGATTTGATACTCTCATTTTGTTTGGATCATTTCAACATTGGAATTTCGAATTTGTTTCGGATTTCGATATTCGGATTTCGTATTTACTTATTCAATTCTTTGTATCAGTTTTTAGAATTAAACTTGCATTATTTAAAGTTCTATCCGGCCAATTTGGATGCAATCTCCGCTACATGTTTACCCTGAAATCGTGCGCCGTCCAGTTCGACCTCACTGGGTGTACGTTCTCCGGACGTCCCGGCGATGGTTGACGCCCCGTACGGCGAGCCACCACCGATTTCGTCATTTTGCATTTGCCCCTGAAATGCATAGGGTAGTCCCACAATCACAAATCCATGGTGCAGCAGGGTAATGTGAAAGCTGAGAATTGTGGATTCCTGTCCACCGTGTTGAGTCGCGGAGCTGGCAAAGACACTGCCGACTTTTCCGACCAGGGCACCGCTGGCCCAGAGTTGACCGGTAGCATCTAAAAATTGACGCATCTGGCCGCACATATTGCCGAATCGGGTGGGTGTCCCGAAAATTACGGCATCGGCGGCAGCCAGCTCATCGACCGTGCATACCGGCACATGGGAAAATGTGTTCTGGGCGTCGACGGCCCCCATCTTTTCCAGTACCCCATCCGGCAATGTTTCAGGAACCCGCCGCAGTTCGACTTCCGCGCCATCAACCTGCCTGGCACCTTCTGCAACCGCCTCAGCCATCTTGTATACATGTCCATATGTTGAATAGAAAACCACTAATACTTTCATATTTCAATCCTCCCTTTTTTCTGATCCGATGCGCTCAGCACGCCAATTTCGCTGGCTAACAGTGCAGCATCGAAAAAAAGCTAAACGTTAATTCTTTTTTATGGTAAACAGTTTTGCACGTTATTCAAAAATCATTTTTAAATCTGCACCCGGTTTGTTCGAAACGGTCAACGAAAGGAGACAATGTGAAAAAACTATCTCTCATTCTAACTGGAATATTAACGGCTTTGATTTTGATCGGCTCCGCTTATGCAAAATTTGCGAAACCCAGTGAGGCGATTCAATATCGCAAAGCCGTGATGGTTTTAATCCAGCAGCACTTCAAGGAAATGGGTGCGGTAGTCAAAGGAAAATCTGACTATGACAAAGAGACATTTTCCGCCAACGCCGATGTCTTGAAGATGCTGGCTACCCTGCCGTGGGAAGCGTTTACGACATCCGGCAGCGATAAAGGCAAAACGAGTATGTCATCGTCGGTTTTCAAAAAGAAAGCACAGTTTTTAGAGTTAACAGAAAATTTCGAAACCGCCACCGCAGAATTGGCTGCTACGGCGCAAGGCGGCGACCTCAAGGCCATCAGGGGGCAATTTGGCAAGGTTGCCCAGATTTGCGGCAGTTGCCACAAGAATTTCCAAAAATAGAAATTAAAGGTTCCCCGTTCAAGAGTCTACTTAACCCGGAACGTTGAACGCTGAACCCAATAACCAATACATCAATAAATAATGATCCATGCAGCGATTGCTATGATCACTGCCAGGATTAGGGCCAACATCGGACTTCCCCAAGAAGAATCAAGCTCGTGGTCCCATGTTTTGAGGCCGGTAATCATCGGTTTTATCAGATTTTCACGTTTTACGACCAAATGAAACATAATCGCGCCCAGGTGAATTGCAACAAGTAAAGCGAGAATATTTTGATTCAGAAGATGTACGTCCGTCAACCAATCACTGGTTGGTTTGCTGACCAGGTCGTATAATGGACCCTCAGTTAAAATGTCGTCATTGGCAAACAAGCCGGTTCCGGCCTGAATGAAAAGTGAGGTCAGCATGGCCAGGATCGACCAGCCCCCCAAAGGATTGTGACCAATATGCGGCTCTGACTCTTTGTCAAAAAGAGATGACGCATACCGAAATACGGTCGCAGGACCTCTGACGAAGTCGCTAAATCGCGACTGCCGTCCGCCGATCAGACCCCATACCACACGGAAAACGATTAATATTAGAATCGCAACACCGCTCCATTCATGATACTGCATGGCGCTTATACCAATTTTGCCGGTAATGAAAGAGCAAATCACCAGTCCGACAAGGACCCAATGAAATAAGCGGGTTGGGATATCCCAGACCCGGATTTTATGCAGCTTTTTGGCGGGATTGTTACTTGCCGACACACCTTCAGTTTGGTTGCTTTCCAATTCTCATTGCCTCCATAATGTAGAAATACAACATGATTTATCAAAAACAAGTGGCGGCTGATTTCTATTTGCGCTGTACCGGTTGTCGCAGATATGTGCCGTTTGATCCACTAATCGACCCCGCGAGTCGTAAATCAGCAGGGCGCTTTTCTGATAGTAGATGACCGCCGCTCCAATCCGGCCGTTCTTGCTGCGGTGGATTTATGCTTTATTATGTATGCTATGTTCGATGAGAACCCTTAAACGGAGAAGATAGCATGCATTTAAAAAAAATAGTCGTTTTTTCCCTTATCGCATTTATTTTTGGAAATACGGCGGTTGCTCAAAACCAATCACGCTTGCACAAGATATTGGCTTCCGGTGAACTGCGGGTCGGGACAACCGGCGATTGGAACCCGATGACCGTGCGGGATCCGGCAAATAACAGCTATAAGGGTTTTGATATTGATGTGATGACCGAGTTGGCCAAAGATATGGGCGTCAAACTGAAATTTGTACCAACCGAATGGAAAACGCTGATCAACGGGATTATGGCCGATAAATACGACATCAGTACCAGTGCTTCGGTGACACCCCAGCGAATCCGCACGGTGGGGTTTACTAAATCTTATTATCAGGTCAGCACGGTACCGCTGACACTCAAGAAGAACCTTGAAAAATTCAGGGACTGGGAAGATATCGACAAACCTTCAGTTACGGTGGCCGTGACGCTGGGGACCTCCCAGGAGCAACAGGTTAAAATGTTTTTCCCAAATGCCAATATCCGCAGCATCGAAGCCCCGGCCCGGGATTTTCATGAAGTGCTGGCGGGCCGGGCTCAAATATCCGTTACCAGCAATCTGGAGGCCTCCCTGCTGATTCAGGCTCATTCGCAGCTTGCCATTGTGCCGGTCTCCAAACCCAGAACTCCTGCCGATCTGGCCTTCATCGTCCAACAGGATGACCAGGTCTGGCTGAACTTTCTCAATCACTGGATTACCATCAAACAGAATCGCGGCTTCTTTGAATCATTGAAAACAAAGTGGATGCCCCACAGTTAATCCGAAATTTGCCCCATTTATCCTGACTGGTGCCTTTTGCGGTAAAAGACCGGTGATGAGTCAAAAACGAATGCCTAAATTGAGCTAAATTGCCTAATCCGCCAGACTGACGGCGGGAAAGAATGCCCAAAATTAAAGTATCGCTGAGTTCTGTCTTTTTATCCAGACCAGACACCATGCCTCAACTTTGGCCCATTTTCTCAATAGAGATTAGAAATCGATGAAATTTGCATGGACCATTTTAGGTTGGTGTTTTGACAACATAAGTTCAATCCACCATGAGTATCAATGTATGATATCAGATTAAACAGGCCGAACCGGGTTTGTTTTTTATTGATAATCATACTTCTCAGGGCAGATAGTTAGTGGAGGCCTGTTTTCAATGCGAAGAACCCGGCAGAAGTTGTTTTTAGCGGCGCTAACTTTGTTTGTATTTACCTTTATTGGTTGCAAAGGATCGGAATATAACTGGGGCTGGTATGAAATTTTGCCATCGACCGAAAAGGGAGCCGGTAATCTAAAATTCCTGGTGAGTGGGATCTGGTTGACGGTGGGGCTGTCTTCGGTATCGATATTTTTTTCAATTTTGTTAGGTCTGTTAGTCTCGCTACCGGGCTTGTCCAGCAATAGCTTTTTTCGCGGGTTCAACCGGACTTACGTCGAGATATTTCGTTCCATTCCAGTCCTGGTTCTGATCCTATGGGTTTACTATGGCCTTCCGGTGGTACTTGGCATCTCGCTGAGCCCTTTCACCGCAGGCATCGTTGCGTTGGCATTGAGCGACAGTGCATTTGAAGCCGAAATATTTCGGGGCGGAATACAATCCATCGATCGCGGACAGACCGAGGCAGCCGATGCCCTGGGTTTCGGTTATGCCCAAAAGATGTGGCATATTGTGCTGCCTCAGGCAATCCGCCGAATACTTCCGCCTCTTGGTAACCAATTTGTCTACATGTTAAAAATGTCTTCTCTGCTCTCCATTATCGGATTGCAGGAACTGACCCGCAAGGCCAATGAACTGTCGGTAACGGTCTACCGGCCGCTGGAGATATATACAGTTCTGGTATTGGAATATTTGACCCTTATCTTGGTTGTTTCGTGGATCGTTCGACGGCTGGAGTTGCGCCTGGGGTCCAATGTTCAGATGGCGCGTCGTTAAAGGCCTATATGAAACCACATGGAATGACGAATGACGATTGAAGAATGACGAATGGTGGAAGTCGCTCTCCGAGGCGTAGGCGCTAAAACCCCTAATAGGCGGCGCTTATATGAAACTTCGTATAGCTTAAATTTAAAAAGATTAAACGTCGAACGTCCAACATCCAACATCGAACGTCCAATGTGGATGACGCTGCGCTTTATCGATTTTAATTTGTGAACCAATTAATGCCTTCGATGTGCCTGTCCCCAAGCTTGTCGAATGACACTTGGATCGAATTCTTGAAGGTGTAATCACTGAAGCAAAACAGGCGCCGCATCTTGTTCATTATTAGATCGATAGAATACATTATTCGACGTTGGACGTTGGAGGTTCAATGTTGGATGTTCGTCAGTTTCTTTTCCGATCAGACTGAACGCTTGCGGCCAGAGACGATGCTTATGTGAAGCACCATTACTTTCTTGATTTCATCCACTTCAGATAGGATGTGTGACCGCTCATCCGAGATAGCTTGAATTTGCGGTCCATCTCTTTACCTCTCATCCAGAAAAAGCCATACTCATTGTCATCGATGTACTTGAGCATCATATCTGTAACGGGATTTGACCAAAGGTATCTTTCGGTGGCCGCATCCGGACGACTGCCCTGGCCAAATTGATTAAAGACAGCTTGACGCAGGGATTTATAGTTTGATGGTCCGCTGGTCCAAAGGGTCACGGTATAGAGCTTGTTCCGCCAGAAGGCATATACAATAGATGTCAATTCGGCCTGGCCGAGTTTGAGGCCATCGCTCGGCCGGACATATTCTACAACATCTTTCAATCCCGAGTCGGTTTGCTTCGGCTCCAATCCGCTTACACCGCCTGCACGCATACCCCATTCTAAATCACCAATGCCTTTCCGGTGCAGTGGGGGACATATTTTGGTCAAATTCGCTTTCGGTCGACTGGTGGCGACGGGTTTGGATTTCAAGGTCAATTGATCCAACAGGGTTCCATCTTGCAAATGACCTCGACGGTCTGTTTTGGAGGTAGAGGCGGAATGGTGGGATTTATTGAATGTTTTTGGATCTTCCCTGTCGGTTTCAATCCGGATGACCTTGCTTTGCGGAATACTGGCATTTATATCATTCAGAACAAAAAAAATCTGATCATCTTCCTGCCAGGC
>JASJCE010000390.1 GCA_030066155.1 Desulfobacterales bacterium | reverse complement strand
ACAGATGACAGCGGTCAGAAGACAGAAGACAGATGGCAGGTTTCAGAGGCCGGATTTCAGATTTAAAGAATTAGATCAGGTGAATACCATTCGGTCTCAGTATTGCATCCAATGACCGTATCACTGATCCTTTGTCCTTTTGCCTTTAACCTTTTACCTTACACCCTACACCCTTATGCCTTCTATCTTTCGTCCTGCGCCGAAGGCCCAATGCCGAAAGCCAATTTCCCATTGGTATATCGTTGTTTGATCGGCAAGGGCACTTTTAGAGCCGACGATTGCGGTCCTATTCAAACACTTCCGGCGAATGGTCTTCCATATATTTCAACTCGCGGCTGACTTCCCTGTATTCTAGATCCAGTTCCCTTAGATCCGATCTGATTTTACTCCGTTGGACGTCACTTAAATTGGCCGCATATAGCTTTTTTTCTTTTTTATTAATCTTGTTCTCGATATGATGAAGTTGATTTTGTAAAGAAGCGACCCTGGATTCATATTCATATATCTCCCGGCCTTTATCATAACCGGCGCGGAATTCCGGCTCAAACTCGGGCGGACACACGTAGCGGTAGGTTTTACCCTGGCGACCCAGCTCAAATCCCTTTCGTTCTGAGCAATATGACTGCATGCCTCTATCGTAACCAGCCCGGAAATCCGCCTCAAGGTTGATGGGGCAGACCGATTTGTAAGGGAGCCCTTTTTGTCCCAGCTCAAACCCTTTTTGCTCGGTGCAATAATACTTTAACCCTAAATCGTGCCCGCTGTAATAGGCCTGGCGGTCGGCGTTAATGCCGTGCTCCAGACAGGCTTTGGCACGTCCGTGAAAGGCGGTGCGTGGTTTCCCCTGCCGGCCGTCCAGGCGCCCGATTTCATACCAGTCCGTCAGCATGCAATCTTCTTTGGAAATGGATGCACAGCCGGCGATCAACAGCAAAATTGCCACCAATGATATTAGGCCTGTATAGTTTTTCATGGTTTCATCCTTACTCTGAGTTGGAATATGGGTTGAATAAGATAGTATTCGACCGCAACATGAAAAACTTTAGCAAAAGGTCATCGCTCTATTTTTGCGACTAAGGTCTCAGCCGTATATCACGTATGCCCCATCACCGGGTGCGGTTTGTAAGGCTCATTGAGCTGCTGGATCTCTTCGTCGCTGAGCTTGACCTCGGTTGCCGCAACCGCCTCCTCGATGTGCGCGACCTTGCTGGCGCCGACAATTGGCGCTGCCAATCCCGGCTGATGCAACAGCCAGGCATAGCCGATCTTGGCATTGCTCTCCACGCGCCGGGAGGCCACCTCGCTCAGACGGTCGACCACGGCAAAGTCTTCCTCCTGATAGTATAATTTGCGGGCAAAATCGTCGGTTTGGGCGCGTCGTGTCTTTCCGGTTTTGATGTCGTTCGGGGTGCGGTTGCCGACCAAAAATCCTCTGGCCAGCGGACTCCAAGGAATCAGCGCGACACCCTGATCGCGGCAAAGGGGTATCATCTCCCGCTCTTCTTCGCGATAGATCAGGTTGTAGTGATTCTGCATCGCCGCGAATCGCGTCCATCCATTCGATTGCGCCGCAAACTGCGCCCTGGCAAACTGCCAGGCCCACATGCTGGAAGCCCCGATGTGGCGAACCTTGCCGGATTTCACGACATCGTGCAAGGCCTCCATTGTCTCCTCGATGTGCGTTTCGTAATCCCAGCGATGTATCTGATATAAATCAATGTAATCGACACCCAATCGTTTGAGGGAAGCATCCACCGCCGCAAATATGTGCTTGCGGGACAATCCATGCGTATTAGGTCGAGGCGGCGCCGAATCCGGATTGCCGGGCTGATATGCCAGGTCTACCGGAAAGAACACTTTGGTTGCAATCACCACTTCCTCCCGGCGCGTAAATTCCCGCAGGAACTTGCCGGTCAGCTCTTCCGACACACCGGCCGAGTACATGTCGGCCGTATCAAAAAAATTGACGCCCAATTCCACAGCCCGTTTGACAATGGGGCGCGACTCAGCTTCGTCCAGTATCCATGGACGCCATTTAGACGTTCCATATGTCATCATGCCGAGGCAAATCCGCGACACCTTGAGGCCGGTTCGGCCTAAATTCACATAGTCCATGATATCCTCCGACAAATACCAGGTTAAATGATCATTAATACAGGCGCAAAGTATGATAGGTTAAATTTGATATAGGCGCAAAAAGTGCAAAAAAGAAATTTCGTGCTGAATAAATCCAATAGGTTATGAGATTAAAATTTGAGGATTTGGACTTTTTACGAGATTATCAAATTAAGTATTTTTATTTTATAAAACAAAAAATCTTCTGGCAAATTGAAGACTCAGTGTCAAGGTAAGATTGAATAAACCGCACAGTATTGGAAATGCAGGGTTATTTGTTATTCATTAACCGTATTTTTTTATCGGGGTCTTGCGGGGCTGATGGATTTGCTCTAAAGTAAAGTACTTATAACGCCCGTCTCGATCCACCTGACGGAATTAAGGATCAGATGCAGACGCAAAAGTCCGTCGATATCGGAACGTTTTAAGGATAACATCGATGAACGTCTATGAGTTAATTAAAAAGAAACGGGACGGATTGGAGCTTTCTGCCATAGAAATTCGTTCGCTCATTGACGGCTTCGTTGGAGGACAAATTCCAGATTACCAGATGACTGCATTTCTGATGGCCGTCTACTTTTCGGGAATGAGTTCCGCTGAATGCGTTGAGATGACGATGGCCATGGCCAATTCCGGCGACCAATTGGATTTATCCGCTATCAACGGCTTCAAAGTTGACAAGCATTCTACAGGCGGGGTCGGCGACAAGACGACCCTAGTTCTGGCACCCCTGGTAGCCGCATGCGGCGGTATCGTCGCTAAAATGACCGGTCGTGAATTGGGCCATACCGGCGGAACTGTCGATAAGCTGGAATCCATTCCAGGCTTCCAGGCCGAATTGTCCAAAGGAGATTTTATTAACATCGTCAACAGCATTCGCGTTAGCTTAATTTCCCAGACGGTCAATCTGGCGCCGGCGGACAAAAAGATCTACGCCCTGCGCAACGTCACGGCAACCGTGGATTCAATTCCCCTGATTGCCGCATCGATAATGAGCAAAAAGCTGGCAGCCGGCTCTGACGGCATTGTATTGGATGTCAAATCCGGGCGCGGAGCATTTACGCAGTCGTACGGCAACGCCGTCGAACTGGCAAAGATGATGGTTGGAATCGGCACAGGTGCCGGGAAACAGGTAGTGGCAATTATCACCAGTATGGAGCAGCCGCTCGGTTACGCTGTAGGCAATGCCCTGGAAGTTCAGGAGGCCATCGACACCCTGCGGGGCCAAGGTCCCGAAGATCTGGTCGATCTGGTCACGGAAATAGGAGGCGATATGCTGTACATTTCCGGCTTAGCTGCTTCCAGAGAACAGGCTAAATCCAGAATCCATGAGACGTTGCTCAACCAAAGTGGTTTGAAACAATTCAAGAAATTGATCACCGCCCAGGGGGGCAATCCGGATGTAGTTAATAATCCACTGTTGCTGCCTCGGCCCATGACTAAAGTTGAAATCAGGTCAACTGACGTCGGATTTGTTTCGGCGATAGACGCCATGGAAGTGGGTATGGCTTCCAAAAACCTGGGCGCCGGCCGCCAAACCAAAGACGATCTTATAGATCATTCAATCGGCATCGTTTTAAAGAAGAAAATCGGTGACAACGTGACAGCCGGTGAAGTGCTGGCCGTCTTACATTCAGACGGGAAGGAGGAAAAGATAGAGGCCGCCCGCGATAGATTACGCGCTGCGTTTTCCATCAGTCCGAAAAACACCGATCCGCCTAAACTGATCCACGCCCGTGTTACGGAGGATGGTGTTGAAAAGCTGTAAATTTGATTGGATTCCATTCAATCCTATTATTCTTGGACAGGATTTACGGGATTTACAGGATCTTTTCTTCTTTATTTCCAGAAGAAATAAAGAATACTCAATCGCCTGCGGTGAAACAGTTTAACAATGATATAAACTGAGCATGATCTTAAGATGATATGACACGAAAAGACCCGTTTATACAAATTCTGGAGACGTTCCCAAAATCAGTACACCGATATCTCGAAACCATTCCGCGAAATCGCGGCATGCTTGCAGCCGATCCCTGCCGGACAATTTTGGGTGCTTTGAATATCTCCATGGAAGAATTGATGTTCCAATTGCTGCCAATCGCCCGCTTGTACAGCAGGACAGCCATATCGGGGTTTCAGGTCGGCGCTGTCGTCAAAGCAAAAGCATCAGAGGAGAGTGACGAGACGGCCTTGTTTTTGGGAGCAAATATCGAATTTCCAGGACAGCCACTGAACCAGACCATTCACGCCGAACAGACAGCCGTCATCAATGCCTGGCTTCAGGGCGCCCGGCAAATTGAATCGATTGCGGTGACAGCAGCCCCATGTGGATGTTGCCGGCAATTTCTTTATGAACTGGAAGGCAGCCAACATCTAACCGTCCTCCTTCAGAATCCGTCCGATGAAAAGTCGCTAATTTACAATTTGCCGGATCTCTTGCCGCAAGCATTCGGGCCACAAGATTTAGGGGTGGAAGGCGGATTGAAAACGCCTCCAGCTCGACCACCGAAACTCAACCTGAAATCAGAGTCTAAAGATCAACTCGTACTAAGTGCTCTAACCGCAGCCCGAAGTTCGTATGCACCGTATTCACAAAATATTGCCGGCTGTGGGATTCAGACAGAGAACGGCAGAATTTACACCGGACCATATGCAGAAAATGCCGCCTTTAACCCGAGTCTCTCGCCGCTTCACACCGCCATAATCAGCATGACGATGGGCCATTTCGGAACTGATTTCAGAACCAAAAGAGCCGTGCTGGTAGAAAAACCAACTTCCGTCAACCAGCGTGAGGTGTGCGAAAACCTTCTTCAGATATTGGCTCCAGACGCAGTTTTGGAGTATTTTGAAGCAAGTTGAAAGGTTCACGGTTCAGGGTTCACGGCTCAAAGGTTGGGATGTGTTGAATACTGCTTAATGTTAAAAGTAACTATAGCCTGGAAGCTGGGAAGCCTGGATGCTAGAAGGCTCAGATGCGAGGAGGCCAGGAGGCTTGAGGGCATGCAAGCCGGAAGGATTTTTAAGAATCTAGTGCTTCCAGGCTTCCCAGCCTCCCAGCTTCCTGGCATCCTGGCCTTTCAGCTTCCTGGCCTTCAAGCCTCCCAGCAATAGGAGTGTAACCATGAGTAACCAATTCACCGTCTACTTTGCCGGAAGTTTATTCAACCACAAAGACCTGACCGGCAATGCGCTTCTGGCGCAGTATATTCAAAAATGCTCCGGCAACCGGTACCGCTGTTGTCTTCCCCAAGACGTCGAACAGCACCACACCTCGGCCCGTGAAATTCGAAACGAACTGATTGCGAAATTGATCGAATGCGACCTGGGATTGTTTAATTTCGACGGCACCGAACTGGATGCCGGTATGGTGGTTGAATTCATGCTGGCCAAATTTCTCGATATACCGGCTGTCATTCTGCGATCCGATTTCCGCACCTGCGGTGAAAAGGAAATCGGCGGCGAAGATTGGAATTTCATGTGCTCCTTTTATCCGCGAACGAAGATTGTTCAGTTGAATGCAATTATTTCGTATCAGAACGCTTTGGAAGGGAGCCAATCGAAGGAAAAAGCAATAGTCCGCTACTACAATCAAATTGCAGAACTCGTCATCGAAAATCTGGAGTCTGTAAGAAAAGAAGCGCCGCTGCAAAAAAGTGACCGGAAAAAACTGGAAGCCTTGTATCAATGGGCCCTGATATTCCCCGGGGGCGGTATCGAAAAATGGTTCTCCAACGAGACATTCGTAGATGGGATTATAGCTGCCAAGATCCAAAAAGGAATTGCATAGAACCGGAAGAGTCGGGGATCATGGTGATCGGCTTTGCTACTCCATTATTTCATCTATCGGTAGTATTACCAATTCGAAGTCTAGCGATTTTTTCACTACATCAACAATGATATAGCCGCAAAAAGCCGCAAAAAGCGCAAAACAAATTTCACATTAAATAAATTCAATAGGTTATGGGGTCAGGATTTGAGGATTCTGATTTTTTACGAGATTAACAACAAAATCCTTGCTAGGATTGAATCCGATAAATTCCGACCTTAGTTTGAATTCATTAATGTTGGGTTTTATCGCCGCCGGCAAGATCATACTTTTTTCTCTGCGTGCTCCGCGGGCTCCGCGAGAGATAAAATTAAATGGTACCTCACAGAGTCCGCAGAGATCTCAGAGGAGTTTTTTGTTTGAGCCGAAAAGGAAGACAAGATTGGATATAACCGACAAAATCGATAAAGAATTCTCGCGATTAGCATCTCTTCCGAATGATCAGATCGATCTGGATCACGGTGCGCTGTTAATCGCTAAAAGCGCCTATCCCGACCTGGATGAATCGGTGTATCTGGACTACCTGGATCGAATTGCAGCCAGGATTAAGCCTGATTTCGCGTCAGATGAAGATCCGGCGGATTTTATAGCAATGATAAACCGGGTTCTTTTTGATGTGGAAAAGTTCCATGGAAATCGCGAAAACTACTATGATCCTGACAATAGTTTTTTAAATCGGGTCATTGACCGCAAGTCAGGCATTCCCATAACGCTTTCACTCATCTATATCGAAATTGCCCGGCGGTTGGGATTGGATGTGCGTGGAGTCGGGTTGCCGGGGCACTTTATTGCAGTGCTTTACCATGATTCCAGGGTGATCTTTATCGACCCGTTTAACGGCGGAGAAATTCGCACCAGGGACGACTGCCTGGAAATCGTTCGGACTTATACCAGCGGAGTCGAGGTTTCCGATTTTCACTGGCTGAAGCCGGTCACCAATTCCGAGATTTTGGCGCGCATGCTCCGAAACCTGAAGCCGATCTATGCCCGGCAGGGCGATGACGTCATGCTTTTCAAAATGATTCATTGGATACTGGCCCTTCAGCCCGGAGCACCTGCCGAGCTGGCAGAAAGGGCCTTGCTTTATGAAGCCATGGGCAATCCTGGCCGTGCAATTGCAGATTGGGAGCGATATATCAAATCGGTTGGCGACCACAAAATGAAGACAGAGATCCGTGCCAGGATGGATTACCTCAAAAAGCAAAAATCGCGGATTCACTAACAGAAATATGCCATGGAAAACAATAATCAAGGGCAATTGAAAGCCTTTTCACTTTTGGTAGGGAGGGCTTTGCCCACAATATCAAAGGGAGATAAATGAAAAAAGGAGACTGCTATGAACGAGACACCCATCCCCATCAACAGTGAGCAGGGCATATTGGATTTTTACGAGGCGTTTTCAACCGGAAATTTCGAGACAATGGCCCGTATGATGCACCCTGACTGTGTTCTCGACTTTCCCGGAAGCAGCTTTCCTAACCGTGTCGAAGGTCGCGATTCAATCATCGAACTATTCCGCAGCGTTCAGACGGCTATGGGAAATACCCTGCGCTTCCACAACAAATGG
>JASJCE010000389.1 GCA_030066155.1 Desulfobacterales bacterium | reverse complement strand
GCTTTCAGGGGGTCATCCGGCCAGTAATGTTTGGGATAACGACCTTTTAACTCTTTTTTCACCTGGGGATAACCAGTCCGCCAGAATCCTGCCAGATCACTCGTAATTTGCACCGGGCGACCGGCCGGCGACAGTAAATGCAAAAGCACCGGCTGGCGACCACCGGCCAGGGTCGGTGTCTTGGTCAGGCTGAACATTTCCTGCAGCCGCACAGCCAGCACCGGTGGATCGGACGAGTAATCAACAGGGATCCGCGAGCCGCTTGGCACGATCACATGTGTCGGTGCTTCATTATCCAGCAGATGGCGCTGCGGGTCTGGCAGCATGCCCGCCAGTATTTTCTTCAGGTCGATTCGGCTCAGATCTCGCAGTCGGGTTATCCCTGTCAGGTAGGGTCCCAACCAGTGCTCCAGATTCGCCATCAGTCCGCCATCGGAAACATCCGGCCAGTCTTGCCGGTCATCTGCCAATTTACGCAGAAAACCAATACGGGTCTGCCATTGCCGAATAGATCTGCTCCAGGGCAGACACTGCAGGCCCGCCTGACGGATACCGTCTAGCAATGCCGACAGGACCTGTTGCGGGTCCGCCGATACATGCGGTTTGCTCTGCAGGATTAGAGCACCCAATCGCAAATGACGCTGTGCTTTTACCAGTTGCCGCTCCGAATCCCACTCCACTTCATTCGTCCAATTGACCTGATCCGCAAATTGCTCCAGCAACATATCCTCATCGCTGCGAGCCGCGCGGTAAATTCGTGCATTGCGCTGATTGCCATCCAGCTCCGCCGCGATCAGATAAGATTCCGTCGCCAGCGGCTCGACCGGATCTAGCCAGGCACCCCTCCCATTGACCAATAAAAACTTGCCCGTTCTCGACGGTCGTAGCCGGGCTATCCGATCCGGATAGGCCCAAGCCAGCAGCCGTCCGAGGGATACACTGTCAGAGATGGCACGCCTGCATTCCAATTGCCGGATTAAATGATCCGCGGTTCTGACGATTCGCCGCAGGAGGGAAAACTCGATGACGGCTTCCGGATGTGCCACCTTTCGGCCTCGGCGCACAGCCTGCAACAGATCAAACCGGATACGTATATCCGCATCGCTCCGGCCCGGGTCAAATCGGATGAAATCCCGCTCGCTGAGCAATGCTGCCAGATCGCACGCGGCCCGTCCCTGCCCCAGCTCCTTGGCGGATAACATCATGTGCGCCAGCCTGGGGTGCACGGGCATCGCCGCCATCTCCCGTCCGTGATCGGTCACCCGGCCGTCGCTGTCCAGCGCTCCCAGGGTTTGCAACAAGGCGTTTGCTTTCTGAAATGCGCCCGGTGCAGGCGGATCAAGCCAGCGCATGGAGCCGGGCTCTTTAACGCCCCAGATTGCCAGTTCCAAGGCCAACCCGGACAGGTCGGTCACTAGTATTTCCGGTCGGTGGACAGGCGGCAGGGTGTCATGCATTCGTTGGGACCACAAGCGCAGACAGATTCCCGGCCCGAGTCGACCGGCACGGCCCCGCCGTTGCTCGGCTGCCGCCCGCGAAACCGGGAGCGTGACAAGCCGCGTCATACCGCTGCATCGATCAAAACGGGGGCTGCGCTGCAGTCCGCTGTCAACCACAACCTCGATTCCGTCGATGGTCAGACTGGTTTCGGCAATCGAAGTTGCCAGAACGATTTTGCGCTTCCCGCACGGCGCCGGCAAAATCGCCCGATCCTGGGCATCGCGGGAGAGATTTCCGAAAAGCGGCGCAATGATCCACTCCGCACCCAGGTCGGCTTCTTCCAGGAACTGCAGCACCTGGCGAATTTCCCCGACGCCGGGTAAAAAGACCAGAATACTGCCTGCTTCCTGACGGGCTGCCCTCAACACTGCGGCACCAACGGCATCCCGGCGGAAGACCGGCGTGTGATGGCCGACATACCGTGTTTCAACCGGGAATGATCGCCCCTCGCAATTAATCATCGGGCAACCGCCCAAGAGATCTGCAACCGGTGCAGTTTCAATGGTGGCCGACATAATCAACAGCCGCAGCCCTCTGTTCAGCACATCCTGTACTTCAAGACAGAATGCCAGCCCCAGGTCTGCATCCAGACTGCGTTCATGAAACTCATCAAAAATAACCAGGCCGACGCCCTCCAGGCACGGATCACGCTGGAGCATTCGCGTCAGGACGCCTTCGGTAATAACCTCAATACGGGTTGCAGCGCTGACACAGCTGTCCAGCCGGACCCGGTAGCCAACGGTCTGGCCCGCTTTCTCCTGCAGGAGATCAGCCATGCGGCGGGCTGCCGCCCGGGCCGCCAGACGGCGCGGCGCCAGCATTAAGATTTTTTGTTCTCTAAGCCAGGGAGCTTTCAGCAGGTGAAGGGGGACACCGGTCGTTTTACCTGCCCCGGGTGGCGCTTGCAAAACGGCGGAGGCATTCGCGCCCAGCGTTCTCTCCAAATCCGCCAACACCGATTCAATGGGAAGGTCTATACCGGTTGTCATCGATATGTTCCGTTTGATCCAGCCTTCGAAGTACAGCCTTATTATTCGACAAAGCTATTTTTCATCAGAGAGTGACAACCGCTATATGCGAAAGGGATTCAAGAATTCGGATCATCCTTTAATACTTTTTTGATCTGCTCTCTACGGCGGATAAAGCGATGCTGAGGGTACATCTTTTGCACTTTTTTCTGAACTCGATCTGCCAGGGCGAGTCTCTCCTGATTGGTCATGCGACGCCTCCTGCTTATCCCTAAACCGAGATTTTACAAAGTTTGTGCCAGAGGGGTCGCAAACTAAATTTTTTAAGTTATTTTAAAGCACTAACGGAAAGTCAGAGACCTTGTTTCAGGTCCGAATGAACCCTGTTTTGGGCAAATATAGGCAATTCAATTCCTAGCTTGAGTAAATTTACTCATAATTCACGAACGCGGACCGGACGCAGCCGCATCATCAATGCAAAACCGATCACGGTCAACCCGGTCAGTATGAGAAACACCATTTGATAACTCCCGGTGACGTCGAAGATCCGCCCGGCAACCAGAGGCCCCACCGATCCGCCCAGGGTACCGCAAAACAATACGATGCCGAACAGCATTCCGTGGGATCCGGTGCCGAACCACTCGGCCACCATTGGCGATACAACAGTGAAAAAGCCACCGTGGGCGAAACCATAGATCACGGCAAATAGGAACAGCATCCAGGCGGTCGAGGCCAGCTGCAACCAGACAAAGCTGCAGAACAGCATGATGATGCAAATCAAAAGTGCCCGTTTGCCGCCTATCCGATCGTTCGCCGAACCCATGACAATACGCCCCACAATGCTAACGCCGCCAATTGTCGACAGTACTCCGGCGGCATAGGCCGGAGCCAGCCCCAAATCTCGCGCATGCGGAACGATATGAACAACTATAGTGAAAAGGCAGAAGAAAATGGCAAATTCGGTGATGCAGATGGTCCAGAATTGTTCAATCCGGGCGGCTTCTCTCAAGATCAGACTCCGCCCCGTCACCTCGCCATTCCTCCCGTTGGATTTCGAGATGCGGCCGTCCGGCAGCAGCCCCATTTCTTGGGGATCGCGCCGCATTAATTGCGCTACGAGCAACAGTGCCACCAGAATTGCGGCACCGATAATGACGTTGGAGTAGCGCCAACCGAAAACGGTTAGCAGCAGGGTGGCCAGCATCGGCCCCAACAACTGGCCGGATCCGGTACCGACCTTAACGATTCCGGACATGGCCCCGCGGCGTTTGTCAAACCAGCGTGCCACGGTGGACAGGGTAATAACATCGTGTGTGCTGAAGCCGATTCCAGCCAGGATGCCGAAGACCACATAAAGTTGCCAGGGCGACTGAATGCGAGATAATAGCAGATAGCCAAGCCCCAGAAAAACAGCGGATACCGCAATCAGGATCCGAGGACCGATGCGGTCATTGAGTCTGCCGGCAAGAACGCCAGCTGCCCCCATCATCAGAAGTGCTAAGGATGAGGCCCCCGAAATCGTCGCCCGCGACCAGCCGAACTCGGCCTGAATCTCCTTAAAAAATACGCCGTAGGCAAACAGGGCACCGATACAAACCGCCTGGATGGTGAAGCCAGCTGCCACGATATTATAGCCGTAAAAATATCGCGTCTTCAATCCGTTAGTTCCTTCGTCAAATCAGCTTGCCAAAATGGCCCGGATTCTTTTGGAGAGCTCGTCCAGCCGAAACGGCTTTTGAATAAATCCTCCGCAGCCGCGATTCAGGATCTCGGAAGCCTGGCCGTCTACGCTGTAACCACTTGAAAGGAGAACCTTGACATTCGCATCAATCCCTTTGAGCTGATCGAAGATTTCGCCGCCGCTGATTTGCGGCATGACCATATCCAGGATAACAAGGGCGATGGTTTCTTTATTCTGGCGGAAAATCTCAACAGCCTTTTGCCCGCTTCTGGCGGTTATAACCCGGTATCCCATGCGTCTTAACATTTCAACGCCCACATCCAGGATCAATTCTTCATCATCTACCAGTAAAATGGTTTCCGAACCGGTTAAGATTTCCTGTTCAACCCGACCATCTTCTACGATACTTTTGTCAGAAGCCGGCAGATACACCGTAAAGGTTGTGCCCATTCCCTTTTTGCTGTCAACGGTAATAACACCATCATGATTTTTGATGATGCCGTAAGCACTTGCCAGCCCCAGTCCGGTTCCCCGGTCTTTTTCCTTGGTGGTAAAAAAGGGATCAAAAACCCGTTTGGTAACCTGTTCGTCCATTCCGATACCCGTGTCGGATATGGAAATGGCCGTATATTTGCCCGACCGCATGTCATAGGCTTTGACGAAGCTTTCATCCAGATCGACGTTGGCTGTCTGGATATAAAGCACTCCCCCTTCCGGCATTGCCTGCCAGGCATTCACATAAATATTCAGCAACACCTGGTCAATCTGGCTGCGATCCACCTCTACCGTATAAAGATGCTCCTGATATTTGGCTTTAATCGTAATCTCTTTCTTCGTACGGCCGAACATTTTGCTGCTCTGACTCACCAGATCGTTTAGATCTGTCGGCCTGACCTCGTATTTGCCGCCTCTGGCAAACCCCAAAAGCTGTTTGGTGAGCTCCGCCGCCCGCATGACGTAATTTTCAGTTTCCTTCAGATGCTCGTAAAAAGGATGAACACGATCGGTATCCATCAGCATTAAAGACGTTCGGCCCTGAATTCCCATCAGCAGATTATTGAAGTCATGGGCAATCCCCCCGGCCAGGGTACCGACCGCTTCCATTTTCTGGGATAGTTGAAGCTGCTGCTCCAGTTTACGCTGCAGGGTGATATCCCGCAGGAAATTCAGCGTGGCGGGCTGGCCTTTCCAGTTGACCCTGACGGTATTGATTTCCGCCCACATTTCACGGCCATTTTTTCCGATCAGCCGGAATGAGTAATTGTGGGGGGGCTTGAGTCCCTTGAGTCGCTTGCGGTGACGTTCAATGATCAGGTCCCGGTCTTCGGGGTGGAGATAGTCGACGATCGGAAACCGGTCGAGCTCAACGCCAAGACGCTTCCCGGTCCGTCTGGCTTTGCGATTGTAAAACTTGACCTGACCCTCCTGCAGGATAAAGATGGCATCGTTGGCATTTTCAACCAGAAGGCGGTATTTTTCTTCCGACAACCGCAGCGCTGCTTCCGTTTTCTTTTGTTCCTCGATATCGGAGATCACTACCGTGGCGCGGATCGGCTTGCCGTTGTGATAGGTATATCTAGAGGTAATCAGGGCCCAGATTTTCCGGCCGTCCTTGGTTCTGATCTGAAATTCGGCTCTTGGCGGAATTTTTCGACCGTTCATCAGGCTGCTGGCTCTTTCAGCCAGCTTGCGTTGGCTTTTTTCCGTTAAAATGTCGGCCGGTCCCATAGTCAGAATCTCTTCGCGGGTATATCCCGAGACCCGACAGATGATATCGTTGACACTCGTGAATTTCATGGTTTGCAAATCGACTTCATAAATTCCGGCCGGTGCCAATTCGACGATTTGCTTGTATCTGGCCTTACTGTCTTTCAGGGCCTTCTCGGCCAATATGCGGTCCGTTACATCGCGTGCGATGCCCAAAATCATATATGGATTGCCGTCGCGGTAAATTAGCGAACCCTCCGTCTCAACCCAGACAGAAGTGCCATTTTTGCGGTTTAATTTGTAGACGGTAAACAATTTTTGAAAACCGTTTTGCAATATTTCTTCAGTCGTGCGGCGAGCGAGTGTCAATTGATCGTCGTCAATCAATTCGGCAAAATTCAACGATACGAGTTCATTTCTGTCGTAACCCAGCAAATCCAGGGCCGCCGCATTGGCCTCCAGAAAATTTCCGTCCAGGTCGTGAGCATAAACGCAGTACAGCCTGCGTTCGAAGAGAGATTTGTAATTATCTTGAAAAAATTGCAGATTGTTCCGGTCAGCGGACGTATCCGGCTGCTGAACCTTCAGACCCTCGGAGGTGTAGTTGGGAATCATCGACTCGCTCCTCGACCCGCCCGTTGTGGGGCCGGATGAACACCAGTAATCAATATGTGCAAGCGAAAGAGGCCAGTTTGTGTTACTGCAAAAATATCACCGATACGGTCACCGGACAGCATCCGGCGAAAGAAAGTCGTTTGCTCAATGTTGCCTGGGCACTCTGCAGTTCCAAAAAAATTCATGTATTTTATGCAATTTATTGGAAAAACCTGTAGAAGTGGTTTCAAAACCCCAGACTGCGCAAATTTTCCACATCAAGTGATTCGATACCAGTAAAGAGTATGGAATAGGGGCCGTTCACAAACAGACCGGATCCAAATGCACGGCGTCCCGTTGGCGGCAGATGGGTTTTTGAAATCGTTTCAAATCAATTTGGCAGATACAAACAACTTACTATTATTATAGATTTTTCAATTCGTCAATGGGGGGCTGGTGATTTTATCCAGGAGGTGAGGTGGCAATTCAAGTCAAGCAGGTGATTACAGAAGGCGGGGATCGAAATCAGAACTGGATTTGTAACCCGGCATCTCGATCCCCTTCATAGGCTAGGACAGATCTGTGCTATTTTCTGCTGACATAGCCTGAACGGGCGATGGTCGATTTTATTTTCTCGGATGTTACGATTTTTTCCGTCATCTGAATGGAGATATTTTTCAAGCACTGTTCCATACCGCCGCTGATGGCGTCAGCGCCTCCGCCGCATGCGCCGCCGGCTTCTGAAAACTCTTTTTTGGTGTAACCGACAACTCCGTACCAAACCGGCTTCAGATTGGCATCATAGAAGGTGAGTTTAATATTCATTTCCACCCAGGATTCTGCCGTACCGTTCCACAGACCTTCATTGAATTTGACATCAACATCAAAATCCAACAATTCTGCAGCCAGAATGCCGTCAAACCTGTGGTCCTCAGAGACTGATTCGACGGCCCGGCTATTTTTGAAAATGCTCTGCGCCGTTTTGATCAGGCTGGATTTGATGCTCTGTCCGGCTTCCACCGGGAACCTGGCAGTGCTGCAGTTGCGGCTCCGAGGTTTGACGAC
>JASJCE010000388.1 GCA_030066155.1 Desulfobacterales bacterium | reverse complement strand
GCAAGCGGTGTTAATGAAGTATTCAGCGACGGCCCATAGACGGCCTTAGTTGCGAGTTTTGGCCGGTCTGCGGATGGATATCCAATGGCCGGCGTTGACTCCCCACTGGAGCTTTGTGGATAACCGTAATTCGTTATTGGTTTAAAGGGAATGAAATCTGTTTTTATATCTCACTTATGGTAGAAAGATAAGATCAGGCTCTCAACCAATTCTAATAACTATTAACAAGTAACAAATAACACCTAAATGAGCGCTTTTCGCTCATTTAGGGTTGCCTTAATATATGGCTCGCCAGCCTGAAATTAAGATCTTCTCTGGTAATGCTCTCTGTTTGGCGGCGCTCGTCCGGAATTACCGAAAGGCACCTAAAATCTTTCCAGCATTGCCAAACACCACTGTAATGTTTTAAATTCAATTATAAATTACAAAAACACCGCCATTCCCGAAATGAAAATATCAAAATAAGCAAATGCGAAGCATATGGTAATTAATCCGCCGAGCATTGTTTCAGGCAGGGATTAGCCAACACGATCGATACCCCACTTCGCTCCCGATCCCAGTAATTAGGGCGGATTAATGCGGATTAATCAGGAGGGACGGCATGCTTGACATCACCGGTTACCAAATCACCGATAAAATTTATGAAAGCGGGCGTTCGATCGTCTTCCGGGCCAAGCAATTAACAGAGGAGGAGCCGGTTATCCTCAAGACATTGAAAGACGAGTATCCGCTTCCGGAAGAAATACTGCGGTATCGCCGTGAATATGAGACAACCCGTAATCTGGACATCGACGGCATACCCCAACCCCTGGGACTTGAACGTATAAACAACCGGGTGGTGTTGATCACCGAAGATATCGGCGGACAGGATTTAAAATACCTGCTGAAAAGCCACACCTTCACCCTCCAGCAGCTGTTAACGATTGCGGTCGAAATTGCACGGACGCTGGGGAAGATTCACGCCGCGAATATTATCCATGCCGACCTCAAAACCTCCAACATCATTTATAACCCGGAAACCAAACGTCTTCAGATTATCGATTTCGGTTCCTCGAGAGCCGTTGCGGGGGCGGGATCCTTCGGAGAATTTCAGGGACTGGTCGGAACGCTATTGTACATCTCTCCCGAACAAACCGGGCGCATTAATCGTCCAGTTGATTGGCGAACGGATTTTTATTCACTGGGGGTGGTGCTGTTTGAGTTGTTTACCGGCAGACTTCCATTTGAATCGACCGACGCCCTGGAGTTGGTCCATGCGCACATCGCCCGCAAACCACCGAAACCGGACGAAATTAACTCTGAAGTCCCGCCGGGCCTGTCTGACCTTATTCTCAAGTTGCTTGCGAAAAATTCGGAGGACCGATACCAGAGTGCAGAAGGGCTCGAGGGGGATCTGGCCGAGTGCCGTCAGCGTTTGATTGACACCGGTGGAATCAAATCTTTTCCATTGGGCCGCAAAGATATTTCCAGTAAATTCCAGATTTCCCGCAGGTTGGTCGGCCGCCAGAATGAACTGGATGCCGTCATGAGCGCATATGAGCGGGTCAGCCGGGGCGGTAAAGAGTTTGTACTCGTTGCCGGTCCGGCCGGAATCGGTAAAACGGCGCTGGTCATGGAGGCCGGCAAGGAATTTGCCCGGCAGGGCGCATTGTTTTTGCAGGGCCAATTCAATAAATCGGACCGCAGCGTACCCTACGCCGCATTGGTTGCTGCACTGCAGGGCCTGGTCCGTCAACTGTTATCCGAAAACCGGGAGCGGCTGGATCTATGGCGGGATCGAATTCTGGCTGCCCTAGGCGGCAATGCCCAGATTTTGCTGAACCTCATCCCCGAGGCGGCAACTATTATCGGCAGCCAGCCGCCTGTGGTGGAATTGGAACCGGCGGCGGCTCAAAGACGCTTGAAGGCCGTCATGTCGAGTTTTATCCATATCTTTTGCAGACCGGATCATCCGTTGGTCATGTTTCTGGATGCCTTAAATCAGGCTGATGAGCATTCGCTGGACTTGATTCAATCTTTAAGATTTGATGAAAATATCGATTTTTTGCTTCTGGTCGGTGCCCTGCGGGATGATGAAGCCGAAGAAAACCTTCTTCTCCGTCTCCGTCAACCGGGTGACGACAACGGGCATTTGAAACTTTCCGCCCTCTCCGAAGACCATATCTCCGCCATCATCGCCGAAACTTTGAAATGTGACCACCGGAAAACAGCGCCTCTTGCTCAAATTCTGATGGAGAAAACCCACGGCAATCCGTTTTTTTTGAATGAATTTCTATCCCTGCTGCACTCGGATAACCTGTTGAATTTCGATGGCAAGCGTCGAGAATGGACCTGGAACCTATCCGAAATTCAAAATCGGATGATCACCGACAATGTCGTTGACCTGCTCCATGATAAGTTAAAGCGATTGGATACTCAAAGTCAGGCGGTCATTTCGAGGGCTGCGGCGATTGGCAGCAAGTTCGACTTACAGACCCTTGCAACGGCCTGTGAAACATCCCGGGAACTTGCCACTGCGGCTCTGAAACCGGTTCTGATGGAGGGGCTGATCATGGAAATCGGGGGTGTATCGGCGGATCAATTCCGGGAATCCGGTTGCCAGGGCCTGCTGGATGCCCCTCACTGTTCCATAATTAACAACGAGTTTAAATTTGCGCACGATAAAATACATCGGGCCGCTTATGAATTGACGGTGGCCGATGAACGGCCAAAGCTGCATTATCAGATCGGAAAACAGCTTCATCAAAGTACATCTCCGGATAGCAGCCCGGACCGAATTTTCATCGTAGTTGATCAGCTTAATGCCGGCCGGAACTTAATAAACAGCGATTCCGAGCGGACTGAGCTGGCGGATTTGAACCTGGCTGCCGGCAGCCGTTCCAAGGCCGCCGGTGTCTTCGCTACAGCCCTGGCGTATTTCGAAGTCGGCCTGGAATTGCTGGACGAAACGTGCTGGCAGTCCTGCTATGATCTGGCTCTGCGCCTGCACACCGAGGCTGCTGAAATGTCGTATCTGTGTTCGGCCGAGGATAAAATGGAAAAATTGATTCAGGTTGTATTGAAGCATGCCCGCAGCCCCCTCGACCAGGTCCCGGCCCATGAGGTCAAAATAAATGCCCTGACCGCCCAGAACCGATGGGCGGAGTCCGCTGACGCGGCCCTGGAAATTTTGCAAATACTGGGACTGGATTTGCCAAAGCAGCCCGGCAAATTCCAGGTTGCGACGAGCCTGCTGAAAACGAAGCTGATGCTGGCCACTAAATCCTTTGACGATCTGGAATTCCTGCCGTCCATTACCTGTCCCAAAACGACAGCCAAAATGCGGATTGCCCTGAAGGCCAACGCACCCCTGGTCACAATCTACCCCGAGCTATATCCGATCCTGGCAACTGAAATGATCCGCCTGACCGTAAGGCACGGCAGCGGACCGGTTTCGGCCACCGCCTATCTGAATTATGGCATGCTTCTGGGCGGCAGGGGCGAGATGGAATCCGGCTATCAATTCGGCCTTTTGGCCATGCGTGTTTTGAAACGCCACGCGGCAGACCCGTCTCGCATTGCCGGCCGGTTTGCCTTTAACTGGATCATGCGTCACTGGAAGGAGCACCTGCGCGAAACCGTGCCGGCTATTCTGGAAATAAATCAGTCCGCGCGGGAGATCGGCGATCCATTCTATATCGCTTATTCCGGCGCTTACTGCATCGTACATATGTTTTACTGCGGAACGGATTTGCCGACCGTAGATCAAGCCGTATCCGATCATGATCTAATAGTTAAGGCCACCGGTGTGGATGCGGCCTACAATTTTATGCTGTTATACCGTCAGGTGGTTGCCAATCTGATGACCCCAAGAGATGATCCCTGCGTTCTGGCCGGCGAGTATTACGATGAGGTTGCCATGCTGGCAATCGATACGGAGGCCGACAACAAGGGACGGGATATTGCCCTGTACAATTGCAAATTGCTGCTGTGTCTGCTGTTCGGACAGCATGATCGGGCGGTCGAAAATGCCGATCAGGTTAAACGGGTGCTGGAGGACGCACCGTCACTGGGGGCGACCGTGCCGAATTTTTACTGCTGGAGCGCGCTGGCGCGGTTGTCCACCTATCCCGATGCCGGGCCGGCTGAAAAGAAGCGGATCCTGAAAGAAGCTGGAAATTCCATTCAGAAACTCAAGCAGCTGGCGCGGCAATCGCCGGTCAATTATCAGCACAAGCTGGATCTGGTGCTGGCAGAACGGCATCGGGTGCTGGGGCAGGACTCGGAAGCTTTGGCCCTGTACGATCGGGCTGTGCAGGGAGCACAGAAAAACGACTATATTTATGATGTTGCCATGGCCAATGAAATGGCCGCACGATTATATCTGGACACAAATCGGATTTCCATTGCCCGGTCTTACCTGACCGAAGCCCGCTATGCCTATTTGCGCTGGGGTGCCGCGGCCAAAGTTCAGGATCTGGAAGAGAAGTATCCCGATTTGTTGTTGGAGTCCTCAGCTCCCGGCCAACCTACTTTTCTGAGCGGATTAACCGAGGTGACCACAACTTCAAGTGATGCTGCCGAGGCCCTTGATCTGGCGTCGGTGCTCAAGGCCACTCAAGCACTTTCTGGTGAGATCGTGCTGGACAAGCTACTGGAAAAGCTTTTGAGCGTTACGATGGAAAATGCCGGCGCCCAGCGGGCAGTGCTGGTGCTGGAGAGCAAAGGCAATCTTTTCCTGGAAGCCGAATTGTCGGTGGATAAACCCCAGGCAGCAGTTCGAATGAAGACGCCGTTAGACAGCAGTTGGTCTGTTTCAAAATCCATCGTCAATTTTGTGGCCCGCACCCAAGAGCCGGTCGTGCTGGAAGACGCCGCCCGGCAGGGTAAATTTACCCATACGCCCTATGTGTTAAGTCACCAATCAAAATCGATCCTGTGCTTGCCGCTGACCACCAAAGATAAGTTGGTTGGTGTCTTGTATCTGGAAAACAATCTAACTGAGGGAGCCTTTACCACGGCACATCTCGAGGTCCTCAGGGTTCTTAACACCCAGTCTGCCATTTCCCTGGAAAATGCCCGGCTATATGATCAGCTGGCGGACTACTCGCGCTCGCTGGAGAAAATTATAGCCGCGTTAAATCTGGCCCAGGAGGTTCAGCAGAATCTACTGCCCCAGCTTGCACCGCGACCGGCATCCATCGATATTGCCGGCCGCAGCCTGTACTGCGATGAAACGGGGGGAGATTATTTTGACTTTATCGACCTTGCTGAAGACAAACTAGGGGTTGTGATCGGGGATGTCACGGGCCACGGCGTATCGGCCGCACTGCTGATGGCCAGTGTCAGAGGCTTTCTGCGGGCGCGGGCGGCGATGTCCGATTCAGCGGCTGAAATCATCACCGGGGTCAATCGCCTGACCTCCGTCGACACGTCTGAAACCGGGCAGTTTATGACCCTTTTCTATCTGGTGGTTGAATACCCGACCCGCAATATC
Organism: Desulfobacterales bacterium; assembly: GCA_030066155.1. Lineage (GTDB taxonomy): Bacteria > Desulfobacterota > Desulfobacteria > Desulfobacterales > JAFDCJ01 > JAFDCJ01. The sequence goes on along the minus strand of JASJCE010000388.1, from coordinate 2,042 downwards.
ACCTGGGTTCGGGCCGGACATGATCCGGCGCTGCTCTATTGTCCCGAGACCGATCAGTTCGAGGAGCTGGGTGGTGCCGGTTTGGCGTTAGGGGTGGATGAAGACTGGGAATTTGAAGATTATACCCGGAGCATCGAGCCCGGACAAATTTTGCTGCTGACAACCGACGGCATATTTGAAGCCCATAATCCGGACGGGGAAATGTTCGGCAAAGAGCGATTTAAGGTTGTGGTGCGCCGAAATTCAGGGCTTGAAGCTGAGGGAATGCGTAAGGCGGTCATGGATGCGGTCACTGAATTTCGGGGTGCCGAATCCCAGGAAGATGATATTACGCTGGTTGTTCTTAAATTCCGCTCCTATCAATAATAGAAAATAACGAACGTCCAACATCGAACGTTCAACGTCCAACTTCGAATAATGTATTCTATCGATTTTAATATGAACAACATCTGGCGTTTGTGTTGCTCCAGCGAATGCTCCTTTGAGAATTCGAACTGACAGCCATTTGACAAGCTCAGACGCCAGCACATCGAAGGCTTTAATTTATTCCTATATTTGAATCGAAAAATGGAGCGTCATCCACATTGGACGTTCGATGTTGGAGGTTGGACGTTCGACGTTCAATCTTTTATTCCGCGGTGGGTGGTTTGGCGAACTGTATTACCACGGCGGCAGCGGCACTCATTGCGGCGAATATAATGAATGCCATCCGGTAGCTCTGGGTCACATCAAATATGAAGCCGGCAATGCTGGGACCAAACGCGGCGCCCGACATGGTGAAGACGCCGGCCAGTCCTGATACCGTCGCGAATGAAACCAGGCCGAAGCATTCACCGGTAATCAGTGACTGCATCATGATGATATTGCCCATGGTCAGGCCGAACGCGAAGGTGCCCAGATACAGAATGACAACATGGTGGAAATAGGCCAGCGCGATGACGGCAATGCATTGAATCAGTAGACAGATCATGATGACGTGGCGTTTGTCGCAGCGGTCGACGAAGGTACCCAGCCAGAGGCGTCCGATAATGCTGGCTCCTGCAGTGATACTGACAGCCGTGGCCGCACCGGACACGCCTAAATACCGGCTCAGAAATGATATCTGGTGCATTAGAAACGCGATTTGACCGGAGAGCGCCAGCATGAAGGCTACCACAATCGACCAGAATGCGACCGTGCGAATGGCCTGGCCGCGCGTCCAAACCCGCATCTGAGCAGCTTCATCGGTTCGGGAAGCCGGGCTGTTTTCTGAGACAGATTCAGGCGGTGCTCCATCAGGGAATTGATTGAGGTCGGAAGGGCGCTGTTTGATGAACAAAGCACTGCCGATAATGACAACGCCGTAAATTGCCCCCAATACCGGTAGCGCAACCGTTAATCCCCATCCGGCGATGATGCGGCTGGCAAAGGGCACCAGAACAATGCCGCCGATGCTTAATCCGGTATTGGTCAGGCTCAGGGCGAAACCGCGTTTGCGAATAAACCAGTTGGTAATCAAGGTGTTGGCCGGTACAAGCGCCGTACAGCTAAAGCCCAAAGCCATGGTGAAGTAAACCAGGTAAAGTTGCCAGACCGTATTGATCAGGCTTAAACATACGAAGCTCGTTCCGAAGGTTACCGAACCGATGATCATTACCCATTTCGGGCCGTATTTATCGATTTGGCGGCCAATGATCATTCCCATGATGCCGGAGGTCAGGAAATACAGGCTGACCGCCGATGAGATGGTTGCTTTCGACCAACCGTGAAGTGTCCGCAGCGGATCCAGAATGACGCCATGCCCGTAAAACCCGATTCCGGATGCAACAAATAATATCGTCGTGCTCACCACTACGATCCACCAGCCGTAAAAAGGCTTGTCGTTTATTGGAATGTGGTTTTCATCGCGTGATTTAACAGGTGCAGAGAACTCCTTTTTGGACATGTATCCTCATTTCGTATGCGTTTACAGGTTCAGGAATAAAGGTTCCCTTCTTCGCCCTTTAGGCTTCGCTTTCAGCTACGACCCAACAGGTCGGGCTACGCAGGGCAAGCAGGGTTCA
>JASJCE010000387.1 GCA_030066155.1 Desulfobacterales bacterium | reverse complement strand
TCCAGCTCATTAAGCATGGCAGGCGGGTGTTGGACGTTCATTAGTTTCTCTTTTGATCAGACTGGCCTTTTTTGGGCCGACGGCTGGGCTGAAACCTGAAACCTGAAACCTTTAAAAAGTGACATGACAAATTTCAACTCGTTGATGAAAGCACAGAAGGCGTTTTTCGACGTTGGCCGGACCCGGGACGTCGACTTTCGCAAGCAACAGTTGGATATCCTCAGGCGGGAGATTGCCGACAACCGGGAGGACATCCTGACAGCTCTGCAGCGGGATCTCTCCAAATCCGCCTACGAAGGGTATCTGACCGAGGTTGGCATCGTGCTGGATGAAATCCGCTTTGTCAGAAAACGCCTGACCAGGTGGGCCAGACCCCGCCGGGTCCGAACCAATTTATTTTTAGTCCCGGCATCCAGTTATCGTTATGCCGAACCCTACGGCGTTGTCCTCATCATCGCACCCTGGAATTATCCGTTTCAGCTAGTCATGGGACCGTTGATTGGCGCTATGGCGGCCGGGAATTGCGCGGTGATCAAGCCATCCGAATTTGCGCCGAACACCTCCCGTGTTATCGCAAAACTGATCAGCCGCAATTTCGATCCGGCCTATATCGCCGCCTGCGAAGGCCATGCGGAGGTCAGTCAGGCCCTGCTGGACCAGCCATTTGATTATGTTTTCTTCACCGGCAGTGTTGCGGTCGGGAAATTGGTGATGCAGGCCGCCGCCCGTCGTCTGACGCCGGTAACCCTCGAATTGGGCGGAAAAAGCCCATGCATCGTGGACCGCGATATTGAATTGAAGATAACCGCCCGACGGATTGTGTCCGGCAAATTTATCAATGCCGGCCAAACCTGCATCGCACCGGACTACCTGCTGGTTCATCACGAAATCAAAGATCGGCTCATCGAGAGCATCAAAGATTCGATCCATGACTTCTTCGGCGATGATCCCAAATTGAGTCCGGATTACCCGCGGATTGTCAACGAAAAGCACTTCCAGCGCCTGGTGGGATTAATGCAGTTCGGGAGCGTAATTGTCGGCGGTCAATCCGATCTGCAAAATCTGTACATTGCACCGACGGTTATCGATGAAGTAAGCTGGGGGGATCCGATCATGGAAAACGAGATATTCGGCCCTATCCTTCCCGTACTTTCCTATGAGAACCTCCAAGAAACCATCGCGCAGATAAAAAAGCTGCCGAGACCGCTTGCGCTGTACAGCTTTTCCAACAACCGCCAGCTGAATGAAACCATTCTCGCCGACCTATCCTTTGGAGGTGGGTGCATCAATGATACCCTGCTGCATTTCGCCAATCCGCATCTGCCGTTCGGGGGTGTCGGCAACAGCGGGATTGGCAGCTATCACGGTCAAAAAAGTTTTGAAACCTTCTCTCACCGTAAAAGTATTCTCAAGAGATCGTTCCGGCTGGATGCCCCGCTGCGCTACCCGCCCTACGGCAATAAACTCAAATTTCTGGAAAGAATACTTCGATGATTTTTAGAAATGCTGAAAGAAGACCATGTAAAATCGGTAGCTGATGCAATAACGGTGGAAAAAAAGCGAATTCTCTCTATTCGAAAGGCGCTCGTAGAGTGGTATTTGACCGATCACCGGGACCTGCCCTGGCGCAGGACATCGGATCCCTTCCAGATCTGGGTCTCCGAGGTGATGCTGCAGCAGACCCAGGTCGCAACCGTCCGACCCTACTATCGCAAATTTTTGGAACGCTTTCCGAACCTGGCGCGACTGGCCGTTGCAGATTTGCAGGATGTCCTGAAAGTATGGGAGGGCATGGGCTATTACGCCCGGGCCCGCAATCTGCACAAAGCGGCAGCAATGGTTATGGCCAAACACAACGGCCGCCTGCCGCAGGCCTGGCAGGACTTTCGAGATTTGCCCGGTGTCGGTGACTACATTGCGGCCGCGGTATTGAGCATTGCATTTGACAAGCCCTACGCGGTTGTGGACGGCAATGTCAAGCGCGTCTTATCCCGCCTGTTTGAAATGGACGATCCGGTAAACCGGCCGAAGTCAAAGTCCATATATCAGCAGGCCGCCAACGAGTTATTGGATGAACGCCGACCGGGCACTTACAACCAGGCCATTATGGAACTGGGGGCCACGATCTGCAAACCGCGACGGCCAACCTGCGCGGCCTGCCCGCTGCAGGCAGCGTGCAGGGCCTACCGCAACGACCGCGTTGCCGAATTTCCGCGGAGAATAAAAAAACAGGCAACTCCGGAGCACCGTATAGCGGTGGGAGTCGTATTTAAAAATGGCCGGGTGCTGATAACCCGCCGCAAACCGGAAGGGCTGCTGGGGGGCCTGTGGGAATTTCCCGGCGGAAAAATCAGACCCCACGAATCAGCGGAGGCAGCCTGCATCCGGGAAATCAAAGAGGAGGTGAACCTGACGGTTCGAATTGACGCCCATCTCAGCCAAGTCAGGCATGCCTACACACACTTTAAGATCCGCATGGAAGTTTTCTGCTGTGTCTATATCTCCGGGCGTGTGCGACTGAATGGACCGGTGGACCACCGCTGGATCAACCTTGATCAACTGCAAAATTATCCGTTGCCCAAAGCGAACCATAAGTTTCTTTCGCAGCTGGTGGAGTGGAACGCCAAAACAAAGGCCAACTAAACCTTAAACCCCAACCCGGCAATGAAAATTGAAGATTGATATAGCCGCAAAAAGCGCAAAAAAGAAATTTCGTACTGAATAAATACAATACCCTGGAGCCTTAAGCATTGCTATTGGCCGATATCCGGCATCCAGGATCCAGGATCGAGTATCAAGTATCCAGAATCAAGAATCCAGTATCCAGCATCGAGTATCCAGTATCCAGCATCGAGTATCCAGTATCCAGTATCCAGTATCGCAACCATGCCCGACATTTTACTCATTCAGCCACCAATCAGGGACTTTTATCTGACGGCCAAGCGAACCATGCCCTACGGAATAAGCAGTATTGCCGCAGCCCTGATTGCAGCAGGCTATTCGGTCGATATCTTCGATGCCTTGGCCACCTCCAAGGCTCGAATTCGCAAACTGCCGGAAGAGCTGTCCTATTTGCAGCCCTTCTACGGCCGAGCTGATTGTTCGCCATTTGCCCTCTTTCACGATTTCCGCCATTTTGGCTACAGCTTTGAGACGATCGGAAAGGCAGCCCGGGAATCCGGCGCATTTCTGATCGGCATCTCGTCGCTATTCACGCCTTATGTGCGGGAGGCCATTCGAACCGCCGAGGCCGTCAAAGACTGGCATCCGAACTGCAGCATTGTCCTGGGCGGTCACCATCCCACCGCCCTGCCAGAGTCAGTAATGCAATCATCCGCCGTGGACTACGTCATCCGCGGTGAAGGTGAGATCGCCATGCCGCTGCTGGCTGACGCCCTGGCGAACGGAATATCCCTAAAGGATATTCCCGGGTTGGTTTATCGGGGCAAAAACGGGGCATTGAATATCGAACCTGCGGTCCAGATGCCGGATCCGGATAGCTTTCCAGTGCCCGCCCATCATCTGGTCAACCGCAAATTTTACCGGCGCAGAGGGACCGGGAGTATGGCGATTGTTGCCGGCCGGGGGTGTCCCATGCAGTGCTCCTATTGTTGTTTTGGAGCAAATTCTTCCCGGCCTTTTCGCAAACGGAGCGTGCCTTCAATCATTCGCGAAATTGAAGCGGCTGATAATCTCGATCCGGTCGGTTTTATTGATTTCGAAGATGAACATCTTTCCCTGGATCGCCGCTGGTTCTTGCGGCTGTTAGGGGCCATCCAGAGCCGCTTCGGATCCGGCAAATTTGAGCTGAGGGCCATGAACGGCCTATACCCGCCGTCCCTGGATGAAGAAGTCATTCGCTGCATGAAATCCGCGGGCTTCAGATGCCTCAATCTGTCGCTGGGATCATCTTCGAAGGAACAGCTTCGCCGATTTAACCGGCCGGATGTGCGTGTTGCCTTCGACCGGGCCCTTGAGCTGGCTGAGGAAAACGGTCTGAATGCAGTCGGATACGTGATCAGCGCCGCCCCGGACCAGCTGGCAAACGACTCGATCTCCGATTTGCTCTTTTTGGCCCGCAGAAGAGTTCTGGCAGGAGTATCCATTTTTTATCCGGCGCCGGGCAGCCAGGATTATGAACACTGCATTGAACGGAAGCTGCTGCCTGCAGATGTTTCATGCCTGCGCTCAAGTGCCCTGCCGCTATCGCATACCACAAGCCGCCTGGAAGCGATTACCATCTTGCGGCTGGCCCGGATACTCAATTTCATAAAATCTCTTATAGACCGGGCAATACCGCTTCCGGCCCCGAATTCCGCCGCACTCCGCGAACAGAATCCGGCCAATCGCCTCGAAACCGGGCTGCACCTGTTGGGTCGATTTTTGGGCACCGCCACGATCAGCGGGATAACCCCGGCGGGTGAGGTATATGATCATCTCATCTCAAAAAATCTGAGTCGTCGATTCCTGAACGGCATCCGGTCCATAAAAATTAGAGGATCCCAATAAGGCGCAGAATCCGACCCGACCCTGTTGGGTCCGCAGGGAGACCTCAAAGTCAACTTTAACTGATTTGGATAGAAGCCATTTGTCTTGCTGGATACCTCACTAAAATCCCAAATTACAATACTCAAATTACAAATAATATCATAATTACAAATTCCAATGATTAAAACCTTACAATCACTTATCGGAGTTTTCGCTTTGTTTAGTTTGTTTTGAATTTTGAATTTCGGTCATTGGTATTTATTTGAGATTTGGTTTTTGGTGCTTGGAATTTTCATGATTTTGATAAGCGAGTCACTCAATTTATTCCAAGCAATTAACGGTTTAAATGATGTGGCCCTGGTTGGGTCCGCGTGATCATTTGCAATTAATTAGACATTGATATATTATTGGAAAGTCCATGTCGCACGCCATGGATACGGATTTCAAATTTCAAGGGGTAGAAGCGGTATGTCTTATGCGGTGAAAGATATATTAAAAATGAATGTTGCACCGGCTCTGGGCTGCACCGAGCCGGTAGCGATTGCGCTGGGCGCGGCAGCTGCCTCAACGCTGTTGCCCGAAAAAACGGTTGATGCGATTGAAATCTGGGTCGACCCGAATATCTACAAAAACGGTCTGGCCGTTTCCATACCCGGAACCAATGGCTTGACCGGGTTGGACACTGCCGCTGCAATCGGAGCCCTTGGTGGTGATGCCGCCCTCAAATTGGAAGTGTTGAAACCGATTACGGATGAGATTGTCTTCAGCGCCAAAAAGCTGTTGGAAGCCGGTAAAGTAAAGGTGAACCTGCTGACGGATCACAAAGGTCTGTATATCAAGACAGTGATCCACAGCGGTGAGGACCGGGCCGAGTCGGTGATCCGGGATCTCCATGACAATATCGTAACACTCCGGCTGAACGACCAGGCGGAATCCGCCGGCGACCTCATATCGACGGAATCCGGGGCCGGAAACAAAAGCGGCTTGCTGCAGCTGGAGTCCTGGCTTAAAGATCTGTCTCTGGCCGACCTGCTAGAGATGGTGGATGAGATTGACGAGGACGATAAGAAATTTTTGGAAGAGGGCATTCACTTTAACCTGCAGCTCGCAGAACACGGCCTGAAACACGGACAGGGTTTAGGGGTCGGAAAAACCCTGGAGCGGCTCAGCCGACAGGGATTGATAAAAAAGGACATGATTCTTGAAGCCCGAATTCTGGCCTCGGCGGCAGCAGATGCCCGCATGTCCGGTGTGAATCTGCCGGCCATGAGTTCAGCGGGAAGCGGCAATCACGGTCTGACGGCCATTCTTCCGATCAAAGCCGTTTATGATTTCGTAGATTGTGATCGGGACACCCTGCTGGAAGCGATTTGTTTGAGCCACATCATTACGGCCTACATCAAAGCGCATACCGGCCGCCTCTCGGCGGTATGCGGATGCTCCATCGCGGCCGGGGCCGGCGCGGCTGCCGGTGTCGCTTACCTGCTGGCCGGAAGCATCCACCACATCGCGGGTGCAATCAAGAATCTAACTGAAGACCTGGCCGGTGTTATCTGTGACGGTGCCAAGGCCGGTTGTGCATTTAAACTGGCCACGGCAGCCGGCACAGCCGTGCAGGCAGCCCTATTCTCACTTCATGGCGTCAACGTGCTGCCAACGGACGGTATCATCGGTGCATCCCCCGAGCAGACCATGCAGAATATCGGCACCCTCAGCACCCAGGGGATGATTGAAACGGATCGCACCATTCTGAAAATAATGCTGGACAAGCAGTTTTCGGGCTATTGAGCCTCTGCCCGGCCGAGCCGGTTGCGGCGAAGCGTAAATCCCGCTTTACCGGGGAAATGAAGATGATGATAGCCGCAAAAAGCACAAAAAACATTTCTTATAAATAACTCCACTCATCAGCAGCCCCGTTTTAGCGGGATGACGGTCGAACCGCTCCTATTCTCAATGCCGGCGGCTCGTGAAGGGAGTTAAAATCTCCCACCTGTCTGTTGCAAAAGTAAATTTCAGCCTCATATTAAAATCAATTTATTGTCCGTTGGACATATTCGGATCACAAAATCTGTCGATCGGAATACTCGTTAACTATATTACTTGGAAGGATTCAATTATGAGCGTTTTGGTAACGAAAGAGGCTCCTGATTTTGTGGCGCCGGCGGTTATGCCGGATGGTGTCATCAACGAAGAGTTCAAGCTCTCGGATTTGAGAGGGAAATACGTGGTGTTGTTTTTCTGGCCCCTGGATTTTACCTTTGTTTGCCCCACGGAGATCATTGCCCATCATAAGCGGGTGGATCAATTCAAAGAGCGGAATGTCGAAGTCGTCGGCATCTCCATTGATTCTCAGTTTACGCATTTTGCCTGGCGCAACACCGCCGTTGATGACGGCGGAATCGGTGAGGTTCAGTTTCCGATTGTCGCGGATGTCAAACACGAAATTACCCGGGCCTATGGCATCGAGCATCCCGATGGTGTGGCGTTACGGGCGTCTTTCTTAATCGACAAAGACGGCGTTGTCCAGCATCAGACGGTCAACAATTTGCCTCTGGGAAGAAATGTTGATGACATGATTCGAATGGTTGATGCGCTGCAATTCACGGAAAAGTATGGCGAAGTCTGCCCCGCCGGATGGAACAAAGGTGAGGAAGGAATGAAACCCACTGCAGAAGGGGTCGCCGATTTTCTGTCAAAGCATGGTGAAGATTTATAGCCCGAGCGGCGCTTCTGGCCGCAAGCGACCAGTCTGATCAAAAAAACTTTAAGAATTTACCGCAAAGTTCGCTGAGAACGCCGAGAAAGCGTATTTTAAATGATCTCTGCGTCGCTCTGCGACCTTTGCGGTGAAAAATTACAATGATGAAACCTCATATAAGCTACACTCAAAGATCAAAATAGCAGCAGACGTTGACGATATACCTCGGTCACTTTCTTTGGATCATCGGTGATTACGATATTGTCCTTGATCCAATCCGGCGCCCTGCCCCGCTCCACCATCTCATTGATCTGGCTTTCAATACCGGACCAAAAATCGC